>JBKJQR010000266.1:0-17058 GCA_046593895.1 Gemmatimonadaceae bacterium | reverse complement strand
GTTGAGCTCGATGATGTGCGCGACCGGGACGCCAGCCGCACGAGCGACCGCTGCCATCGGTGTCGATGCTGGCACGACCGCGGTGTCATACGTGAACGGGGGGAGCGTGCGCAGCGTCATCCCGTACCGCGCGGGCTCTTTTGCAACGAGCGCGGCCGCGATCAGTTGCGGCACATAGTTTCGCGTTTCGGCGCGGAGATAATCCTTCTCGGCGAGTGCGAAGAAGCGGTCCTCACCCGTTGTCCCCTGCAGGTCGTCGGCATAACGCTCCAGCCCTCGCGCGACGCGCCCGGGGCCGCCATTGTAGGCGGCCGCCGCCAGGTAGAGTGAGCCGAACTGGTCGTTCAGGTAACGCAGAAAACGGATCGCCGCATCGGTTGACCGCGCCGGATCCCGGCGCTCGTCCACCCACCAGTCGACGCGCAGTCCCACGCCCTGCGCCGTGCCCGTCATCAGCTGCCACATTCCGACGGCGGCGGCTTTCGAGTAGGCGTCGGGATTGTAGCCGCTCTCGATCAGCGCGAGGTAGACGAGGTCTTCGGGCAACCCGGCCGCATGCAGCTTGGCGCGCATCATCGGCTCGTAGCGACTCCCTTGTTCCAGCCGGTCGACGATCCGCGCGCGTGCCGGACCGCTGAACATTCGCACGTAAAAGGCGACGCGCTCCTGCGTCTCGTACGGCCTGACGTCCAACCCCGGCGCCGCCTCGTCGACCACGGAATCGACCCGCGCCGGCGGTGGCGCGGCGGTGTCGCCGAACACCTGAAGCGTCGTCTGCTTGACCTCCGCGCTCGACACGGTCGTCGTGTCCACCGGTTTCGGTCGCGGCACCCCGTCGGTTGGATTCGCTGTCGGGCGGTCCGCGGGCGTCACGCGGCGCGAGGCGACAGTATCGATGTCGATCGCGACAGTGGCCACTGGCGCGGGCGCCACGATCGGCGCGTTGTGCTGGCAAGCGGCTGCAGCGACCGACGCCGCCAATGCCGCGCATGTCCTGAAGCGCGTCACGTACACTCCCTCATGAATGATTGCACTTCATCAATCTCAGCGGGCAGTCCTGCACCTCGCGGCGGCGCTGCCTAACGCGTCGCGATGAAGTTGCCGAGGACGCGGTTCGTCGCGTTGAGTACTGCGACCACGGTGCCGCGGACGGCATCATGTTCGGCCAGGTAGCAGCCGAGGAGCCGGGGCGGTCCTTCACCACGCTTCACGTTCACTGAGACAATGACGACGTTCGCGTCGAATGCGCGGAGAAGCTTTACGCCGACCAGTTCGAACTGCAGTGCGTTGCCGGAAAACGTCTCCAGCGCCCGCAGCGCTGCGTCAGCGGAAATTCTCAGGTCGCCCATGGGGCTCGACTGGCCCCCCGCCTTGCCGACAACTCGAACCCCATCCACCCATTCGAGTTCCACCTCGCCGGAGCACTGTCCTGACGGCGTTCGCGTGAACCGGAAGTCCGAGAAACGCAGGCGTTCGCGCTTCAACTGCGCCGGCGTAATCGTCGGCGTCAGCGGGTCGCGATCCTCGGGAACCGTCTGGGACATGGACAGCGGGGGCGAGTGGCGGAACGCAGTGGGCGCCGCGGTGCGCCCTGTCTCCGTAGAACGACCCACGCGAAGGAAAGCAACGCCTGCTTCGCATGGTGCGCTGCGCCGTTCATTGCGCCCTCCGACCCCCGGTCTATATTCGGGCGATGCTCACCCTGCTCCTGACTCTTGGCGCGCTGTCCGCCGACAGCGCGCGCCCTCCCCGTGCTGCGCCGGACGACACCCTCCGCGTCCGCATTGAAGCGCGAATCTCCGCGGTGCCGGGGGCGCGTGTTGGCGTGGTGCTCCACGATCTGCGCGACCGCTTTCAGCTCGGGATCGCCGCGGACTCGAGCTTCCACGCGGCAAGCACGATGAAGGTGCCCGTCATGATCGAGCTGTTTCGCCAGGTGGACGCGGGACATCTCACGCTCGATCAAACGCTGCTCGTGGTCAACAGCTTCGGCTCCATTGTCGATGGCTCGAACTTCACCCTCGATGCTGGCGACGACTCCGACAGCTCGCTCTACGCAATGGTCGGGCAGCGAGTGGCGATTCGAGACCTCATCGAACGAATGATCACGCGGTCGAGCAACCTCGCGACGAACACCTTGATCCCGGTCGCTGGCGCCGCGAACGCGGACGAGACCGCGCACGCCCTCGGCGCGACGCGGATGCACGTCAGGCGCGGCGTCGAGGACGGCAAGGCGTTCGCCCTCGGGCTGAACAACACCACCACCGCCGGCGATCTCGCCGCTCTCATGCTGGCGATCGAGCGCGGTACCGCTGCGACGTCAGCGAGTTGCGTCATGATGCGCGACATCCTGCTCCGCGAGATCTATAGCGGCGAGATTCCGGCGGGCCTGCCGCCCGGTACTCCTGTCGCGCAGAAAACCGGCTCGATCACCGGGGTACTGCACGACGCCGCGATCGTCTACCCGCCAAGCCGGACTCCCTACGTCCTCGTCGTCCTGACATCGGGCATTCCCGATGAACTGGTCGCCAAGTCGCTCATTGCCGACATCTCGCGACTCGTCTGGGCGTACGCCGCGGCACGCTGATCCGGAACGTTAGGCGGCGATCGTCACTGAATCGCGCCGGCCTCGAGTACCAGGTCGTCGATCGGCAGTTCGAGCGTGAATGTGCTTCCCCGCCCCGGCTCGCTCTCGACCGTCAGTTCGCCACCGATCATCTGGGCGAGTCGGCGTGACACCGTCAATCCGAGGCCCGTTCCGGCAATCTTCCGCGTCGCTCGGGAATTTGCCTGCCAGAACGGCTCGAAGATGTGATGCTGGTGCTCCTCGGCGATGCCGATTCCCGTGTCGCGCACGTAGAACAGCATCTGCCGTCCCTCGCGCCTCACGCCTAACGCGATGCTTCCACGCTCGGTGAACTTCGTGGCATTCGAGAGCAGGCTGACGAGGATCTGGCGGATCTTTTGCGCATCCGTGTGGACATGGGCACCGAACGCGCAGAGCTCGAGCGTCAGCTCGAGGCCGCGATCGGCGATCAGCGGCTCGACAATCGCGGCCGCCTCCTCGAGCGCCGTCTGGACGCAGAGCGATTCGAAGTGCGGCTGCTCGCTCCCCGCTTCCACCCGCGAGTACGTGAGAATCTCGTCGATCAGGCCAAGCAGGTGCGTCGCGCTCGCCTTGATCCTGCCGAGTTGATGCCGTTGTGGCTCGGTGACCGGCCCCGTAATCCCGTCGGCGAGTAATTCTTCGTACCCGATGATGGCGGTCAGGGGAGTCCGCAGTTCATGCGACATCGAGGCGAGGAAGCTCGACTTGGCTTCGCTCGCTGCGACCGCGGACCGATACAGCTGGGCGTTCTCGATTGCCGTTGCCGTTCGCCGGGCGAGTTCTTCGCCGATGAATTGCTCTGCGGCGTCGTATCCAGGACGCGTGGTGGTGCGAAGGAAGCTGATTGCTCCGAGTACGCGCCCGCGCGCGACCAGCGGCGCGGCAATCACCGCCGACATCCCCAGCTCGTGCAGTAGTGCGCGATGTTCGTCGGTCTCGGCCATCGACGAGAGATCATCGCGCGTCACTGTCTCCATGCGTACCGTCTGTTGCTCGCGAAGCGCGCGCGAAATCGGATGCCGATCGCTCCAACCCGCTGAACTCGGAGCAATGCTTCGTACACGTTCGAACAGTCGCGGGCGCCATCCACCGCGTTCGACTGCGGCCGCACGGGCGAGCGTGCCGGTATCGTCTTCGAGGTCAACGACGACCGCGTCGGCGAATCGCTGGCAGGCCAGCTTGCCAATCCCGGCAAGCATCACCTCGAGATCGAGCGACGACGCGAGCAGCGTGCTCGCCTCGGCGACCAGGCGAGAATAGTCCTCGACGCGGCGGCGCTCCGTCAGGTCGACCGCCGTGCCGATCAATCGCGTGGCGCGCTGCACTCCCGCACTCGACGCGAACAGCGCCCGTCCCTTGCACGCGAGCCATCCGAGCGACCCGTCAGCGTGATGCACGCGGAACTCAGCGTCGTATTCCCCAGTGCCGAGCGGATCGAGCGCAGCGGAGACCATCCGCTCGATTCTCGATCGGTCATCGGAGTGCATTTGCCCGAGCAACCGCTCGAGCGTCGGCTGCAGCACGTCGCTGATTGCGAAGAGCGACTTGCATCGCGCCGAGCAGTCGAGACGTCCCGTGTACGGGTCCAGGTCCCACGTGCCGATGTTGCCGGCATCGATCGCCAGGCGAAGTCGTTCGTCGGCATCCGGAATGCCGGTTTCATCGTCTGGCGCGGATCGTCGCGGTGGCTCCGCCTCACTCACACGAGACCGGTGAGGGACCGCCGCCAGCGCGTCGTTGCGCAGATGGTTTTCGAAACTCGTCACGACAACGTTGATACCGAGATCTCTGGTTGCGAACGGCAGAAGGATGGCGTGAAGCCGCTGAGAGCGGAAGATCTTCTGGCAACGAATTTCTGTCGATCTTCAATGGCGATTACCCATCGCCTAGTGACCCGGGTGGGTTTCGAACCCACGACCTAAGGATTAAAAGTCCTTTGCTCTACCAACTGAGCTACCGGGTCGAACGGATGAATCTATACAGCCCGGGCAACGACCGCGCCTCCACCATTCGCTTTTTCCACTGCTACGCCGGGCGTACCACCGTCGCCGTCCGCTCGAGCTTCCCCCAGCCGACGACGTGACCACGAACGGCCGCGACGAATGATCGCACCACCACCCAATACATCACCTGGCGATAGGCGAACCGCTGCAGGAAGACGAGCCAGGTCAGGCGCCGGTCCTCCCCCGGTTCGACGACGAACGCGACGACGGCCGCGATCCAGTCGACGAGCAGGAAAACCGCGTACAGTGTGAGCACCTGTTCGAGATTCGTCAGGGCGAACGTTGCGCCATGCTGTTCCCGCACCAGCCAGACCGAAAACAGGCTCCAGACGAACATCAGGTCGGCGAGCGGCGACAGCGCGGCGAACAACAGCTGGAACAGCCACACGTTAGGCATGGCGATCCAGCCCAGCGTCCCGTACCGCGGGTTGAACAGCGCGTCGCGATGCTTCCACATGCACTGCAGCGTGCCGAAGCTCCAGCGGAAGCGCTGCTTGGCCAGTCCGGCCAGGGTTTCTGGTGCCTCGGTGTAGGCTACCGCGTCCGGCGCATAGGCGACTGAATACCCCTTTCGTCGGATCGCCAGCGTCAGGTCCTGGTCCTCGGCGAGCGTGTCCTCGCTGAAGCCTCCGACTGCTTCCGCAAGGTCGCGGCGCCAGGCACCCACCGCGCCCGGCACGACCGTGATGCAATCGAGCAGCGCAAAGGCGCGGCGGTCGAGGTTCTGGCTCGTCACGTACTCGACCGCCTGCCAGCGCGTCACCAGGTTGATGCGGTTTCCGACCTTGGCGTTGCCGGCGACCGCGCCGACGCGCGGGTCGGCGAGCGGGGCGACCAGCCGCGTGATCGTGTCGCGATCGAACACGGTGTCTGCGTCGAGGGCCACGATGATCGGCGCGCTCGTCGCCTGGATTCCGTAATTGAGCGCACTCGCCTTTCCGCCGTTAGGCTTCGTGTGGACGACGACCCGCGAATTGCCGCCGTAGATCGCGCGAACCACGGCGGCGGTACTGTCGGGCGATCCGTCGTCGACGACGATGATCGTCAGCGCGCCCGCGTAGTCCTGGTCGAGCAGGCTGGCGACGGTCTTGGCGATTACTCGTTCTTCGTTGTACGCAGGGACGATCACCGCGACAGGCCCGAACACAGCATCGAGCTCGCGCGCTCGTTTGGCGCGCACGTGTTGCACGAGGGCGAGCGCCGTGATGAGCACAAGCCGGCCCAGCCCGAGTATCACCGCGAGCACGAACAACCAGTGCAGCAGCCATTCGAGTCCGCCGATCGCGCCGAATGTCGCCAGTTCGGCAAGACGCACGGCGACGCCGGACGGGGGCAATGGTGGCATCGCCTCCGCCGGCGTCAGGCCGGCGAGGGCTGACACGAGCACCAGCGTGTCACCGCGCGCGCGTAGCGAGTCGATCAGCGGGCCAAGCGCGGCGAGCGTCTCAGAGCGATCACCACCGCCATCGTGCAGCAGTACGACGCTGCCACTGCACCCGTTCTCCAACGGCGAGCCCGGGGCGCGGTTCTCGTGCAACGAATCGGTGCACGCCTGTGCACGCACGCGCCCGTCCAGCACGTTGCGCACAATCGCCGACGGGCCAGGCCGCAGCCAATCCTCGGAATCGACGTGCAGGCCGACGGTGACGTACCCAAGATCGTTCGCTACCCCGACGGGATCGAGTTCGTCCACGGTCGTTGGCTCGGCATCCCCGAAGTACGGAGGACGAAACAGTGCCGACCGGCGATCGAGCACGGCCTCGAGCAGTCGTTCGGTCGCGTCGAGTTCGAGGCGCGTCACGAACGTCGATGTCAACGCGAGGTTCGGGTGCGTGAACGTGTGGTTGCCGAACTCGTGGCCTTCGCGAACGATGCGGCGCACCAGCGGAATGTGCGCCTCGGCGTTTTGCCCGATGATGAAGAAGGTCGCCGGCGTTCGATACTTCTTCAGTGTGTCGAGGATGAGCGGGGTCCACCGGCCATCGGGTCCGTCATCGAAGGTGAGCGCGACATGATGGGGAATGTCGCCCATCCGTGCGACGACCCACGGCGTCGGATAGGTAGCGAGGCTCTCCGCGGTCACCAGGCCGGTGGTCCGATCGGTCGCGATCACGCGTCGACCGGCGGTCGGTCGCGCCGTCAGGTTGAGAATCTCCCCGGCACCGTCGAATTCCACGTCGTATCCCGGCGGGATCCGCTCGAGCCCAGCCACTGGACCGCCGTGCACCCCGACCGTGCTCCAGAGAGACGGGTCTTCGGCACCGAGGCGCCAGATCGCGTGCCCGCCCGCGCCTAACGCTCGACCGATGGCTGCCTCGTTGGTCGCGGTTGCTCCGTCGAGGAACCAGATGACGTGGTCAGTCGAGTCGGGATCGGTGAAGCTGAGCCACGGGTTCATCGACACCGAGTCGAAATGGACCGTCGCCGAATGGCTTCGTCCGTCCCGCATGACGTCCTGAAACGTTCGCTCTTCGCCGGCAACGGCGGGAGCGCCGTCGGTCCAATCGTAGCCGTATGCGCCGATTGCGAGGATCGCCTTCCCCGGAGGCATCGCCGACAGCGCGCGCCGTGCCGTGCGCTCGTACCACCCCTGACTCGCCACCGGCCCCGGATCGCCGGCGCCGTAGTGTTCGTCGTACAGCATGACGAACACCCGGTCGTTCACCGCGGCCAGCGCGCGGAGCTGCGCAACGCTCTCGTCGGCGGGCAGCGCCTGAGTGACTATGGCGCCGCGCCGGTGCATGACCACGCCCAGTTCGCGCATGAAGGCGACGACGCTGCGGTCGAGGTCTTCGGGCACCGCCTCGAAGTCGATCGTCACACCGGCCAGTCCATAGCTCGCGACCATCGTGTCGAGCTGCGCGATCACGCGCGCCCGGTGTTGCGGCGAACTGACCAGCGCACGGAGACGGCGCGCATCGAAGTTGCGAGTCGCCGAGTCGAAGTTTGTCACCAGCGTGAGCACGGCAGGCCGCGTTTCAACGGGCTGGCGTGACGCGAGATAGAGCACCCTCCGGTCGACCCGCAGTTTCAGCGAGTCGCCGCTGGCGCCGAGAAACGCCCATTCGCAGACCACCCAATCGAGATCGCTGATATGGTTCCGGAACGACGCGAACGAATTGTCGTCCCAGTTGACGTAGAACGCGGCAACGATTGGCGCGCTGTCGCTCGACGCGGCAATCGACCGCGTCGCGCCTAACGGCAGGTTGCTCGGGCGGAGCGAGGCCGGTCCCCGCCGGCCGGCGCGCTCGACGAACAGGCGACGGCGCGCCGCGATCCTCGCCCGGTCGCGCCGTGTCGTCGCGATGCGCGGGACGCGGACGACGTCACGCGAGTGCGACCCGCCGCCGGCGATCACCGGCAGCAGCGGCGGGACGAGAATCGCCAGGATGAGGCCAACGGCGAGAATGCTGGTCACGATGCCCGCCGCAAGCGCGGCGCGGCGGACGCGGCGCCAGCGACGCCCCGTCTCGTCGCGGAATACCTGCCGTCGGGCCGGGTCGCGC
Source organism: Gemmatimonadaceae bacterium (assembly GCA_046593895.1). Taxonomy (GTDB): domain Bacteria; phylum Gemmatimonadota; class Gemmatimonadetes; order Gemmatimonadales; family Gemmatimonadaceae; genus JABFXC01. The sequence continues at coordinate 8,941 of JBKJQR010000266.1, read as the reverse complement.
GTCATCGCCGCCAGTTCATCGCCTACCGCGAGCGCGACGTTCGCCGTCCGCGTCCCGACTCACTGATACTGGATGTACTGCGGAATTGGAAAAAGTCGGAGCACATCGGTCGCGCTGAATCGCGGCTTGTCATTCTTGTAGAACAGCTTGATTCCGAAGTACTGCACCGGACGCTGCTGGATGTACGCCTTGTACGACCCGAGCTTCAGCGACGGCGGACCAAATCCGTCCATGTCGATGATCACCTGCACCCGCGGGTCACGCGCGATCCTTTCGTGATTCGTCAACATCGCCTGCGTGAAGCGGTGCACGATGATGAACTTCGGCGGCAGCTTGTTGTCGTCGACGAGCTTGGCGAGCACACCGATGGCGAGATTCACATCCGCTGCGTCCATCGTCCCGATCTTCTTCCCCGGGGGCTCCTTCCCCTTCATCGAAAATTCCGGGTCCAGCGCGAGGTGGACGTACGGACGCTTCAGATACTTGACGAGCGGTTCCAACTCCGCCGCCACCGTGCTCTTCCCCACCTGCACGTCGAGCACGAGCAGATACCCCTTCGATTCGGCGAGCTTCGCCATGTTTTCGATCAGCGTGTCGGCCATCCGCGCGCGCCAGAGGGCTTTGGGGCCGGGGCTTCCCTGCGCCACCGGCGTGATCATCTCCAGAGCCCGCACGACGGGCATCGTTGAATCGGCGCGCTCGAATGCGTGTGCTTCCGCCTCGAGCCGCGCGAGCATCTGCGGCTGCGGCAGCTCGCCAAGTACCCCCATCCGCTTCGACAACGGATTTCCGTAATAGGCGACGATCCGGCAGCCGGGGAGAACCGACCCCGGCAACGCCGTCGGTGGAGTCGGAAAGGTGTCAGTCGGAAGCTTCCGAGGAGCGAGCGAGTCCGCCGGAGCAACCGTCGAATCAACCGGCGAGCTTGTCGCGCCGGCCACCACCGAGTCCGACGGCTGCTTCACAACCGCTCGTGTCCGCGGCGTGACCCATTCGGTCCACGACGCGGGCATTGTCGCGCAACGCGCGGGCACCGAAAACACAGGTGAAGGCGTTGTATCGGCGGCAACGCGCGAGAGCGCTTCGTGCGCACTCCCCGCTTTCTCGCAAGCGAACGTGGCGAGCGCGGCGAGGGCGCCGGCCGTGGCGAGTGAAGCAACACGTCGACTCGTGAGCATGATCATTGTTCGATGTTGAGGCGCGGCGCACGGGTAGCGACTACGCGCGCATTACTACAATCTAGGCTGACCCTCACGCCGTCGCACCCGCACTCCTGCCGCCATGAATGATCCGCACCAGTCGAAGCGCACGATCATCGACGTCTCACGGCCGCTCTTCACCGGGATGCCGATTTATCCGCGCAACCCGCCTGTTCAGATCGCGCTGGCGAAGTCGATCGCGCGCGGTGACTCGAGCAACGTCTCGCTGCTGTCGCTTGGTTCGCACACCGGTACCCACGTCGATGCGCCCCTGCACATGGACGACGCGGGCGGCGGTGTGGACGAAGTACCCCTCGACGCGATGATCGGACCCGCGATCGTCGTCGATATTCCCGAGAGCGTGCGCGCGATCGGAACGGCCGAGCTCGAGGGAGCGATCGGCGCGCACACGAGGGTCATTCTCCGCACGCGGAACTCGCAACGATTCGCGGCGACCGGCGCCTTCGAGGAGGATTTTACCTATCTCACCCCCGAAGGTGCTGCGCTTCTCGTCGCCCGCGGCGTGACGTTCGTCGGGATCGATGCCCTCTCCGTCGAGCAGTACCACGCTGGGCATCACCGAGCGCACGATACCCTGCTCCACGCGCGCGTCGCGGTCGTGGAAGGTCTTGCCCTCGAGAACGTCGTTCCCGGGGAATACGAGGTCGTCTGCCTGCCGCTGCGCATACGGGGCTGTGATGGCGCCCCGGCGCGAGTCGTGCTGATCCGCTGACCAATTTCAATTCAACTCACTGCGAGGATACTGGATGCGCGTCGCGATGGTCGGGCTGGGCAAGATGGGCGGCAACATGACGGCAAGATTGCTCAGGAAGGGACACGAAGTCGTCGCCTTCGACCGCGATTCACTGGCGGTGCAACGCGCTACGAAGCTCGGCGCCCGGCCAGCGACCGATCTCCAGAGTGTCGTTGGCGGATTGCAGGCGCCGCGGGTGGTCTGGATCATGGTGCCGGCAGGCGCGCCCGTGGACGAGACCATCGAGACGCTCGTCCCGATGCTGTCGAACGGCGATATCATCATCGATGGCGGGAACTCGCGCTTCAGCGACACGCTGCGCCGTGCGCGGTCGCTCGAATCGCGTGGCATCGATTTCGTCGACGCGGGAACAAGCGGCGGAATCTGGGGGCTCGACAACGGCTACTGCCTCATGGTCGGTGGGGCCGACCGGGCGATCGCGATCTGCGAACCACTGTTCACCGCGCTCACTGAGCCCGGGGGCTATGCCCATGTCGGCCCGCCGGGCGCGGGGCATTATGTGAAGATGGTTCATAACGGCATCGAGTACGGGCTGCTCCAGGCCTACGCCGAGGGCTACGAGATTCTCCACGCATCAAAGGATTTCAAGCTCGACCTCGCCCAGATCTCCGCCGTCTGGAACCACGGCAGCGTTGTCCGTTCTTGGCTCAACGAGCTCGCCGAGCGCGCCTTCGCCAACGACGCAAACCTCAGCGCGCTCAAGGGCTTCATCGCCGACTCCGGCGAGGGACGCTGGACGGTACAGGAGGCGACTGACCTCGACGTGCCCGCGCCGGTGATTGCGCTCTCGCTGATCATGCGGCTTCGCTCGCGCCAGGAGGATTCCTTCGGCGGCAAGGTCATCGCTGCCTTGCGCAACGAGTTCGGTGGCCACGCAGTGAAATCGTCGTGATGGCCAGTGACCCCCACATTCCGCTCAGCGAGGGCGAGCAACGCGGCACCGGGGACGACTGCACGCTCGTCCTCATCGGGGCGTTAGGCGACCTCGCGAAACGCAAGCTCTATTCGGCGCTCTATCGCCTCGCGCTGAACGGGCTGCTCGCGCCCAACTTCACGCTCGTCGGCGTTGACCGCATGCCTAACGACGACGCGTCGTACGCGACCGCTGTCGGCGCCGCGCTTGCCGTCGCCGATGACACCGGGGGCGCAGTCGATCCCGCTGCGCTCGCCCGGCTGACGCGCGGCATCCGCTACATCCGCGGCGATCTCACCGACCCGGCGCTCTACCAGGGGATCGCCGCGACGCTCACCGCCGTCGAGGCGCACGGCGCCGTCGCCAACCGGATGTTCTATCTCGCCATCCCGCCGAGCCTTTTCCTCCGTGTCGTCGAGTCGCTGTCGGCCAGCGGTGCGGCGCCGCGCACCCAGGCGAGCGAGGAGGTCCAGCAGGGTCCATGGACACGCCTCATCATCGAGAAGCCCTTTGGCCGCGACCTCGCCAGCGCGCGCCTGCTCAACACCGAGCTGCTCGCGCGATTCGCCGAGCCGCAGCTCTACCGCATCGATCACTACCTCGGGAAGGAGACGGTTCAGAACACGTTGGCCTTCCGCTTCGCGAACGCGATCTTCGAACCGCTCTGGGATCGCGGATCGATCGCCAGCGTCCAGATCACGGCCGCCGAGGCCGTCGGCGTCGAGTCGCGCGGCGGCTACTACGAAGAAGCTGGTATCGTCCGCGACATGTTCCAGAATCACCTGATGCAGCTCCTCGCAACGACCGCGATGGAGCCGCCCGGTGCGATGACGGCGACCGCGGTCCGTGACGAGAAAGTCAAGCTGCTCCGCGCCGTTAGGCGCTTCGACGCCGTTGCGCTGCGCGACTGTGTGGTCCTCGGCCAGTACGACGCGGGTTCCATTGGCGGCGTCGCGGTCCCGGCCTACCGCGACGAGCCGTCGGTCGCGCCGGGCACGGCTACCCCGACGTACGCCGCGCTCCGGGTATTCGTCGACAACTGGCGCTGGGAAGGCGTTCCGTTCTACATCCGCAGCGGGAAGCGCCTCGCCAAGCGGGTCTCCGAGATTGCGATCCGCTTCCGTCGCGCCCCGGGCGTTCTCTGGCCGCGAGCGGCGCGGCGGACGATGGATGCCAATGAACTGGTAGTCCGTATCCAGCCCGATGAGGGCATCACACTTGGATTCCAGGCGAAACGTCCGGGCGCCGCGCTCGCACTCACCCCGCAGATGGAGCTCGCGCCGGTGCGGATGCGCTTCTCGTACGCGGAGGACTTTGGGGGCGCACCAGGGCCCGCCTACGAGACGCTGCTGCTCGACGCGATGATCGGCGACGCCACGCTGTTCGCCCGCAGCGATGAGGTGGAGCAGGCCTGGTCGATCGTCGACCCGATCGTCGCGATCGCCGGCAGCGATCGCCGCCCGGAGCTCTATCCCGCCGGGGGCGACGGGCCGGCCGCCTCGGACGCGATGCTCGCCACCGATGGCGCCTTCTGGCGCGGCCTCGTGACCGGGCTTCCCCCCAGTCGCCGTTAGGCCACACGGCGGGAATGCAAAGCGACGCGCGTGACCGTCAGGTCACGCGCGTCGCTTCACTGCATCTGCCTACTCCTTTCCGGAGCGCTTACGGCGCCGCGCTTCGGCCGCCTTCAACTGGCGGGCCTCGCTCGGCTTCACGTAGTGACGCTTGCGGCGGAGATCCTTCAGGATCCCCGAGCGGAGCATCTTTTTCTTGAAGGCCTTGAGCGCCCAATCCAGCCGGTCGCTCTCTTCGAGAATCACTTCGATCATGAACGCTCCGGTATGGAATTACGACGCCTTGGCGACGTTCTCGGCCGACGGACCCTTCGCGCCCTGCACCATGTCGAATTCCACACGGTCGCCCTCGACGAGGGTCTTGAAGCCGCTGCCCTGGATCGCCGAGTAGTGCACGAAGCAATCCTTGGCGCCGTCCTGGGGCGTGATGAAGCCGAAGCCCTTCGCGTCGTTGAACCACTTTACTGTGCCGGTAGTACGCATTGCCATTCTCCGATAAAATGTTGTGCTCGGAGTCCGGTAATGCCGTCCCGCCGATCACATCTCGACGCAAGAATTCCTCGCGCCGCTTCCGCGCATGTCGCGCGGGTCGCACCGGTTTCCGATGCGAACCCTGAATATAGCGGCGCGGCGGCGCGCCAGTCAACCAGGAACCGTGACGTCAGGCACCAGGCGTTACTTCCAGCACTCGACGAGCACCGTGACCTGTCGGCCGATATCGCCGATGTCTGCGTTGCTGCGCCGCGCCGCGGACGTGGCCAATCGCACTGCCACACCCTGCGATTTCAGGAAGTCGCGGGCGACCGCTGCTTTCACGGCGAAGTTCACGTTCTGCGGGATGTCACCCGTCTCGTCGGCCACGAGCTTGGCGTTGAGCTTCGTGACCACGACACCGACGACGTTGCCGCTCGCGTCAAAGAGCGCGCCGCCGCTACTCCCCGGCTGCACGGGTGCGCTCATCTGCAATACGTGAAGATCGTTGTACAGCCCTGCCAGTGCGTTGACAGTCCCCGTCGAGACGTTGACCTGATCCGCGAGCAGCCCGTTCAGCGGAAAACCCACCGCAACAACGTCGTCGCCGGGACGGACCGCGGGTTCGTCCCGAAACGTGACCGACGCGCCTGAAGGAAGCCGCGTCTCGACCAGCGCGAGGTCGTCGTCACGATCGAGCGCGCGGACCGTCGCCGTGCGAGCCTCCGAACCGCCGACGCGCACCTTCACCTCGCTGCACCCGCGGACGACGTGCTTGTTCGTCAGGACGAAGCCTCGCTCGCGCGAGACGACAAAGCCCGATCCCGTACTCGTTGATCCTCGGCTGAAGCTTGCCGGTGGGAGATCAGCGACCGCCGCGGAGTCCGCATGTCGGGGGCCGCTCGTTTCGGCGGCGGCACTATCGCCAAGGCCGATCACTCGCGCCCCGGGTGAGCCCCGGCCGGCGCGTGCCGATGCGTCGCTGCTCGGCCGCGGTCCCAACGTCGCCATCAGGTGCTCCCACTGCTTCCGTTCATCGGGACGCCGGTCGAAATATCCGGCATCGCGACGGAGCGCTTCTTCCCAGTACTCGACCGCGTCAACCGCGTGTTCCAGTTCGAGCGACAGCTGCGCCAGAGCGCCCCAGGTTGCCGGATCGGACCCGTTCAGCCGCGACGCCTCGCGCAGCGCGCGGAGCGCCTCCTCGCGACGTCCAAGCGCACGCAGGCTAAGGCCGGCTCCGCGCTTCGCCACGACTGACGCTGGATCGAGACGCTGGGCGTCGCGGTAGGCCTGCAACGCGTCATCCTTCCGCCCCATCGCGCCCAGCACGTGACCGAGGTTCGCGTAGCCGCTGGCGTCCATTGGCCGCAACGCGATGTACTCGTGGTACGATCGCTCCGCTGCCCGCGTTCGGCCCAAGCCTTCCTGCGCATTGCCGAGCCCGAGCAGCGCGGCAGGATTCGTCGGACTGGCTCGACGCAGTGCTTCGAACTCGGAGAGCGCGCTCTGGAATTGCCCCGCGATCAGCAGTGTTTCGCCGCGCGAGAATCCGTCGGGATGGCCGAGGGGCACCGCCTGCGCCCCGAGCGGATGCACTCTTACGGCAAGCACCGCCGATAACTGCATCGCGATCAGACCGAGAGAACGGCAAGCGCTCAGCGTGCGGACACGGGGGGAGCGACTGGTAGCCATCAGCTTCCTTCCCGGGGGGTCGGCAGGCCGCCTGCATGGCGCCGCGCATCACGTCTGATATCGGCCGTCCCGGCACCTCAGGGACTGATAGCAGAGCCCGCTCGTCACGTGGGTTGCCTTCGGCATCGGTCATCGGTTATCTTCTTCGATCTGTGGCACTTGCCGTCACATCCGCGTTCCCGCGGCCGTCACCTAACTGGGCCTGTCTTTCGGCTCCGAGCGTCATATGCATCCCTTCATCGAAACTCAGAAAGAATGGCTGCGCACCAACATCCCGCCCTTCCGGCCGGGCGACACGGTGCGCGTGAACGTGCGGGTCCGTGAAGGCGAGAAGGAGCGTCTGCAGGCTTTTGAAGGCGTCTGCATTGCGCGCCGCGGCAGTGGCGTCAGCGAGACGTTCACGGTGCGGAAGATTTCCAATGGCGTTGGTGTCGAGCGCATCTTCCCGGTGCACAGCCCAATGATCGGCGACCTTGCGGTCGTTCGTCGCGGTCGCGTGCGGCGCGCCAAGCTGTATTATCTCCGCCACCTTACTGGCAAGGCGACGCGCATCAAGGAGAAGAAGGTTCGCGTCGCCGTCCCGGCGACGAACGCTGCCGAGTAGGGAGCAGCTTCCCAGTGGCGGCAGGGCGGCGTCGCGCCTCCCGTAAGCGCTGGAGCGCATTCGAGCGCGATGCCCGCGCGGGCCACGGCCCGCTGATCGCCGGAATCGACGAAGTCGGACGGGGCCCCCTCGCGGGTCCCGTCGTCGCATGCGCCATCATCATGCCGTCCGACTGTCGGGCGATCGGTGGTGTCGATGACTCGAAAGCGTTAGGCGCAGCAGACCGCGTGCGGCTGGCAGCAAAGATCCGTGAGCGGGCACTCTGCATCGGCTTGGGCGCGGCATCGGTGCGCGAGATCGATCGCGTGAACATCTACCACGCAACAGTGCTCGCGATGCGCCGCGCGATCAGCCAGTTGCGGCTGCAGCCGGACCACGTGCTGATCGACGGCCCGGCGATTCGCACGCTGGCGACGCCGCACACGGCGATCGTCAGCGGCGACCGGCGCTGCTACACGATTGCGTGCGCGTCGATTCTCGCGAAGGTCACGCGCGACACGCTGATGGCCGCGCTGGCGCGCCGCTACCCGTATTACCGCTGGGAGACCAACGTCGGGTATGGAACGCCCGAGCACTGGGCGCGCGTCCACGAACATGGAATGTCGCCGCACCATCGCCGCAGCTTCGTGAAGCCTCGCCAGCTCGTGCTCGACCTGTCCGCCGACCTTCCCTACTTTCCGGATCCCTCATGAACGCGCCAAGCGACCACGCAACAGCGGCCAGCGTCTTCCGTGACGGCCTGCTTGCCGGCCAGGTCGCCATCGTCACCGGTGGGGGCACTGGAATCGGTTTGGGCATCTCGCAGCTGCTCGCGCAGCTGGGCGCCCACGTCGTCGTCGCCAGTCGCAAGCTCGAGAATGTGGACGCCGCGGCGCGTGCGATCCGCGACGCCGGCGGCGCAGCGTCGGGCGAGACGGTGGACGTACGCGACGCGGAGCAGATCCAGGCGATGGTCGGCCGCGTCGCGAAGGCGCACGGGCGGATCGACCTCCTCGTGAACAACGCAGCCGGCAACTTCTACGCGCCATCGGAGACGCTCTCGCCTAACGCGTGGCGTTCGGTCGTCGAGATCGACCTCTTCGGCACGTTCTTCTGCTCGCAGGCGGTGCTGCCGGTCATGAAGGCCCAGGGTGGTGGGCGCATCGTCAGCATCTCGATGACGCTGCACTACCGCGGCTGGCCGTTGATGGCCCACGCCACGGCGGCGAAGGCGGGGATCGATGCACTGACGCGGACCCTTGCCCTCGAGTGGGCGCCGTACGGTGTCAGGGTGAACGCGATCGCCCCGGGACCAATCCCGACCGAAGGTGTACGCAAGGCATTCACCCCGCCCCCGGCCGCCAGCGGCCAGGTGCCTGACGTTTTCGCCGTCGAGCAGGCGATGGCCAGCTACGCAAAGAAGGCGATCCCCGCCGGACGATGGGGCACCCCGCGCGACATCGCGAACATGGTGGCCTTCCTCGCTTCGCCGGCCGGCGAGTGGATTACCGGGGCGATTCTCGTCGTCGACGGCGGCGAGTGGCTGGCCAAGAATCCATCGCCTAACGCGGCGCGCGGTTAGGCAGTACGGCGCGCGGCTCGACGGCTGATTGTTCGAGGGCCGATCAAGGCCGCCCGCGATACGCCGCCTGCTCGTCACCGCCCTGTCGAGTCGTCACCGCGATGACGCCCCCCATGTTGCCCGTACCATAGCGGGTGGTTGCCTCCCAC
>JBKJQR010000206.1:0-6347 GCA_046593895.1 Gemmatimonadaceae bacterium | reverse complement strand
AGAAAGATCCCGGAGCCGATCATCGAACCGGCGACGAGCATCGTCGCGTCGGTCAACGTCAGCGCCTTGACGAATTCTGGCTGCGTGTCGGTCGTCGCGTCGGGAGCGGCGGCGGCGCTGCTCATTCGGGGGGGGAATCCGGGGTTGACGGGGCGAAGCGCGCGCGGATGGAAGGCGATGCCGCGGCGCGGGTTACAGTGGCGTCAATGTACTGGGCCCGACTGGGGAAGGCCAGAGCGAGGGACAGCTCGCGCGCCTCACTCGCGGCGCGTGCTGTGTACTCGCTAGTAGATGTCGTAGGTGAGGGGCACGGTGGCGCGAACGGGCCGCCCGTCGCGCTTCACTGCAGGGCGGAAGCGGATACGCCCGAGCTGCGCCCGCAGCTTCTTGTTGTAGCCCCCGTCGCCGGTCTCATTGAAGGCGACGTTCAGCACCTTGCCGGTCGAGTCCACATCGAACTGCGCGACGAGCGTGTAGGGCCGCACCTTCGATGGCACCGGCGTTGGTGGGATGAACACTTCGATCGGCTGCGGCGGATAGATGCTGTCGAGTCCTCCACCGGTGCCCGGGCCGTTCGCGCTCCCCGTACCGGTGCCGACTCCCGAACCGGTTCCGCCGCCAGTGCCTGGCCCCGCGCCACCAGCGCCACTCGTGCTTCCGGCACCGGCCGCGCCTCCTGTCGCCGGCGCCGCATCGACCGGCGGCGGAGGCGTGGCCTGCGGCTGCACCTGCGGGACTGGCGGCTTGACGACCGGCTTCGGCGGGACGGGCGTCGGCACCGTCGCCGCGGTCGGCTGCAGAGCTGGCGGGTCAGGCGCGACGCGCACGTAGCGGAGCGTCTCGCGCGGCCCGAATGAACCACCGCTGCCGCCACCACCACCCGCCGGACCAGCGCCGCCTGCCCCGGTCGCGAGCGCGGATCGCACACTGGAGGAGAGCAGCGCGGGCAGCAGCAGCAGCATGATGATCAGCACGTGCAGCGCGACGGAGACCAATGCGCTGATCCGGCTCGACTCGCGTGCGCCGGCGGGACGCGGCATCTCAGTGGGCAGATTGGGGCGCGGACGCGGCGGCGCGGGGGCGGGCTGCTGCCACGCCTCCCGCTCGCCGCTCCGTTCGTCAAACGCGCCAGTCTCGCCCATCGACACACCGCTGAAGAATTATGAACTGCCCGTCCTGTTACACCGATGGGCGGAAATGATACGGCGGACGCCCTCGAAAGGTTCGCCCGCCGTATCGATTTCACCCAGCATCACGTCACGTCGGGCCGCCTGACGGCGGCGCTCCGTCGGCTACTTCGGCACATCCTTGGGCGGAATGCCGATGACCTTCACGCCCGCACCGCGCGCGACGTCCATCGCCCAGATCACGTCTTCGTATTTCACCTTCGGATCGCCCTTCACGAAAATGATCTTCTCCGGACGACCCGTATAAATCTCCTTGAGCCGCGCGGCGAGTCCCGCCTTCGGGACCACTTCCTTGTTCAACGCATAGGCGTTGTTCGGGCCGACTTCCATCACGATCTGGTTCGACTGCGCGCTCGACGGTGCCGTCGACGGCGTCGGATCCGGTAGCTGAATGTCGATTGCCTTCCGCATCGACGGCAGTGCCGCCATGAAGATGATCAACAGCACCAGAAGCACATCGATCATCGGCGTGACGTTGATGTCGTTCGTCAGCGCGCCACCACCCGTGCTCATCGACATATCAGTGGCTCCCCTTCAATTTTTCCGGAATCGGACTGTCGCCTTCGACCGTCGATGTCGTGCCCGCCTTCTGGTCCGAGATCATCCCGACGACGCGCACTCCGTTCTTCGACGCGATGTCGAGCGCGTCGAGCACCTTTTCGTAGTCGAGTCCCTTGTCTGCCTTCACGTAGAGAATGAAATCCTGCGTGCGTGCACTGTAGATCTGCTTCAGCCGCGTCGGGATGTCCTCGTAGCGAATGGGTTGCTTGTCGAGGTAGTACTTCCCGTCGCGGTCGATGCCGAGCGTCTTGTCGGTCTCGTCTTCCGGATGCGACTTCAGATTCTGTCCCTGCGGCGGGTTTGCATTGAACCCCGCCAGCAGCGCCGGCGCGACCACCATGAAGATGATCAGGAGCACGAGCATGACGTCGATCATCGGCGTCACGTTAGGCTCCGCCTTCACTGCCCCGCTGCCACCACCTGACGACATCGCCATCGGAATGTCTCCTCAGTTGGCTGCGGTTACTTGCTGATCGGGTTGCTGTTGCCGCCGCCCTGCGGGTTGAACTCGCGGGTGAAGCGCGACCGCCCGAATTCGCCCGACACGCCCTTGATCAGGTAGTCGATGAACTCCTTCGAGACGTAGGTCATCTCTGCCGAGAGATTGTCGACCTTGGTCTGGAAGTAGTTGTACGCCCACACCGCCGGAATGGCGACGATGAGGCCGAACGCAGTGGTGATCAGTGCTTCGGCGATACCCGACCCGATCGAGGCAAGACCGCCCGAGCCAGTCGCCGCCATCGCGGTGAAGGCGTTGACGATGCCCATCGTCGTGCCGAGCAGCCCGACGAACGGCGCCGTCGATCCGACGGTCGCCAGCACGCCCGAGCCGCGCTTCAGGTCAGTCACTTCGAGGAGCATGTTGCGCTCGACCGCACGCTCGGCCGAGTTGATGTCGGCGACCGTCACCGAGCCATCCTGGATCAGCGGCTTCACTTCGCCTAACGCGCCACCGAGGACGCGGGCGACGTGCGACTTCTTGTAGCCTTCGGCCAGCTTGATCGCCTCGGTGATGTTGTCTTCCTCGAGGAACTGCGAGAACTCGGGGGTGAACTTCACCGTCTCCTTCCTGGCAGCGCGCAGCGCCCACCACTTCTGGATGGCGATCGTCAGCGACCAGAGCGACATGATGAAGAGCACGGCGACAATGCCCTTCGCGAACAGACCCATCGACTTCCAGAGGTCGAGCAGGGACAGACTCATACGACGTGAATCCTCAGGTGGGTGGCGCGCCTAACGGCGACGTGGGGTGACGACTGCCGAAAACAACGATGAACGGCCGGCCCGCGCGACGCGGGCTGGCGGTGACTTACTTGCCGATCGCGAACGTGAACGGCTGCTGCACGACCTGACGCACTTTCTTGCCCCCGATCTCGGCAGGGAAGAAGCGGTAGCGCGGCAACGCCTGCCGGACCGCCTGCGCGAACAGCTCGTGCGATGTCTCGAGCACCTTGAACGTCTTCATGTCCGCGCGACCGGACGTGTCGACGACGAACTGGGCGAGCACCTTTCCCTCGACGCCGGCCGACTGCAGCATCGACGGATACGTCGGCGTTGGGTTGCCCGGCGCGCCGAGCACGGTCTTCTCGACCTGGAACTCGAAGTATGCGCCTTCGTTGTTCGCCGATCCCGTCCCGCCGACGACACCGCGGCCAACTCCGCCGGCGACTCCCTTGCCGGTAAAGTCGGCTTCGTCGGTGACCTTCTTCGAGAGGTCGATGTCCGGGATGACGTCGGGGATGTTGATTGGTGCCGCGAGCACCTGGAATCCCTTCGGCGGTGGCGGCGCAACCGTGACCTCCGGCGGCGGCGGCGCCTTCTCGGGCTCCTGCTTCGGCTCCTCCTTCTTCACCTCGACGAAGTCGACCTTCTCGGCCTTCGGTTTCTCGAGGATCGCTTCGCGCGCGTTCAGCGTGCCGTAGACGGCGGCACCGATGGCGATAGCGTGGACGACCACACTGATGATCGTTCCGCCAAACGTGCGCTGCTTCTTCTTCTTCGTCTCGATCAGGTTGTCGAACATGCGACCGGGCCCTGGTGAGTTGACGTCGATGGCTTCATGCAAGCCTCGTGCGTCAAACTACACTGGACCCGCGCTACCGGAACATCGCGAAGATTAAGAGTTCGTGAACGCGGTGCTGGCACCGCTGCCCGCTCACGGCTCGCTGCCCTCGGGACGCGGCTCGTCGGCGAGGGGGAGCGAGACAATGAAGGAGCTTCCCCGGCCGAGCCGGGATTGCACCGTCAGCGACCCGCCGTGCGCCTGCGCGATGTACTGACTGATCGACAGCCCGAGGCCGAATCCGCCGCGACCGGGCGTCCCCGCGTCGCCGCTCGCCTGTCGCGACCGAGCGCGGTCGGCTCGCCAGAACCGTTCGAACACGTAGGGCAGGTCGCCCGCGGAGATGCCGATCCCAGTGTCACGGACGGTGAAGGTCGCTTCCCCGAGCCGCCGGCTCAACGCGACCTCGACGCGCCCGCCGCGCGGCGTGTACTTGATCGCATTCGTGACCAGGTTGAGGAAGAGCTGCCGCAACCGCGTCCGATCGCCGAGGACCGTCGCGTCCTCGATGACCGGCAGCCCCACTTCGAGTCCCGCGTCCTCGCCAAGGATGACCGCCGTCTCGAAGACCTCGCGCGTCAGCGGCTCGAGATGAATCGGTTCGTTGATGATATCGAACCGTCCTTCGTCGGCGCGGGCGAGCGTGAGCAGCGAGTCGACGAGGTCGGTCATCCGCGCCGTCTCCTGCAGCGCCTCCTCGAGCGCGACGAGCTGCTCGTTGTGCGACGAGCGCGGATTCATCGCCCGTTCGACATCGGCCCGCAGCACGGTGAGCGGCGTCTTCAGCTCGTGGCTCGCGTCGGCGGTGAAGCGACGCAGCGCGCCGAACGAGGTCTCGAGGCGCGCGATCATTTCGTTGAGCGTGATCGAGAGCCGTCCCAGCTCGTCACCACCGAGGTCGGCCTGCAGCCGGCGGTGCAGGCTCCGCCCATCGGTGATGGCCTGCACTTCATTGATGATCAACTCGAGCGGTCGCAGCGCGAGCCCTGAAATGAAGTACGCGATGAACACCGAGAGCAGCATGAAGAGCGGGACCAAACCGAACAGTGATGTAGCGAGCGCGCGCGGCGCATCGTCGGCCGGCCGCGTGTCGACGGCGGTCGCAATCCGTGCCACCTGCACGTCGCCGGTGTCGGGCTGCGCAACGAGCAGCAGCCGGACCGAGTCGAGCTGAACGAAGCGCGACGGTCCGTTCAGCGGTGCCTGGAGCGCCGCCTGCTGCAGGCGCGCGAAATCGTCGAAGCTGAGTTGCACCGCCTGGAATGACGCATAGAGCGCCCGGCCACTGGCATCGAGGATCAGCACGTAGTCGCCGACTCCCTCGAGTTTCTTCGACAGTTGCGGGGTGACCACCGGCCCGACGCTGGTGTCGCTGCGAACGGTGAGCGGAAGACCTTCGTCCTCCGTTAGGCGGACGACGTTGAGCACCGCCCCCGCCTGCGCCGCCACGTGTTCGGCGAGCTCGCGATAGGCGCCGGCGCGGCGCGCGACGACGAGGGCGAGCGAGAAGGCGACCAGCGTTGCGGCGAGGGCGAACGCATAGGCCGTCGTCAGCCGGGCGCGAACGGTCGGCATGGAACGTTAGGGTTCCGCGCGACGCGAGCGGCGCCGCGTGCGCGGGCCTGGCCGCGCGCACCGCGGCTCACGCCTTGACGACGTACCCCACCCCGCGCACGGTCGTCAGCAGCTTTCGTTCGTGGCGGGCGTCGATCTTCTTCCGCAGGTGGTTGATCACGACGTCGACGATGTTGGTACCGGGATCGAAGTGATAGCCCCACGCATACTCCGTGATCAGCGTCCGGCTCATCACCCGCCCGGTGTGGCGCATGAGGTACTCGAGCACGGTGAACTCCTTCGGCGTGAGCTCGACCGCTTCGCCCGCACGCCGCACTTCGTGCGTCGTCTGGTCGAGTTCGAGGTCGGCAACGCGAAGCGTTCCCGACGCGATCGCCCGCGGCCGCCGCGCGAGCGCCTCAACGCGCGCGAGAAGCTCTTCGAAGGCGAATGGCTTGGTCACGTAATCATCGGCACCGGCGCGCAGCGTCGACACTTTCGAATCGACGGCGTCCTGCGCGGTGAGCACGAGGATCGGCCGCTCGAACCCTCGCCCGCGGAGCGCGGTCAGCACATCGAGCCCGGACTTCCCCGGCAATCGCATGTCGAGGATGACGAGATCGAACGCTCCCGATATCGCCCGCTGCTCGCCCTCCTCGCCATCGGCGACCAGCTCGACGCCCCACCGCTGCTCCTCCAGTCCGCGCTTCACGAACTGGCCAACCGTGGGGTCATCCTCGATCACCAAAATCTTCATACTGCCAGGAGGCAGGAGGCAGGATCACGGGGCAGCACGGGACAGGAGGCAGGGGAACAGCCCTGCCACGAGGCAGGCGGCAGGGACAGGAGGCAGGAGGCGTTAGGCACTACCAGGCGACGGCCATGAGGCGGGAGGCAGGGGAACTGACCTGCCACGAGGCATGCGGCAGGGTCATGTGGCATGAGACAGGAGGCAGGGCACGTGACGTTGCTGGCGTGAATCG
>JBKJQR010000162.1:0-6253 GCA_046593895.1 Gemmatimonadaceae bacterium | reverse complement strand
CAATCGGTTGAACCACAGAGCACGACCGCGGCGTACCGACGCTCGCGGTCGCGCGTGAGCACCAAAGGTTTTGGGGCACGCCGAACGAGATTGGCTCGCCCAGCGTGCCCCAATGGTTTTGCCCGGTATCCCGACACCATCCTTCGCGGCGGTGCTCTGTGGTTGCAGTTGGTCGAACTACCGCCGCGCGTTGGCCGCTATTTCACCAGCACGATCTCGATGGGCGGACCAACCGGCGCGGACTTCACGAGGCGATAGGGCTGCGCGGTGGTCACGTAGAGCATGACGGGGAGCTTGCCGCCGCTCATCTCGACGACGTACGCGTCGAAGGTGCCGGCGGGGACGGTGACACTCTGCGTACCGTTAACGCGCAGCGTAAACGTCTTCGCGACGCCATCGCCGGGGGAGAAGACGGGAATGTTGAAGACGGCGGTCTTTGACCAGGCGAGGCCGGGAATGATCGTCGTGATCGCATTCTCATCGAGGGTTCCGGCGACGACGGTCGTGTCGAAGGTGACACTCCGCGGGCCGGTCTGGGTGACGGTCGTTGCACTCCCCTTCACGCGCCCGTTCGCGTAGGTCGCGTCGATTTTCGTCGGGATCCCCTGCACGCTGCCGCTCTGCATGACCGAGCGCACCTCGCCTGTGGGGCTGAGGGTGAGCGTCGTCATCTGGCTCATCATCGGACCGATCACGGCGCGCTCGGTGACGGTGATCGCCGTCGCGCTGCGGGCCACCGTGCGAACCGAGCTACCGAACGCGTTGCCCTGGACGAGGATCGTCGAGCTGTCGGCACCGGCAACGAGCTTCGTAGCGTCAACCATGGCGCCAGCTGGCTTCGCCGCGCCAGCCGCGGCGGCGACGACCGGATTTCCGTCCGGGGTGATCACC
Organism: Gemmatimonadaceae bacterium; assembly: GCA_046593895.1. Classification (GTDB taxonomy): domain Bacteria; phylum Gemmatimonadota; class Gemmatimonadetes; order Gemmatimonadales; family Gemmatimonadaceae; genus JABFXC01. Next base: position 5,362 of record JBKJQR010000162.1, on the reverse strand, counting down.
CTAACGGTCGCGATCTTCGCCAAGCGGTCGCGGAGCACCGACGCGTCGCCGACGACGACGATCAACGCACGGTCAGGCTTGATGAGTTGCGTGAGCGCGGACCTGACGTTGCCCGGTGTCACGGCGGCGATCCGATTGCGGTAGGTCGCGACATAGTTGGTCGGCTGGCCGCGCAGGCGGGCACTGGCTATCGCGTTGGCGAGCTGGCGTGCCGTCTCGAGGCCGAGGGGATAGCTGCCCGTGATCGCATCCTTCGCGTCGGCGAATTCGCTCGCCGGGATCGGCTCGGTGCGAATGCGCGCGAGCTGTGTGAGCAACTCGACCAGCGCCGAATCGGCGACCTGGTTTCGCGCCTCGACCGATGCGATGAAACCACCGACACCGCGCACGTCGGTCACCGCCGAGAAGGAGCCGTAGGTCCAGCTCTTCTGCTCGCGCAGAATGGTGAACAGGCGAGAGTGCGCACCGCCGCCGAGTACACGATTGGCGACGGTGAGTGCGAACTTGCGCGGATCGGTGGCAGCGACCGACGGGTAGCCGACCACGATGTTTGCCTGCACCGACGAGGGCCGATCGACGAGGACAATCTGCGACCGCGTCGCCGCGCGCGGCGTACCGAGCGAGGGAACCGGCGCGGGTGCGCCCGTCCAGCCGGTGAATGCAGCGTTGGCGAGCCGCGTCGCCGTTGCGACGTCGATGTCTCCGGCGACGACGAGCAGGGCGCCCTCGGGCCGGACACGCGTGCGATAGAACCCGAGGATGTCGTCGCGGGTGAGCGCCTGCACGCTTGTCGGAGTTTCGCTCTTGCCGTAAGGCAGCGAGCCGTAGAGCTGACGGTTGAAAATGCGCGTCGCGATCGCTGCCGGATTGGAATTCTGGAGGCGGAGTGCAGACAGCGTCTGCGTCTTGGCGAGATCGACTTCCTTCGCATCGAAGGTCGGACGGGCGACGGCGTCGCCGACGAGTCCGAATATCAGCGCGGCGTCGGTCGAGAGTCCGTTGGCAGCGACGGAGAGGACGTCTGCGCCGGCCGCCGCACCGATGTTGCCGCCGACCCGCTCGATCGCTTCGCTGACCTGATCGGCACTGCGGTTGCCGGCGCCCTTCGTGAGGAGCTCGGCGGTGAGCGAGGCGAGACCTTCCTTGCCAACCGGATCGGTGAAGGCACCGGCGCGGAATGCGAGGTTGACCGAGAGAACCGGGAGCTTGTGGCTCTCGACGACGAGCAGGTGCACGCCGTTAGGGAGCGTGACCTCGTGCGTCGGCGGGAGCTGGGAGGGGGTTATCGGCGCCGGCGGCGGTGGCGTCGTCGGGAACTGGGCCGCGGCGAGTGCGGGCATCGCGAAGCACGCCAGCATCGCCAGAGCGGCGAGCGAACGAGCTGGATGCTGGAAGCGGACGGTTATCACTTTGCGGCCTCCGCGGAGTCGATGAAGGTGTAGGAGTTGTCCGGGCGGAGGTAGGTCGCGGCGACGCGCTTGATGTCGTCCGTGGTCACCGCGCCATAACGGTCGAAATCCGTGTCGAGCCGGTCAGCCGATCCGAGAAAGAGACTCGCCCGCTGGATCGCCTGGGCAAGCGATATCGCGCGCGAACGCTCGGCGATTGCCTGGGCGCGCCAGGCATTCTTCGCCTTAACCAATTCGTCGTCGGTGACGCCGCTGCTCGCGAGCAGCGCGACCTGCTGGCCGAGGCGTGCTTCGAGGGTGTCGACCGATACCCCGTTGTTCGCGATCGCCAGGAAGAGGAAAGGTCCCGGTCCGCGGCGCGGCCCGAAGGGATCGACCAGTACCTGCGTCGCCAGCGCGACCTTCTGCTCACGAGCGAGCGCCCGGTTGAGGCGCGAACTCTCGCCGCGGCCGACGATCGTCGCCAGCAGCTCGAGCGCTGGGTAATCCGGACTGTCGTACGAGGGGACGGTGTAGTACTTGAACACCGCCGGCAGCGTCGCTTTCGTGTCGAGGACGCGCTCGCGACGCGCACCGGCACTGAAGCTCGGCGTGCAGGTGACGAGCGGCGCCGGCGCAGCGCGCGGGATGTCGGCGAAGTACTGCTCGACGAGATGCTTCGCGTCGGCGGGCTGGAAGTCGCCCGTTATGACGAGGGTCGCGTTGTTCGGAGCGTAATACGTCTTGAAGAAGCCCTGGACGTCAGCAGTGGTCGCCGCGTCGAGATCGGCCATCGAACCGATGATCGAGTGCGAGTAGGCATAGCAGTTCGCCGGATCGATCGCCTTGTAGCCTTCCTCGAAGATGACCTTCGAATAGGGCTGATTGTCGACGCGCAGGCGACGCTCTTCCTTGACCGCCTCGCGCTGGTTGTGAAATTTCTCGTCAGTGATGTCGAGGGAGCGCATGCGATCGGCCTCGAGCCAGAGTCCGAGATTGAGCCGGTTGGAGGGCAGCGGCTCGTAGTAGTTCGTGCGGTCCTCGATGGTGCTTCCGTTGAAGCCCGCTGAACCAGCCGTCTCGAGCATCCCCATGTGCTCACCCTTCTTCACGTGGGCCGAACCCTCGAACATCAGGTGCTCGAAGAGGTGGGCGAGGCCGGTGCGCCCGGGACTCTCGTTGCGCGAGCCGACATTGTAGGTCACGTCGACGGCGACGACCGGCGCGGTGTGATCCTCGGCGAGGATCACCTTCAGCCCGTTAGGCAGGGTGTAGCGGTCGAGCTTGAGCGGCGTGGGCTTCTGCGCGGCGAGCGGGGCGGCGAACGTGCTGGCCAGCAACACCGCGGCAGCAGCGCTGCGGATGAGCAGACTTGCGAACGGGACATCAGGCGATCGCGCCATCGGCGGTCTCTCCGAAGATTGTGAAAAAGTACTGCGTCGTTCTGCTACGTTGCGACGGGTGAATGGCGCCGGGTGCGTCCGCCGTCTGGCCTGACGGTCGGCTACTGGCGGCACTGCGCTTTCGGATTCGGCTTCGGCTTGTCGACGATGATGCGGGCATCGCGATTGGCCACGGTGCGCGCGACGTCGTAGACGAAGCGGACGACCGAAGCGTAGTGATCGTAGTCGATGAACTGCGGCTCGTCGGAGACCTGGTGGTAGTCGCGGTGCTGCCCGGTCGAGAAAAAGGCGACCGGAATGCCGTAGCGCGCATAGTTCGCGTGATCGCTACGGCAGTAGATGTTCTCGGGGTGACCGTCGGCGTCGAGCGCGTAGTCGATCCGGAAGGGCACGGGCTCGCGCGCGTTGACCTGCTCGATCAGCTGGGCGTACTCGGTCGAGAGGCGGCGCGGACCAATCAACTCGAGATAGCGCGGACCGCCGCCCTCGATGTCGGCGGCACTCCCACGGCCGATCATGTCGATGTTCACCTGTGCGACGATCGCATCGCGGGGAACGGTCGGGTGATCGGTGAAGTACTCGGAGCCAAACAGCCCCAGTTCCTCGGCGGTGTGCCAGACGAAGATCACCGAGCGGCGCGGCCGGTCGGCGCCCTGCGCATTCTTCCAAGCTTCGGCGATCTCGAGGAGACCGACCGACCCGGAGCCATCGTCATCCGCGCCGTTGAAGATCGAGTCGATGATCGCCCGGCGAACGCGATGCAGACTGTCGACGTTGACGCGGATCGCGGCGCGCTGCGCGGGATCGACGTCGGAGAACGGATCGGCCGCACCGAGGCGGTGCAGCGCCTGATTGAAGGCGCGCAGCGAGTCCTGATCGATGCCGCCCTTCCGAACGCCGATGTGATCGCTGTGGGCGCCGAGCGCGACGTACTGCGTGCGGAGCGACGGGTCGGTCCCGGACAGCATCGCGACGACGTTTCGCGCCGGCGCGGGGGTTTCGGCGAAACCGAGCGAACCGCGAATGGTGCGCCCGACGGTTCCTGGTGCGAGCGTCTCGAGGTCGCCGGGCACCAGCGCCGTGGTGAGCCGCGTGTTGAGGATCAACAGTCCGGGCTTCGCCGCGGTAGCCGGCGGCTCGTCACGCTTCAGCGTGACCTGCCCGGACGCGAAGTACATCGCGACCTGCCTGACGATCGCGTCCTGATTGCCGAAGGCGACGGCCACCGCCTGCGGATAGCGCATCGCGACGCGCTGCTGCGCGAGAAAGATCGGCATCCCGGCGGCGGCGCGGACGATGACGATCTTCCCCGCTCCGACCGATGCCGGCGCCATTGACGCGCTGTCGCTGAGCCGGCCGACGAACACGCTGCCCGCTTTGTCGAGCGCCGGCGATGCGCCGCCGAGATCCACCGGAGCAAAGTCCGTCCAGAGCTTGAACGACGTGCCGTCGACGGAGAGCGCCGCGTCGCCAAGCAGGGAACGCCGGACGAGCGGGACATCCTGGAAGTACGTCCCGTTGTCACCGGCGGGCTGCAGGCCGATCCGGCGCACCTGCTCGGCGATCCACGCCGTCGAGCGCAGATTGTCCGGCGTGCCTGCCTGACGGCCGCGCATCGAGTCGTCGGCGTAGGCGTAGAGTCGGGCGCGGAGGTCGGACGCCGAGATCGCGGCGTGGTTGGCCGACGGTGTCGGAGCACCGGCCGGGGTCGTCGCCGGTGACTGCGCGCAGGCCGCGATCGCGAGCGTCGCGATGAGAGCGCGTGGGAAAACGCGGAACATGTCGGAGGAAAACGGGTAAGGGGGAGTCAGCGTCGATGCCGGTGACGCGCGTGATGCAAGGTTGCACTCACGTCAGGGGCTCGCCAGTGAATGCGCTGTAAGAATCCGGCAAGACGTCGTGACGGTGCTGAACGCAGGAATCCCGCGGCTGGAGAGCAAGCTCCCCGGCCGCGGGATCGTCCCGCGGAGATGAATGCGGCGTGACGCTGGGACTACTTGTCGAGCGAGCGGCGCGTCTTCTTGAGCCACGCCTCGGCGGCTTCCCACGCCTTCTTCCGGCTGCCGTGCGAAGCATCGCCGAAGTAGGCGCTGGCACTCGGGCGCGAACCACCGGCGGTCATCTTGTAGCCCAGGCGAACAAAGTAGCCGTGCGTCCGGCGCGACTCCTGGTCGATGCGGCTGATTCCCGAGCTGGGCTTCGCCGGCGATGTTCCACCGCCGCTGCGGGCGCGGGAGGCGGTCTTCGACGCGGTCTTGCGGCTGCCACCACGGCTGGAGCCGCCTGCGGTGGAGCGCTTGCGGGTGCTTTTGCTGGTAGGCACAGGGCGAGGGGGTGTCGGGCGGGAGTGCAGTCGCGTCCGGAGGGTCCGAACCGCGACGGGTGCAACATTAAGCTGTTCTAATCTTATTCTTCGCGCGCAGACGTCAATAGCAAATTTCGATTTCCGTGCAATTTTTTCGCCGCTGACTAACGGTGCGGTGAACGGTCGCCGACTTTTCCGTCTGATGGCCCGGAGGCAACCGTTAGGTTCTGCGAAGTTAGCGCATCTGTGCCCGCCGCGCCAACCCT
>JBKJQR010000156.1:0-3195 GCA_046593895.1 Gemmatimonadaceae bacterium | reverse complement strand
CTGAGCGTGATGTTCTTTCGCGATCCCCAGGCGGCATTCATGAATCTGCGGCGCTGGCTTGTCCCCGGTGGTCGCTTTGCGTTTGCGGTGTGGGGGCCGATTGAAGACAACGCGTGGATGACAGCCACACGAGCGGCTGTCGCTGACGCGATCAACCTGGATCCGATTGACCCGTGCGCACCAGGTCCGTTCCGGTACGGAGACGTGGTGCCGCTCGTATCCCTGCTCGAGCAGGCTCATTTCGTTGACGTGACTGTGACCGACTGGCGGCGGTCGCTCCCGATCGGCGGCAGGTTGCCGGCGCTTGACGCGGCGCACTTTGCGCTTGCCGCGTTCTCGTCGTTCGCGGAACTGCTGTCGAGTGCTGGAGGCGACGCGACGGCCAGTGCGCGCCGGGCATTGGCAGCGCGGTTCATCCCCTATGAGCACGAGGGCGCTGTCGTTGTGCCTGCCCGAATCCACATCATCACCGGACGAGCGGAACCCGAGTGAGCGAGAGCTGGCGACAAACATGACGGACACAGTCGAATCGGCCCTGCGCGCAGTCCTGATCGGGGCTGGCGCCACCATCATGATGGACCTGTGGGCGGCCCTGCTCAGCCAGTTTGGCGTGCCGTCATTGAACTTCGCCTTCCTGGGACGCTGGATCGGGCACATTCCCCGCGGCCACTGGATGCACGCGAGCATCGCGAACGCGACGCCGGTCCGCGGAGAATCGTGGATCGGCTGGTGCGCGCACTACTCGATTGGCATCACATTCGCGGCGCTTCTGGTATGGACGAACGGTGTGGAATGGCTGCGGTCGCCGTCGTTGCTCCCTGCGCTGTGGATGGGGATCGCCACGGTAGTCGCCCCATTGCTCATCCTGCAACCGGCAATGGGAGCCGGAGTCGGATCCTGGAAGACACCAACACCGATCTTCAATTGCGTCAAGAGCCTGGTCACCCATACGGTGTTTGGCGTGGGCATGTACCTCGCTGCGCTCGCGGCGGCCTCGCTCCTTCCTCTCAGGCGATAGAGGGTGCCGCTCCGTCATCGAGCCCGACAGTAAAGCTGGGTCAAAGCCTCTGGCGCGAACCCAGACTTCTGTGGAGAATCGGGATATGACCGCCTGCGCCTCTCAGCCGTCCGTCCACGTTGCGGGCGTCTCTCAACCGACCCAATGACCATCAACCCACCCGATCCGACGCTGAGGCTCGCCGCCATCGTCGAGTCGTCAGACGATGCGATCGTCAGCAAGGATCTCGACGGCATCATCACCTCCTGGAATCGAGGGGCAGAGGAGCTGTTCGGCTACACCGCCGACGAGGCCGTAGGGCAATCCATCACCATTGTGATCCCGCCTGACCGCCTGGAGGAAGAGGACATGGTGCTCGGGCACCTTCGGCGCGGCGAGCGCATCGAGCCTCTTGAAACCATTCGCCGCCGCAAGGACGGCACCCTCGTTCCGATCTCACTGAGGCTGTCCCCTATCCGCGGTGCCGCCGGCGTCATCGTCGGCGCCTCGACGATTGCCAGGAACATCTCGTACCGCCGGCAGATCGAAGCGGAACTGCAGGAACTTCACCGGCGCCTGTTGGCACTCGCCACAGCCTCGGGGTCGATCCTCGGGTCCCCCGATTCGGTTTCCGTCGCCTCGGCGGCCATCGATGTGGCGCGCGACGTCTTTGCCGCCGATGGATACGCTGTCTGGCGCGCGAATCCTGGCGGCTCGTGGCAGATCGTGCGGTCGTTCGGCATCTCGGACGACTTCGCGGCGCGCGCCATTTCGCGACCGACGGGGAGCACCGCGGCGTTTGTGACGTTCTCGGAGCCGCTCGTCTGCGAAGACGTCGCCGCGACCACGATGCTGGCCGATATGCGCGAGGCCTACGGCCGCGAAGGGGTCGTCTCGATGATCGTGTTCCCGTTGACGATCCGCGGCCACCGATCGGGAACCATGGTGTTCTACCTGCGTCAACGGACCGCCTTTCGACCGGTCGACATTCAGGTCGGTGCGGCGCTCGCAAACCTCGTGGCGGCGGCGCTGGCAGCCGCGGATATGCACGACGAGCAGCGTCAGGCCCGCGAGGCCGCTGACCAGGCACGCGCGGCCGCTGACCACGCCAGGCAGCAGGCCGCGTTTCTTGCTGAAGCGGGCTCCGTCCTCAGTTCGTCGCTCGACTACGAAGCCACTCTGCAATCAGTCGCCCGTCTGTCCGTGCCAACAATCGCCGACTGGTGCGCCGTTGATATCGTTGGCGATCGGGGAGCACTCCAGCGAATTGCGGTTGCGCACGTCGATCCGCAGAAGGTGGAGTTCGCGCGCATGCTGCAGGAGCGGTATCCCGCCGACCCACACGCTCCCGGCGGCGTTCACGAGGTCATCCGCACCGGCAAGGCCGCGTACATGGCCCGCATCCCGCCCGCGCTACTCGAAGCGGCAGCCCGCGACCACGAACACCTCCGGATCATTCGCGAGCTGAAGCTCACCTCGTATATGTGTCTGCCGTTGACGATGCAGGGCAAAGCCATCGGCGCGATCACGTTCGTGAGCGCCGAGTCAGGGAGGCAGTACTCGGAGGAGGACGTCAGGTTCGTCCACGAACTCGCCGTCCGGGCGTCGCTGGCGATCGAGAATGCACGGGCGTACGAACGCGCCAACGAGGCGAGCCGGCTCAAAGACGAATTTCTCGCCACCCTTTCGCACGAACTTCGCACTCCGCTCAACGCCGTTCTGGGTTACGCCCGAATGATGCGCACACAGACGTTGTCACCCCAGAAGGCAAGTGGCGCGTGGGACGTGGTCGAGCGCAACGCCACGTCGCTGAAGCAGATCATCGAGGACGTCCTCGACGTCTCCCGTATCGTCGCCGGTCGGCTCCGCCTGAATGTCGAGCCTGTCGATCTGCCGCGGATCCTGCATGAGGCGATCGCGACCGTCATGCCGGCGGCTGACGCTCGAGGGGTGCGGGTCGAAACCGTGATCGAGCCGCTGACCACGCCGGTGTCGGGCGACGGCGATCGTCTGCAGCAGATTATCTGGAATCTGCTATCCAACGCGATCAAGTTCACTCCGCGTGACGGCAAGGTGCAAACGCGGTTGTCGCGTGTGAATTCGCATGTCGAGGTCACCGTCAGCGACACGGGTCGCGGCATCTCGCCGGACTTCCTGCCATTCGTCTTCGAGCGGTTCCGGCAAGCCGATGCCACCTT
>JBKJQR010000196.1:0-13069 GCA_046593895.1 Gemmatimonadaceae bacterium | reverse complement strand
GGTGCGAGAGACGGTGGCCGGCGGCGAGTCGCTGAGCGGATTCATCGCCTCGGTCGCTTCGCCGGCCCCGGTCCCCGGCGGCGGCAGCGTCGCCGCCCTCGTCGGAGCGTTAGGCGCGGCGCTCGCCCAGATGGTCGCCGGCCTGACCATCGGCAAGAAGAAGTACGTCGCCGTCGAGCCTGAGATGAAAGAGGCTGCCCTCGCTGGCGCCGCGCTCGTCAACGAGCTCTCGGCGTTGGTCGCCCGCGACGCCGCCGCCTTCACTGCAGTCGCCGCTGCCTACAAGCTCGCCAAGGAACCCGAATCCGCAGCGGCGGCGCGGCGGGTCGCGATCACCGATGCGCTCCTCCAGGCGGCCGCCGTCCCGCTGGACACCGCTCGCGCCTGCGCCCGTGTCGCCGAGCTGGCGGCAAACGTCGCCGAACGTGGCAACACGAACGCCGCATCCGACGCCGCCGTCGCCGCCCTCCTCGCCGAAGCCGGCGCGAGGGGCGCGTCGTACAACGTGCGCATCAACGTCGCCTCACTCGACGACAGGTCGCAGGGCACGGCACTGCTCGAGGAGATCGCGCGAGTGGTTGGCGCGACGAGCGCACATGCGGGGCGGGCGACGTCCGCGGTGGAGAAAGCCATTAGCCGTTAGCGTTGAGCGACTGCGCAGCAGCACAGCCGCCTGCCGAGCCGTTCCTCCCTGCTAATAGCTAATGGCTAACGGCTGCCGTTCAGGCTGCAGTTCACGCCGCTCGGGTGAGCACCCGCGGGCCCTCGGCCGTCACCGCCACCGTGTGCTCGAAATGCGCCGAGCGCGATCCGTCCTGCGTCACCACTGTCCACTTGTCGCCTAACGTTCGCGTCGCCGGTCCGCCGATGTTGACCATCGGCTCGATCGCGATGCAAAGCCCGGGCATCAGCGGCTGTCCGCGCTTGGCCTTCCCGTGGTTAGGCACCTGCGGTTCCTCGTGCGGCTCGACGCCGATCCCGTGGCCGACGAGCGTCCGCACCACACTGAACCCCGCCGCCTCGACGACGCGCTGGACCGCGGCGCCGATGTCGCCGATGTGATTCCCCGGCTGCGCCGCGGCGATGCCAACGTCAAGCGAGCGCGCGGTCACCTCGAGGAGCTTCGCCGTTCGCGCATCCACTGCGCCCACCGGCACCGTGGCCGCCATGTCCGTGTAGTAGCCCTTGTACTTCACGCCGACGTCGACCGACACGATGTCTCCATCGCGCAGCAGGCGGGAGCGCGACGGGATGCCGTGCACGATCTCGTTGTTGACCGAGGTGCAGAGCGTCGCTGGAAATCCGTAGAGCCCCTTGAACGCCGGCACCGCGCCCTCGTGGCTGCGGATGAATTCCTCGGCGAGCGCATCGAGCTCGCCAGTCGAGATGCCGACACGCACCGACGCGCGAACCGTCTCCAGTGTCGCCGCCAGGATCCGGCCGCCCTCGGCCATCATGTCGATCTCGCGCGACGATTTCAGCTGGATCATTTCCCGATTGCCTTGAGAGCGCGCGCGGTCACTTCGTCCTCTGTTCCCACCGCATCGATCGACGAGACCTTCGCGCCGTGCGTGCGATACCAATCGAGAACCGGTGCGGTTTGTTTCCCGTAAACAGCGAGGCGATTGCGGATCGCATCCGGATCGTCGTCCTTGCGCCGGATCAACGTCCCGCCGCATTTGTCGCACTTGGTGCCCGGCTCGCGCCCGGTGTACGGCGTCTGGCAGTTCTCGCAGACTGTGCGGCCCCCGAGCCGCCGGACGATCTCCGCGTCAGGCACGTCGAAGAACAGCACCGCGTCCACTTTGCGGCCGAGCTCCTTCAACACCCGGTTGAGTCCTTCCGCCTGCGGCAGCGTGCGCACGACCCCGTCGAGGAGCGAACCCTTGCGGGCGTCGTCGTGCGACAGCGCCTCCTTCATGATCGCGAGAATCACGTCGTCGGGGACGAGGTCGCCGCGATCCATGCAGGCTTTCGCCTCGAGCCCGCGCGGCGTCCCCTGACGCACCGCGGCGCGCAGCACGTCGCCCGTGGCGATCTGTGGAATTCCCAGCTTGGCCGACAGGCGTTGCGCCTGCGTGCCCTTCCCCGCACCGGGGGGTCCGAGCAGTACGATGTCCATGAGTCTGAAAAAGCTGAGCGCGACGCTCGAGCTTCGCAAGCGGAGCAACCAAACTGCTCCGCCCGCGCGCCTCGCGTCGCGCTCGGTCCGAGTGAGACCCTCGCCTGACTGCTAGAAGCTGCCGCCCGTCGCCTGGCGTCCGCGGAACCGCACGCGCCCCTTCTTCATGAAGCCGTCGTACTTGCGCAGCAGCAGGTGCTGGTTGACTTGCGCCAGCGTATCGAGCGCGACGCCGACGACGATCAACAGTGACGTCCCACCGAACGCGAACGGAATGCTGAACGCATCGGCCAGCGCGATCGGAAGGAGCGCAATCACCGTCAGGAAGAGCGCGCCCGGGAGTGTGATCCGCGAGAGCACGGTGTCGATGTACTCAGCCGTCCTCGCGCCCGGCTTCACTCCGGGAACGAATCCACCCTGCTTCTTCAGGTTCTCCGCGACGTCGACCGGATTGAAGATGATCGACGTGTAAAAGTACGTGAAGAACATGATGAGGAACCCCGACAGCAGGAAATACGCGATCGTTCCCGGCGCGAACAGGTCGGAGATCGCGCGTGCCTTGTCGTTGTTCGTGAACTGCGCAATTGCACCGGGCACGACGATCACCGACTGCGCAAAGACGATCGGCATGACGCCTGACGCATTCAATCGCAGCGGAATGAAGCTGCGCGACGCTTCTCGCTGTCGCCCCTTGGCCATCGTGCGCTGCGGGATCTGGATCGCGATCCGCCGCGCCGCCATCGTCACCAGCACGACGCCGGCCACCACCGAGATCATGATCAGGACGAGCACGAGCAGGCTGAACGCGCCTAACGCTCCGGTGCTGACGAAGCGGAAGGTCTGGAAGATCCCGCCCCACAGCCGCTCGACGATCGAGAAGAAGATCAGCAGTGATGCGCCGTTGCCGAGCCCGCGTTCGGTGATCATCTCGCCGAGCCACATCACGAAGATCGCGCCGGTCGTCAGCACGAACATCATCTGCAGCTTGAAGCCGAGCGTTGGCGACGCAACCGCGCCGGGCAGGGATTCGACGAAGATCGCGAATCCCCACGCCTGCACCGCCGCCAGCGCGACCGTGATGTAGCGCGTCCACTGGTTGATCTTCTTTCGGCCCTCTTCGTCCTTCTGCATCTTGTCGACCTGCGGGACGACTGCCGCGCCGATCTGCAAGAAGATGCTGGCCGAGATGTAGGGCATGATGCCTAACGCGAACACCGTCGCCCGCGACAGCCCGCCGCCGACGAACAGGTCGTAGAGGCCGAGCAGCCCGGCGCCGCCGCCCTTCTGCTGCGCGAAGTAATCCGTCAGCGCCAGCACGTCGACGCCCGGTGCCGTGATGTGCGCACCGATCCGGTAAATCGCCAGGCAGAGGAACGTGAACGTGATCTTCTCCCAGAGCTCGGGAGTGCGGACCACATCACGCACCGCTGAAGCCGGATTCATGTCCGCCATGCTAGTCCTCGACGCGGCCTCCGGCCGCGACAATCTTGTCACGCGCAGCCTGACTCAGCTTGATGCCGCGCACCGTCAGCGCCTTGGTCAGCTCGCCGTTCGCCAGCAGCTTCGCCGGACCCTTGCGGGTGCGGATCAGCCCTGCTTCGACCAGCGACTCACGCGTCACCTCACCACTCATCTCGGCGATGTCGGCGAGCGAGACCACCTGATGCTCCACCTTGAACGGGTTGGTGAACCCGCGCTTCGGCAGGCGACGCGTGAGCGGCATCTGTCCGCCTTCGAACTGCGGCTTGCCGCCGCCCGGACCGTGGTGGCCCGAGCGCGCCTTGATGCCCTTGTGACCCTTGCCTGACGTCTTGCCCGTACCCGAGCCCGGACCACGACCGAGACGCTTGCGCGCCTTGTTCGAGCCGGGGGCCGGCATCAGGTTGTGCAGGCCGATCTTCTTTTCGTTGTCCACTGGGGTCACTCCTTGACCGGCGTCACTTCAATGAGATGACGCACCTGCTTGATCTGTCCGCGCAGCGACTCGGAATCCTGCTTGACGACAGACGCCTGATGATGCCTCAGGCCGATCGCCTCGAGCGTGCGGCGGATCCGCCAAGAATGGCCGATCCCGCTCCTCACCTGCTTGATCTGCACCTGACCGTCCGTCGCCGGCTGATCCTTCGCCGTGTGCTTCGGGCCCCGTGTCCGGTGCCAGACAAATGTCCGTGGCATGTTACACCGCCTCCCTTACTTTGGCTCGCGACCGGTAGCCTAACGACGAGACCTCGACGCCGCGCTCGCGCGCGATCTGTTCGACCGTCGTCAGCTGCATCAGCCCGTCGAGCGCTGCCAGTACCATGTTGTGCGGGTTCGTCGAGCCGAGGCTCTTCGTCAGGATGTCGCTGATGCCAGCGCATTCCATGATCGCGCGAACCGCGCCACCGGCAATCACGCCGGCGCCCGGTGCCGCGGGCTTCATCAACACCCGCCCCGCCCCGTGCTTGCCGACGATCTCGTGCGGGATCGTCGATCCGGTGCGCGGAACCTGGACCATGTTGCGACGCGCGCCGTCGACCGCCTTGCGGACAGCCTCGGACACTTCGTTCGCCTTGCCGGTCGAGAAGCCGACCTTGCCCTGGCCATCGCCCACCGCAACGAGCGCATTGAACGAGAACCGCCGTCCGCCCTTCACGACTTTCGCGACACGATTGATCGCGATCACGTTCTCGACCAGATCGCCGCCCTCGCGATTCCGCTCGTCTCCGCGACCACGCCCGCCGTCACGACCGCCGCCGCCACGTCCCTCGCCACCCGGACGGCCACCCTCGCCTCCCGGACGACCACCGCGACCCGCAGCACCGCCCGGACCGCCGCGACCAGCGCCGCCACCGGGACCGCCGCGACCACCGGGGCCGCCGCTGCGTCCCCCGCCACCGCCGGCGCCACGTCCGCGCCCGCCGCCGAAGCCGCCACCGCCGCCCGCGCCACGGCCACCACCAAAGCCGCCGCCCCCGGGGCCGCGCGGAGCGCCACCACCGGAACCACCGGGACGACGCGGAGCGCCGCCACCACTGCCACCCTGCGGATTCGAATTCTCAGTCATGTTAGAACTCCAGACCGCCCTCGCGGGCGCCGTCGGCAACCGCTTTCACGCGGCCATGGTATTGGTAGCCACCGCGATCGAATACGACCTTCGTGATGCCAGCCGCCTTCGCGCGCTCGGCGATCAGCTTGCCGACCGCGGTCGACTTCTCGACCTTCTTGCCCGTCTCGATCGCGCTGTCGGAGACCGTCGCGATCGTGCGACGCGCTGCGTCGTCGACCAACTGGGCGTAGATGTGCTTCAACGACCGGAACACGACGAGGCGCGGACGCTCCTGCGTCCCGCTCACCGTCTTGCGAATGCGCAGCTTGCGGCGCGCGCGCAGTTCCGGACGCGTCTTTGGATTCGGGATGCGTCGCATTACTTGCCTCCAGCCTTACCCGCCTTCCGACGGATCTGCTCGCCCTGGTACTTGATGCCCTTCCCCTTGTACGGCTCGGGCTTGCGGAACGACCGGATCTCGGCCGCGACCTGCCCAACCATCTCCTTGTCCGGCCCGTCGATCAGGATCTGCGTCGGGATCGGCGCCGTGAGCTTGATCCCCTTCGGCGCCTTGTACTCGATCGGGTGCGAATAGCCTAACGTGAGCTGCAGCCCGTACGCCCGCGCTTCCGCCTTGTACCCGACGCCGACCAGCTCGAGCGTCTTCCGGAAGCCGGTCGAGGTGCCCTCGACCATGTTGGCGACCAGCGTCCGCGTCAGGCCGTGCAGCGCCTTGTGCCGCGTCTCGTCTGATGGACGCGACACCGTGAGCTCGTTGTTCTCGAGTGCGATCGACAGCTCGGGGTGCACGGTGCGCTGCAGCTCCCCCTTCGGACCCTTCACCTTGACCGTGTTCCCCTCGACGGTGACCGTCACGCCCTTGGGGAGCGGAATTGCCTTCTTACCGATTCGCGACATGGTGGTTGCTCCTTACCAGACCCGGGCGAGTAGCTCGCCGCCTGTCTTCTTCCGCCGCGCATCGCGGTCGGTCATCAGCCCCTGCGAGGTGCTGAGGATGGCGACGCCGAGCCCGTTGCGGACGCGCGGAATCTCCTGGACACCGACGTACTTGCGGAGCCCCGGCGTCGAGATGCGCTCGAGCTGGCGGATCACCGACTGGCCGCCCGCCGCGTACTTGAGCCGGATGCGGAGCAGCGGGCGCCCCTCTTCGGTCTCCAGCGTCTGATAGTCCTGGATGAAATTCGACTCCTTGAGGAGCCGGGCGATTTCAATCTTCATTTTCGACGACGGCATGTCCACGCGACGGTGCTTCGATCCGCAGGCATTGCGAATCCGCGTGAGCATATCGGCGATCGGATCGGTCATGCTCATGTAATACCGCTCCTATCGTATCCCCGAGGGACGCTTAGGAAGTGATTGACCCGTTAGGCACCTGCGCCTGACGGGATACTGCAGCCGTTAGCCATTAGCCTTGAGCCGTTAGCTAACGGCTAATCGCTTACGGCTAATGGCTGGTTTTACCAGCTCGCCTTCCGCACGCCCGGGATCATGCCGAACAGCGCCAGCTCCCGGAAGCAGATGCGGCAGAGACCAAACCGGCGAAGGAATGCCCGCGAGCGTCCGCAGCGGCCGCAGCGATTGTGCTGCCGGACGGCGAACTTGGGTTTCCGCTTGCTCTTCTCGATCATGGCCTTACGCGCCATCGTTCTTCTCTCGCCTGATGAATCGTTGGAAGCCCGCGCCTGGACGGCGCCGAGCCACTCGGTCCCTGCGACCAGCCAGCGTTAGGCCGACTGCGCCGCGAGAACCTTGGTCTTCTCGTCGGTGCGGAACGGCATGCCGAGCTCCTTGAGGAGCGCGTATGCCACGTCATCCCGCGTCGCCGTCGTCACGAACGTGACGTCCATCCCGTGCACCGCATCGATCATGTCGAAGTTGATCTCCGGGAAGATCATCTGCTCCTTCACGCCGAGCGAATAGTTGCCGCGACCGTCGAACGACCGCGTCGACAACCCCTTGAAGTCGCGGATCCGCGGGATCGCGACCGAGATGAATCGGTCGAGAAACTCCCACATCCGCGCGCCGCGCAGCGTGACCGCCGCGCCGATCTCCTGCCCTTCGCGCAATCCGTAATTGGCGATCGACTTCTTCGCCTTCTTGCGGACCGCCTGCTGGCCGGCGATCAGCCCCAGCTCCTCGACCACCTTGTCGAGAAACTTCGGCTGCTTGATCGCCTCACCGGCGCCGACGTTCAGCACGATCTTCTTGAGCGTCGGGACCTGGTGCGGATTCGTGAAGCCGAACTGCTTCGTCAGCACCGGGCGCACCTTCGTCATGTACTGCTCGCGCCGCCGCGGGGCCGGCACCGGCAATCCGACGCCGGTGTGATCGACCTTCACCACTTCGCGCTTGTCGCCACCCTTGCGGGCGCCCTTTTCCTTCTTTTCCGTCGCCATTGTCTATCGTCCTCGCTTCAGCGGCTGCGCGGGATGGAATCCCCGCTCTTGACGCTGATGCGCTCCTTGGTGCCGTCGGTGTCGATGCGGCGACGCGTCCGCGTCGGCTCGCCCGACTTCGGGTCGAGCAGCATCACGTTGGAAGCATGAATCGGCGCTTCCATCTCGATGATCCCGCTTTGCTCCTCCGGATTCCGCGCCCGGCGGTGTTTCTTCACGAGATTGACTCCCTGCACGACGATGCGCCCCGTCTTCAACAGCACGCGCATCACCTTGCCGCTCTCGCCCTTGTGGTCGCCGCGCACGACACGCACGTCGTCGCCCTTCGTGACGTGCACGACCTGGCGCTTCGCGTTGTCAGCGTGCCGCTTCCGGTTCACCGCGCGCGGGCGGTCTGTCTTCCGATATTTCAGATCACGCATCTTAGAGCACCTCGGGCGCGAGCGAGACGATCTTCATGTACTTCTTCTCGCGGAGCTCACGCGCCACCGGTCCGAAGATACGCGTCGCCCGCGGCTCACCCGCCTCGTTGATGATCACTACTGCATTCTCGTCGAAGCGGATGTAGCTGCCGTCTTTCCGACGCGTCTCCTTCACCGTGCGCACGACCACCGCCCGCGCGACCTCGGACTTCTTCACCGTGCCGTTAGGCAGTGCGTCCTTGACCGCAACGATCACCGTGTCGCCGAGCCCGGCGTACCGGCGGCGCGTGCCGCCGAGGACGCGGATCACCAGCGCCCGCTTGGCGCCGGAGTTGTCGGCCACCTTTACCACTGATTCCTGCTGGATCATGGCTCAGGTCTCCTTAGCGCGCGCGCTCGACGATTTCCACCACCCGCCACCGCTTGTCCTTCGACAGCGGCCGCGTTTCCATGATGAGCACCGTGTCACCGGTCTTCGCCGAGTTCTCCTCGTCATGCGCCTTCAGGCGCGTGCTCAGCGTCATCATCTTCCCGTACTGCGGGTGCGGCACACGACGTTCGATCGCGACCACCACCGTCTTCTGCATCTTGTCGCTCACCACCTTCCCGACGCGCGTCTTGCGACGCTTCCGCGTTTCGGCAGTGCTCGAATCAGTCATCTCAGCCATTTCTCAGCTCCTCACTTTCCCGCGGACGCGGCCTTCTTGGCCGTCCGCTTCTTCGCCGGCGCCTTCGCCGCCTTCTTCGTGCTGGCGGAGGGCGCGGTCGCGACCTCGCCCATCTCGCGCTGACGGAGCACCGTCTTCAACCGCGCCACGTCACGGCGGATCGCCCGCAGACGCAACGGCTCTTCCAGCTGCTCGGTCGCCCCGCGAAAACGCAGGCGGAACCGCTCTTCCTGCAACTCGGTGACGCGCGTCTGGATGTCCGACGCCGTCATCTCGCGAATCTCACTTGCCAGCATCGGTGTGCGCCTCCTCGCGTGCAACGAACTTGGTCTTCACTCCGAGCTTTGCCGCGGCCAGGCCCATCGCCTTCACCGCGATCTCGGGCGTGACGCCCTCGAGCTCGAACATCATCCGCCCCGGGCGAACCACCGCCACCCATCCCTCTGGCGAACCTTTTCCCTTACCCATTCGCGTCTCGGCCGGCTTCTTCGTGATCGGCTTGTCGGGGAAGATCCGGATCCAGACCTTGCCGCCGCGCTTGATGTGCCGCGTCAGCGCGACACGCGCCGCTTCGATCTGTCGGTTCGTCACCCAGCCCGGCTCGAGCGCCTGCAGCCCGAACTGGCCGAACGACACTTCATTGCCGCGGGTCGCCAATCCCTTCGTGCGACCCTTGAACATCTTGCGAAATTTTACGCGCTTCGGACTCAGCATCGGTCAGATCCTCAGGCGTCGGTGGAGTAGGTCTTCCCGCGACGATCCTCGACGACTTCACCCTTGAAGATCCAGCACTTCACGCCGATCGTGCCATACGTCGTCTTCGCGGTCGAAATCGCGTAGTCGATGTCGGCGCGCAACGTGTGGAGCGGAACCCGCCCCTCGTGATAGCCCTCGACGCGCGCGATCTCGGCGCCGCCTAACCGTCCGCCGGCTTTGACCTTGATGCCCTGCGCGCCCATCCGCATCGCGCTCTGCACCGCGCGCTTCATCGCACGGCGGAACGAGATGCGCTGCGCGAGCTGCTGGGCGATGTTGTCCGCCACCAGCTGCGCGCTGATCTCCGGGCGCTTGATCTCTTCGACGTTGATGCCGACGTCCTTGCCCGTCAGCTGCGCAAGCTCGTCGCGCAACTTGTCGACTTCGGCGCCCTTCTTCCCGATCACGACACCGGGACGGCCCGTGTGCAGCGTGACGACGACCTTGCCCGGCTTCCGCTCGATGATGATGTCGGCGATCGCCGCGTGGCCGACGCGCGCCTTGAGATACTTGCGCAGCAGCTCGTCTTCACGGAGAAGCGCCGGCAACTCGCGGCCCGCGTAGTAGCGCGACTTCCAATCCTTCGAGATGCCGAGGCGGAAGCCGATCGGATTAGTTTTCTGTCCCATTATTACTCCCGCTCCGCCACGATGATGTGGACGTGGCTCGTACGCTTCTGCATCGGGGTCGCACGACCCATCGCTGCCGGGGTGAAGCGCTTGAGCTTCGTCCCTTCGTTCACGATCGCGTGCTTCACATACAGGTTGTCGACGTCGACGCTTTCGCCGGCCGAACGCGCTGCCTGCTCCGCGTTCGCGACCGCTGAGTTCAGCGTCTTCTCGATTTGCTTCGCCGCATGCTTCTTCGAGAAGCGAAGCAGCGCGAGCGCCTCGTTGACGTCCTTGCCGCGGATCTGGTCGATCACCAGCCGCATCTTGTAGGGCGACTGGCGCGTCGACCGCTGGATGGCGCGTGCTTCAGTCATCGCTTACTTCCCTCCCTGCTTCGGCGCACCACCACCCGACGGCGCCGGTCCCTTCTTGTCAGTCTTGTTGTTCCCGGTGTGAGCGCGGAACAACCGCGTCGGCGAAAACTCGCCGAGCTTGTGACCGACCATGTTCTCCGTCACGTAGACCGGGATGAACTTGTTGCCGTTATGCACGGCGAAGGTATGACCGACGAACTCGGGCAACACGGTGCTCGACCGCGCCCACGTCTTCACGACGCGCTTCTCGTTCCGCCCATTCATGCCCGTCACTCGCTTGAGGAGTGCATCCTGGACGTACGGTCCTTTCTTTACGCTTCTTGCCATAGTCTTGGCCTCGGATTACTGCGTAGCCTTGCCGCGCTTCCGACCGCGAACGATCAGACGCTGCGACGACTTCTTCTTGTTGCGCGTCTTCACGCCTTCCTTGTTGCCCCACTTGTCGACGACGTTGCGTCCACCGCGCGTCCGGCCGCCGTGCGGGTGATCGACCGGGTTCATGACTTCACCACGAACCTTCGGACGACGTCCCATCCACCGCGTCTTGCCGGCCTTGCCCCACGACTGCAGCTCGTGCTCGGCGTTGCCGACGATGCCGACCGTCGCCAGGCAGTTGCCGTGGATGCGGCGAACTTCCGACGACTGCAGGCGCACCGTGACGTACTCGCCTTCCTTCGCGATCACCTGCGCCGACGTGCCCGCCGACCGGCACATCTGGCCGCCCTTGCCGATCTTCAGCTCGATGTTGTGCACATCGGTGCCTAACGGCACTTCCTTCAGCGGAAGACAGTTGCCGTTGCGGACGTCCGATCCCGGTCCGCTGGTGATCGTGTCCCCGACGCCAAGTCCCTTCGGGTGCAGGATGTAGCGCTTCTCGCCGTCCTCGAACTGCACCAGCGCGATGCGCGCCGAGCGGTTCGGGTCGTACTCGATCTCGCGCACCGTCGCCGGCATGGCGAACCGGTCACGCTTGAAGTCGATGATGCGATACATGCGCTTGTGCCCACCACCGAGGCGGCGCATCGAGATATGGCCGTGGTTGTCGCGGCCACCGCTCTTCTTGTTCGGCTCGACCAGCGACTTCTCGGGCGTGCTCCGCGTGATCTCGGCGAAATCGGAGATCGAGCGGAAGCGCGTGCCCTTGGTGACTGGCTTGAATTGACGGATTCCCATTGGCTCAGCCCTCGAAGATCTCGATCGTCCCTTCCTTCAGGGTGACGATCGCCTTTTTCCAATTCGGGCGTGTGCCCACGGTCTTCCCGACCCGCTTGCCCTTGCCACGCACGTTCGATGTCCACACCCCGCGGACCTTTACCGCGAAGAGACGCTCGACCGCTTGACGGATCTGTCCCTTGCTCGCGTCGCTCGCCACCTCGAAGGTGTACTCGCCACGCGTCTGGTACGCCTCGGAGGTCTTCTCCGTGATCACCGGGCGTACGATCGTTTCATGCAGCGTCGGCATCGGTTACTTCTCCTTCTTCTTTGGAGCGGACTTTTTCGCCGCGCTCTTCTTCGCCGCCGCCGGTGACTTCTTGGCGGTGGACTTTTTCGCTGCCGACTTCCGGGCCGCGCTCTTCTTCGCCGCGGTCGTCTTCGCGGTCGGCGCCTTGGCAGCCGCCTTTTTCGCCGCCGACTTCCGCGCGCTCTTCTTCTCGCTCTCGGCCTCGCGCTCTTCCGCCGTCTTCGCCGCCTTGGCCGTGCGCGACTTCTTCGCCGCCTTCACGCGCGGCGCCGCTTCCGTCTCGGCGACCGGCGACAGCGCATGCCCGATCGCGCTCGACTCGATCAGCACGACATCCGACCAGAGGATGTGGTACGTCGAGACGTCGCTGTACGGCAGGACGTGCACCGTCGGCAGGTTGCGTGCGCTCAGGTGCACGTTGGTCTTCGAGCCATCGGTCAGGATGAGGACCTTCTGGTCCTCGAGACCCATGCGCGAGATCAGCGACACCATCCGGCTCGTCTTCGGCGCTTCGTAGTTGAACGCGTCGATCACGAACACCGCGTCCTCCTTGGCGCGCGCATTGAACGCGCTCTTCCGAGCCAGCGCGCGCACCTGGCGCGGCACGTACTCGGCGTAGCTGCGCGGGATCGGACCGAACACCGTGCCACCGCCCACCCACTGCGGTGCACGCGTCGAGCCCTGACGAGCGCGACCCGTGCCCTTCTGCTTCCACGGCTTCTGGTTACCGCCCGTCACGTACTTGAGGATCTTCGTCTTGGCGTTGCCCTGGCGCTGGTTGGCCATGAAGGCCTTCACCGCCTGGTGCATCACCGGCATGTTGATCGTGCCGTCGAACAGCGTCTCGGGGAGCGCGACTGCTTCACGCTGCGTCCCGCCCGACGTGTACGCGGGCACCTGCAGATTCGTCGTATCAGCCATTTGGACCCTGCTTGCGCACCATGACCAGTCCATTGATCGGACCGGCAACCGCGCCGCGGAGATAGATCAGGTTTCGCTCACCGTCGATCTTCTCGACGCGGAGGTTGGACTGCGTGTGCCGCTCGGCACCGTAATGACCGGGCATCTTCTTGCCCTTGATGACGCGGGACGGGTCCGTGCCGGGTCCGATCGAGCCGGGACGACGGTGCTTTGTGTTTCCATGCGTGTTCGGACCACCGTGGAAGCCGTGGCGCTTCACGACACCCTGGAAGCCGCGACCCTTCGTCG
>JBKJQR010000123.1:0-14937 GCA_046593895.1 Gemmatimonadaceae bacterium | reverse complement strand
AGCCACATTCGACGGCACGAAGTCCGCCCAGCTCTCCAGTGCGGCGACGCCGGCCGCCTGAATCGCCATGAACTGCCCCGTATCGACGAACGACTTCACCTTCGCGAGTGTGCTCGCGAGTTCGGGGCGACCCACCGCCCAGCCGCATCGCCATCCCGTCATGTTGTACGTCTTCGACAGCGAATGGAACTCGATCGCGATTTCGTCCGCTCCGTCGATCTCGAAAATACTCGGCGGAACATAGCCGTCGTAGGCGAGTTCCGAGTAGGCATTGTCGTACACCAGCAGGATATCGAGTTCCCTGCACCGCGCGACGATCCGCTCCAGATAGTACAACGGCGCAATGGCCGCCGTTGGATTGTTCGGATAGTTCAGATAGAGAATGCGTGCCCGCCCCAAAAGTTCAGCCGGGATGTCATCGAGCTCGACGAGGAAATCGCGCTCGGGGCGCAGTGGCACCGTGTACGCGGTGCCCTCGCCGAGCAACGTCCCGCCAAGGTACGCCAGATAGCCCGGTTCGGGAATGATCGTCACGTCGCCGGCGCCGACGTATGCCATCGCGAGGTGGGCAATCCCCTCCTTCGATCCGATGAGCGGGACGATCTCGGTGAAGGGGTCGAAACGCACGCCGAAGCGTTGCTGCATCCACGCCGCGATCGCCTCGCGATAGGCGGGAAGGCCGAGTCCGAACCCGTAGCGGCTCATTGATGGAACGTCGGCGGCGGACTTCAGTGCCGCGATCGCTGCCGGTGGCGGAGCGAGGTCGGCGTCGCCCGCGCCGAGATCGATCACATCGACTCCGCGCGCGAGCAGCTCGCGCTTGCGGGCCGGAACGTGCGCGCCGGGATAGGCCGGCAGAGTCGCGAACCGGGGCGCGAGGCGAGGCATCAGTGGTCGGCCTTCACACCATTGCTCACCCGGCTGATGCCGGGAATCTCCACCTCGACGATGTCGCCCGGCGCGAGCGGCGCGACCCCGGCCGGCGTGCCGGTCGCAACGAGGTCGCCCGGCTCCAGCGTCATGATGTGCGAGATGTAGGAGAGCACGGCCGCGATCGAGAACACCATGTCCGATGCGGCGCCGCGCTGCTTCTCGACGCCGTTGACGCGCGTGATGACCGTCAGGCTCGCAAGATCGGCCGGCGCCGCGCCGGCGATGCCTAACGGGCAGAAGCTGTCGAACCCCTTGGCCCGGGTCCATTGGCCGTCCTTGTTCTGCAGGTCGCGCGCGGTGACGTCGTTGACGGCGACGATGCCGCCGATCGCGCGGACCGCCTCCGCTTCGCTGGCGCGACGAAGCGTTCCGCCAATGATGATCCCGATCTCGCCCTCGAACTCGACGCGCGATGACACCGCGGGAAGCACGATCGGATCCCCGTTGCCGATGACGCTCGACGGCGGCTTGAGGAAGATCAGCGGTTCCTTCGGCACCTCGTTGCCGAGCTCCTTGGCATGATCCCGATAATTGCGGCCGACGCAGACGATTTTTCCTGGGAGCATGAGCCGTGAGGTGGCGAGTGGTGATGCGGGCTGAGTCGTTACTGACGGACGCAGCCGGCGGACGACGCTACGTCTCGTCGCCCCGGTAGAAGATACGGATTTCGTCGCGAATCTTCGACCACGAGGTGAAAAGTCGTCGCGCCGGTGGGAGTGCGTTGACGAGGGACCGGCCATACGGCTTGCTGGTCGCCCGCGGGTCGGCGAGGACCACCACGCCGCGGTCGGTCGCGGTGCGGATCAAGCGCCCGAATCCCTGCTTCAGGCGGAGCGCGGCGTGCGGCATCATGTACTCGGTGAACGCATCGCCGCCGCGCGCCTCGATCGACTCGCAGTGCGCCGCGGTCACCGGCTCGGTTGGCACGCGGAAGGGAAAGCGCGAGATGAGCAGGCCGCGCAGCGCGCGACCGGGGACGTCGACGCCTTCCCAGAACGACGCGGTGCCGAGCAGCAGCGCACGGCCATTCTCGCGAAAGCGGCGGAGCAGTGCGTCGCGCGAGTCTTCGCCGTGGACGAGGAGCGGCCAGCGGCGCTCGGCGCCACGCGCACGGAGTTCGACCGCCGCCGCGCGCAGGTCCTTGTGGCTGGTGAAGAGGATGAACAGGCCCCCGTCCGCCGCGTCGGCGAGGTCGATCGTCGCTCCGACCACCGCCTGCAGGTGGCCGGCCGCGTCAACGTTAGGCGCTGGGAAGTCGCCCGGGACGGCGAGGATCGAATGCGCGGCGTAGTCGAAGGGCGAGGGGAAGACATCGGTGTGCGGCACCATGTCACCCTCGTCGAGACCAAGACGCGCTGCGAGAAAGTCGAATCGGTTATCGGTGGCCAGCGTCGCGCTGGTGATCACCGCCGTCTGCACCCGCGCGAATAGGTCTTCACGGAGGATCGGCGCGAGATCGAGCGGCACTGCAGACACCGCGACGCCGCGATCGCGGCCGCGCACCTCGATCCAGCGCACTGTGGGATCAGCATCGGGCGGGGGACGGAGCGCATTGCGCAACGAATCGCCCGACGTCTGCAGCCGCTTGCCGACCATCCGGATCTCGTTGAGCAGTGGCGCGACCGATTCTTCGAGCTTGCCGCTGCCCTCGAGCCGCTCGCGCACGACGCGCAGCCCATCGTGCAGCAGCTCGAGTTCGGCGAGCAGTTCGCTCAGCGCGTCATCGAGTCCGCCCTTCCAGGCCGGATGCTGAACGAAATCGTCGGTGAGGCGCATCATGCTGACGCCGCTCTCGAGCAGCACGGTGTCGAGCAGGTCGAAGACCAGCGCGCCGCGTTCGCGGGCCGCATGTACTGCCGGCGCAAGTCGCTGATTCACGAGGTCGAGACTGGCCGCGCTGAGAAGGTCGGTCTGCGACGACAGCCGCCCGACGAGCGACGCGAGCAACCCCCTCCCCCCCTTCCGCTCGAGGCGGTTGAACGAACGAACCAGCGCCCGGCGCGTGACGGTCGCGCCGAGGTGGCCGGCCGCCGCGTCCTCGAGATGGTGGCCTTCGTCGATCACCAGCCGGTCGTAGGCCGGGAGGACGGCGGCCTCGTCCCAGTTCTGGGTCGCCCGCCTAACGGCGACGTCGCTGAGCAGCAGGTGGTGGTTGACGACGACGACGTCCGCCTTCGCCGCTTCACGGCGCGCCGCGAAGACGAAGCACTGCTGGTACGCCGGGCATTGCAGCCGCGTGCAGAGATCGGGCTCGGCCGCGACCTCGTCCCAGATCTCGGGGCGTGGTGGCGTGGCGAGATCGGCCACCGAGCCGTCGGTCGTGCGCTCCGCCCAGGCGGCGATCGCCGAGAGTTCATCGCGCTCCGCGACATCGAGCAGGGTGCCCTCGTTCGAGCGTGCCTGCTCGAGGCGCGTCAGGCAGAGGTAGTTGCGCCACCCCTTGAGCATCGCGAAGCGCACCGGCTGGTCGCTGAGCGCCTTCGCGAGGAAGGGGAGATCCTTGCCGATCAGCTGCTCCTGGAGGTTGATCGTGTTGGTGCTGACGACCGTGCGCTCGCCGTTAGCCGCGGCCCAGCGGAGCGCCGGGAGGAGGTAGCCTAACGATTTGCCAACTCCGGTCCCCGCCTCGAGCAGCCCGATGCCTCCCTCGCTGTAGAGGCGCGCGATGGTCGTCGCCATCCGCCGCTGGCTCGGGCGATCCTCGTACGCGGCATGCTGCGCGGCCACCGGCCCGCCGGGCCCGAGGTCGGCGTCGATCGCCGCCGGATCGAGCGCCACCAGCGGATTGTGGCGCGGTACTTCGACGACGACGTAGAGCTCCGTCGCCGCATTGTCGACGATGCCGAAGCCGACACCGTCGTCGTGGATCCGCGCCGCGATGTGGAGATCGGCCGGCGACGGTTCGAGCAGCCCCGATGGGTGATTGTGGACGAGCATCTCGCCACGCTTTGCGAAGCCGGGCAGCGCGAGCACCTGGCCGACGTCGCCGCGAGCGACGACGCGCGCCGTGTTGACGCGCCCGTCGTCGTCCACAGTGCAGACGAAACAGACCTCGCGGCCCCCGGCGAGACGGATCGCAGCACGGATCGCCGCCGCCGCTCGCGTGTCGAGCCGGTCGTCGGTGCTGACGGGAAGCTGTTGACGGAGGGCGGGTGGAATCACGCTGAAAGGTAGCACGAAGAGACTCCGAAGGGGCGTCTCGCCGGCGCGCGATTTTCAGGTCTTCAGAGGCTTCTTCTTCGCCGCTGGAAAGAGGGCGTTGTTGAGGATGAGTCGATAGCCCGGCGAGTTCGGGTGCAGCGCAAGATCGGTCGGTGCGCTGCCGACGACGTGTTGCGGATCCTCGGGGTCGTGGCCGCCGAGGAAGGTCCACGAGCCCTTGCCGTAATCGCCGTGGATGTACTTCACCCACGGCGCGCCGTCCTCGCTGGCGAGCACGGTGACGCCTGGCTTGAGCGTCCGCTTGGTGAAGCTCGTTGTGACACCGTAGAAGTCGCTGATCGTCGCCTGGTGATCCTGCACCAGCATCGAAGCGACCGGATCGAACTTCGCGGCGAAGCCGAAGAGCGTGAACTGGCCTAACGGTTGACGCTGCCCGGGTGCATTGACCTGGTGCCCGTCGATGTCGCTCATCGAGCCGACGAACGGTGACGCGACGACGTGCGCGTCGCGAAAGGCCATCGTCCGCGACCAGTCCATCTTTGCATCGGCCTCTGGATCGACCGCCGAGCCGTCGGCGTACTCGTTGGCGATGTCGACGTCGTGACCGGCGATCGCCAGTTCGAGCGTCTCGGTCGCTCCGCACATCGCGAAGAGGAAGCCGCCCTTCTCGACGAAGCGCCGGATCTTTTCCGCGACATCCTTCTTCAGCGCCGGGATGTTGGGAAAGCCATGGCGTTGCGCGGTGGCTTCGTTGTCGGCGCGCAGCGCCTGGAACCACGGCGTCAGGCCGTAGGTGACGGCAAACTTGTTGAGCTGGCCGGTAAAATCCTCGTGATGGAGGTGGACCCAGTCATAACCGGCCAGTCCGTCCTTCTCGACCTCGTCATCGTAGATGCGGGTATACTCGATGCCCGCGTACTTGAGCGCGAGGGTCACCGCGTCATCCCACGGCGGCGCGTTAGGCGGTGAGTAAACCGCGATCTTCGGCGCCTTCTCGAGTGGTACTGCATCCATGTTGCCGCCGGCCATCTCGGCGCGGACCGCAGCCACCGCTGCGTCGCCCACTGGCTCGACGGTAACGCCGTCGAGCGCCGCGCTGCGCCGCAGCTCGGCGAGGTCGGGAAGGAGGAACGTGCCGCCGCGGTAGTTGAGGAGCCACTCCGCCTTCTGGCCGAGCTGGAGCGCGTGGAAGGTGAGCCCGTAGGCCTTGAGGTGGTTCTGCTGCGCGGCGTCCATCGGGACGAGCAGGTGCTGGGCAGCCGCACCGTTAGGCAGCATGAGGGCGACACAGAGCCCCAGAATGAGCGACGGGCGCGCGGTCGCTGCGGCGACGCGGCTCACTCGCTCGCTCCCATCGTCTCGAGCAGGCGTCGCGCCTGGGGAACGAGCGCACTGGTCTGATAAGTCAGGATCAGGTGCTCGGCATGCGCCCGCGCGCCGGCACGATCGCCGCGGGCAAGCAGTGCACGGGCGAGCGCAAGCTCGGCTGGCGCTGCATCGGCGGATTGTTCGTAGCTGGCAACGATGCGCTGCCAGAGGTCGATCGCGGCCGCGAGTTCCCCGTGCGCCGACCGGATGTCGGCCGCGCTGGCGAGCAGCGCGGGCGCGGCGTCGGGAAGCTCGGAAATGGCCGACTCGAACAGCTCCGCGGCGTGCGCCGAATCGTTCCGCGCGAGCGCGAGGAACGCCGCGCCTAACCGCGGGGCGCGATCGGCGCGGGTGCGTGCGATGATGGCCTGGGCGCGTACCGCGTCGCGCGACGGTGTCCGCGATTCGCGGAGCGCCACGCGCGCCGTTGCCACGTCACCCTCATACAGCGCGAGCCAGCCGCGAACACCGGTCGTGTCATCGGCAAGGGCATCGCCTATCAGGGCGCGAGCCCGCGCCGTCTCGCCGGCGCGGACCCACGCCCATGCGACGTCGGTGGTGAGGATGCGCCGCTGCTCGTCAGGCATGACCAGGCGGGCGAGCAGGTCGGCCGCCTCCGCTGCGCGGCCAGCCAGCGCCAGCGCGCGCACGCGCAGCGCGCCGGCGACGCGGCGCGTACCGGTCGCCTCCGTGGCACAGGTGGATGCGTCGAGCACGGCGAGTGCGCCGAGTGCATCACCGCCACGGACGGCATCGTCGGCCGCGCGGAGTGCGGTCTCCGGATCGCATTTCGTAGCAGCGAGCACGGCGCGCCAGGCGTCGCGCGCCGGGAGCCAGGCTTCGGCCGCTTCCGCATGTTCGCCGAACTCTCGCCAGGCTGCGATGGTCGCGCCGTCGGCGCTGAGCGGCGCCAGCGCAGTCCATGCGGCCGCGGCCGATCCCCACATCAACTCGAGCTGGGACAGCAGGACGCGCGACTGCGCCGAAACCGGCGCGGCGCCGAGCGTAGAGCGGACGTCATCGCGCGGCGCGCCGGTCGCCTCGCCTAACGCGAAGGCTGCCTCGGCGACGAGATGCGGCCCGTTCTCGACGGCACCGCGCCAACTCGCGGCAGCCAGCGACCATTCGCCGTGCGCCGACTGGACGCGGGCCCGTTCGACGGCGAGTGCCCGGTCGCCACCAGGGAGGCGGCGGGCGGCCGTGATCACACTGTCCGCCGCCGAGAGCTTGCCGGCGTCGAGGAGGAGGCGGGCGTATTCACGATACGGCGTGATCTGGGTCGGCGACCGCCGCGCCCACTCGGTGAATGCGGCGTTCGCCGCCGCCGGCCGTCGCGCGTAGAGGAGCACGCGCAGCCGGACGATCTGCGCCAGGACCTCGGACGGATGGGCGCGGGCGACCGAGTCAGCGACCGGAATCATCGAGTCGCTCTGCGACATCGCGGCGTACACCCGCTCCATGCCAAGGAGAGCCGCGAGATAGTCGGCACCGCCTAACGCTTCGTGGAAGGCGGCCACCGCTTCACGATTGCGGCCGCGCTGCTCATTGTCCATCGCCCGCACCAGCGCCGGCGCCGCCGCACCGACGGGTGCCTGCGCGCCGACGACCGGCGGCCCGACCAGCCAGTCCGCCGCAAGGGCGGCGGTGAAGACGAGCCGCCGCATCATGGGCCGACCGACGCATTCATGCGCCGGAAGTAGTCGATGACCGCGCGCCGCTCGTCGGCGCCGAGGCCGCGTAACTCTTCCCACGTCGGCTCGCGCCAGCGACGCGCTGGGGCCCCGCGGGCATCGGTCGCACCGGGCGTGAACAGCGCGACGCCAGTGGCCGACGTCGCCTCACGCTTGCCTTCGTCGCGCTCCTCGCCCTCGAGGGAACGACCAGCGTCGAGCATTCGACGCAGCAGCTGCTCCTGACGCGCCTTCGTCGCGGCGCTGGTCTCTCCACGCTCCAGTGCGTCCGCGACGTGCCGCGCTTCGGCCGCGAGCGCATCCGCGCGGCCGCTGCCATCGGCGTCGCCTAGTTCGTCCAGCGCGCGCGCCAACGCGCGCTGCTGCCTGGCAACCGCGCGCGCCTGCTCGCTTCCACTTCCCGCGCCGCCAGGCATCTGGAACAGTCCCGCCGCCTGTCCGTTGAGCGCTCCCTGCCGCTTGGCGAGCTGCTGCATCTCCTTCAGCATGTCGCCGAAGCCGGTCGCCGATTCCGACGAGTTGACGCGCTCGCGATCGCGGACCAGCGCCGCGGCCGCGCGAGTGAGTGCATCGGCCGCATTGCCGAATGCATCCTGGGCGCCGCGTGCACCGCTACCCTGCGGCCGCGCCGTCTCCGCAGTCGCACGCGTGCTCTGCCGCCGCGCCTCGGCGACGGCGCCCCGGGCCCGGCTCGAGAGCAGTGACGACGCGCGGCTCGCCTTCTCCAGCCGTTCGCTCGTCCGTTCGACCCCCTGCTGCAGCGCACTCTGCTCGGCGCGCAGCGATTCTCCGCTCGCGCCGCTCTTGCTCCGCTCCTCGAGCGCTCGTTCGCCCTGCCCGAGCTGCATCATTTCCTGAATCGATTGGTCGAGCTCACCGGCCAACTCGGATTTCCACGCGCCGATCTGTTGCGAGCGGGCACCGGCGAGCGCATCCGCCGCTTTCTGCATTTCCGCGGCGGCGGTCCGCGCCGCCGTTGCGCCGTTAGGCAGACTCGACGCATCGCGCGGGGGGGCATTGGCCGCGTTGTTCCCCTGTTTCGGCTTGGCCGCCCCATCAAGCGCCGCCGCCGAGGCGTTAGCGTGCGCCGACGCATCGCCCGCCTGCGCCGCGCTGGCCTCTCCCCCCTTCGTGCGCAACCGCTGGGCGAGGGTGGCGGCGTCCCGACCCACCTTCCGGGCGCGATCCTCAAGTGCCGCCGCGGGGCGCGGTGATTGTCCCGCGGCAAGCGAGTCAGCGCGCTGACCCGCTGCCGCTGCGACGTCACGCGCCTCGTCGTGCAGTGTCTTCAGCGAGCCTTCGATCGCGGCGCGGGACAGCATCTCGGCGACGCGGTCCAGCTGCTGACGGAGCTGCTCCTGCTGACGGGCGAGGTCAGCGAGCGAGGCACGCGCGCCATCGCCGCTCCGCGACTGGAGCGCCGTGTCCAGCGCCGCGAGCGAGGCGGCCAGCTCGGGGGTCATCGCTTCCTGCATCAGCTTCTGCGCATCGCGAAGCTGCGCCGCGAGACTGCTGTCGAGCGCTCCGGCGCGCGCCAGCTGCTGCTGCAGCTCGCCGGCGCGCTGGCGCAGCTCCGCGACATTCGACGAGAGCTTTCGCTGCTCGTCACGGACGTCGCGCGCCCGTTGCTCAGTCGCGAATGACATTGCATCGCGCGGCCGCGCAGCCGCGTCGCCCGCCCCGCGACTGCCGTCGGTCGGCTTCGATGCAGCGGTACGTGCGCCGCGATCGCGTGACGCTTCCCCGCTCCGCCGGGCGAGATCGCGCTCGTCCGCTGCCACCGCGGTCGCCGACGCGACCAGCGAGTCAGCGGCCGCGCGCGTGCGCTCCCGCTGCTCGCTCGCGCCGGGAATGCGAATCACGACGGCACGGGAGTTTGCCGTCTGGCGCCATGGCGAATTATCGACCGCCGATGCCGATACCCGCGCTGCCTCACCCGGGCGAATACCGAGCGAGGCGACGTCAATCGCAACGTCGGCGCCCCAGCGCGACGGCAGTGACCGGGCGACCTCGCGCGTCAGTGCTCGTCCGCCGTTAGGCACGACGTCCAGCCGGACCAGCGCGAGGCCATGATCGTCGCTGGCAATCAGCCGCAGGCTGACCGCCGCGCTCGTCGCAACGATCGTATCAGCCATCGGCGACGAGATTGCGATCGATGGCGCTGAATCGCCGACCACCGTGACGTCGAGTGCCGGCGGCACCTCCAGCGTGTCTCCCCCCGCCGAGAGGGCGCGCCACTGCCACCGAGCGTCAGGGAGGGCGACGAACCGTCCGCGCGCGCGCGGTCCCGAGCTGGTGAGTGTGAGCGTGTCGCGCGCCGAGAGCAGCGCGACGGCCGCGAGCGGCACTGTGCCCTGCACGTCGATCGCGATCGTCGCACCACGTTGCGCACGGATCGGCACACCTGCAGTCACCCGTTCAACCGCACCGCCGAGATACTGCGGCGCTGTCACGACTATCGACGGCGCGCCAAGGTATGCGCGATCCACCGCGGCGATGCGCAGCTCCGGGGATTCGCTCCGGCCGTCGCTCAGCACGAGCGCCACGCTGCCATTCACCGGCCCGATGCGAACCGCGCTCTGCCCTCGTCCGTCGAGGGGGATGGTGCGCTCGCTCCAGGCGCTCCCGGTCTGGCGCTCGCGCAGCGTCACTTGCCGGCGCCCCTCCGCGACGACGGTGGCAGTGAAGATCGTCCCCCGGCGCACTGCCGACGGCATATTGCCTAACGCGAGCGGCCGAAGGAGGTCGCCGCGCCATGCGCGGATCGGGCGGAGCACAGCGGCAACGCCATCGCGGTGCGAGGGCGCGGCGGCGGCGAGCGCGCCTAACGCCAGGAGGAGCGCCACAGCCGGCCGCGCGAACGAGTGTCGGCGCGGCGACGCATCGCGCTCATTGGTGCCGGCCGCCAACCGTGCCTCGAGCCGGCTGTCGAGTGCCGCCATCCCCGCGGCGGCGAGCGCACCGCTACCGGCAAGCTGCAGCGCCGCCCGCAGCGACCCGTCCCGCAGACCGCGCGCGGACTCGACCTGCTCGGCAACATGTTCCGTCGCCGCGACGCGCTGCGTCGCTCGCATTCCACGCGCGGCGATCGCCGCCGCGGCGGCGGACAGCAGCACCGCAACCGCGAGGGGCAGCCAGCGCGGCGCATCGATCCACCGGCCGCCGCCGAGGCCGAGTGCCGCCGCCGCCAGTCCAGCCGCGAGCAGCGCACCGCACCACGCGAGCGTAGCTCCGGCCCCGCTGCGCAATGCCCGCTTCCGTTCCGCGGCGACCAGCTCCGCGGCAGTCATCGCGCGCTCACGCGATGGGCGGCGGCGTCGGCGCGGCTGGTGACCGCGTAGGTGAACAGGTTCACCCCCATCCGCAGTGCCTGCTCGTGCACTGCCGGCGGATCGTTGTACGTCGCCGGGTCCTCCCAGCCGTTTCCGAGATCGCTGTCGTAGCTGTAGTAGAGCACCAGCCGCTCGCCGACAAAGATCCCGAGGCCGCGCGCCGGCTTGCCGTCGTGCTCGTGGATCTTCGGGATGCCGTTAGGCAGCTCGTAGACGAGGTGGTAGATCGGGTGCGTCCGCGGGACGTCAACCAGTTCGCGGTCGGGAAAGATTTTTTTCACCGCCTCGCGAAAGCTGGCGTCGAGGCCGTAGTTGTCATCCACGTGAAGGAACCCGCCGCCGATCAGGTACTCGCGCAGTCGCGCCGCCTCCGCGTCCGAAAACCGGATGACGCCGTGTCCGGTGGCGTGCAGAAATGGATAGTCGGAGAGCCGGGGGTCGAGCGGGGTCACGCGCGCTTCCGTGCGCGCGACGCGCAGCGTGGTGCGCTCGGCGATCGCGGTGAGCAGGTTCGGAATGCTCGACGGATTGGCATACCAGTCGCCGCCGCCGTCGTACTGCAGGCGCGCGATGGTCAGCGCCGGGCCACGCACCGGCGGTCGCGCAGCCTGACCGCGCGCCGCACCGCCAACGAGCGCAACGCCGGCGACTGCGGCCAGCAAGCGAGTGCTCATGGCTCGTGGGCGAGCCGGTACGCGACGTTGCGCGTTGCGCCCAACTCTTCAGTGAGGGTCGTCATCACGTCGCGGGCTGACGCCCCGGCGGCGCGCAGGGCGCGCGCCCGCTCACGCAGCGCGTCCTCCGTTGGCGCGACGTTCGATACCCCTTCGATGACGATCACGATTTCTCCGCGCACTGAGGCATCTGCGTAGTACCGCGCGAGGTCCGCGACCGTTCCCCGCCGCACCTCCTCGAATTGCTTCGTCAGTTCCCGGGCGACCGCGGCGCGGCGTTCGCCGAGTCCGCTCGCGTTCAGGTCGCCGAGTGTCGCGGCCAGACGGTTCGGCGATTCGTAGAGCACCGCGGTGTGCCCGAGCTCGCGGACTGCGACGATCGACTCCTGCCGCTCCTTACCCTTCCGGTCGAGAAAGCCGAAGAAGGTGAACCGCTCCGCTGGCAGCCCCGCCGCTACGAGCGCAGCGAGGAGCGCCGACGCCCCGGGAATCGGCACCACGCGGATACCGCCGGCGATCGCTGCCGCCACGAGCCGCGCCCCGGGGTCGCTCACCAGCGGAGTGCCCGCGTCGGTGATCAGCGCCATCGACTCGCCCCGTTGCATCCGCCCGACGAAGAGTGGTGTCGTCTTCGCTTCGTTGTGCTCGTGGTGCGCGACCAGGGGCGCCGCGATTGCGAAGTGATCGAGCAGCTTCCGCGAGTGGCGCGTGTCCTCGGCGAGGATGACGGCGACGGTGCGCAGCGTCTCCAGTCCTCGCAACGTCATGTCGGCGAGGTTGCCGATCGGCGTGCTCACGACGTAGAGCACGCCCGGCTCGCCTAACGGCGCAGTCAGATCTGCCAGGGCAGGCGGTCGAACAGGCCGGCGCTCTGGAACATGTGCCGCCGGTCATGGGTGAACTTCCGGAGGAGTGATTCGGGACCGCCATCCATGTCGGCGGCGGCCCACAGCACCTCGCTGATCCAGGCGGCGACGGCGTCGGTCAGCTCTTCGATGTTGGCGACCGGGTCGTGTACCAGCCGGTCCATTGTCGTGAAGGAGTGCAGGGACGCGTGTGTCGAGGCCAGCGACTGCCGCGCCAGCTCGGCGATCATCGGCGCGCTGTCCTTCCCCTGGCCGATGAGCTCTCCAACGAGCCCGTTGACGAGTTCGCGATAGGCGTGGATGAGCGCCGGCGGCGCCTGGCTCGGCACCGGCGGCGGGACCGGAAATCGCCTAACGCCCATGCGCGCCGTCCGCGAGTCCGGGCGGAAGAGCGCTTCGATCTTCTCGTCGAGCTCCCCGAAGTGCACGCTCGACAGGAACGCGCGCTCCACCATCCCGTCGCGGACGACGAGGTAGTTCACGTTGCCGTCGAGGGTGATCTCGAGCGTTCCATCGAACTGTGTCGCGAGCAGGTAGGGAAAGAGTGCGTGCGGATCGAAGGGGTTGAGTTCGTCCGGCCACGGCTCTTCGCCGACAACGTGCGCGAAGTGCATGCAGGCGAGCTGCTCGTCGTCCGCCTCGTGGAAGCAGATGTCGCCATATTCCGGCTCGGGAGGCACCTTCTCGAGCGCGTCAACAATGGGGATCACCGTCGCGCCCGATGGGTCGAGCGTCGTCGCGTTGACGAGCTCCCCTTCCTGCAGGTAGAGAAGCACGAGCTCCTCTGGAAGCCAGATCGCGACGTACCCGTAGACCCGCGCCGCGCGCTCGCGCTTCGCGTCCGTGAGGAGGTTCTTGAGGTGGACGTAGGCGAGCTTGGTCCGCGGCAGGAGCACCCGCTCGTGCGGGAACCGCAGACCAGCAAGGGCTAGGGGCATTCGGCGGGGGTGGCTGCAACGAAGGGCCCGGCGCGTCGTGTAACGCTCCGGGCCCTTCCAAGATGAACCGCATGACGGTCTATCGCAATGCGTTTCGTCGCCCGCGACCGCGTGCGTCGCGATGCGAGCGAGCTACGCCGCGTGCTGCTTGAACTTTGCTTCGATGCTCGCCTTCGGATGCGCGCCAATGATCTGGTCGACGACTTTCCCGCCCTTGAAGAAGAGGAGCATCGGAATCGAGCGCACGTTGAAGCGCGCCGCAGATTTCGTGTTCGCGTCGACGTCGAGCTTCGCCACCTTCACCTTCCCCGAATATTCCACCGCGAGCTGGTCGAGCGACGGGGCGATCTGGCGGCACGGGCCACACCACGCGGCCCAGAAGTCCACGACGACCAACCCGTCCTGCTTCTCGACTTCAGTCTCGAACGTTGCGTCCGTCACCTGTGTTGCCTGCGACATCATTCTCTCCTCTGCCCACCTTCAGCGGGCCGATTATGTTGACAGCGCCCCACCAGCCATCACGGAGCGAAGCTCATGCCGGATACGTCACCACGCGGAACGCGCATCGCACACATCGGGATCGCAGTCGAATCGATTGTCGCACTGCTTCCCTTTTATCGCGATGTCCTCGCATTGCCCGAGGTCCCGCTCGCCGACTCTGACGGGGCCCGCATCGCCGGACTTGCGGCTGGCGACTCGCTCGTCGAGCTGCTCGAGGCAGAATCGCCAAACTCGCCGACAGGCAAGTTCGTCGCCAAACGCGGCCCGGGAATTCACCACATATGCTTCGCGGTGGATGATCTCGATGCCGCGCTTCAACGGTGCCGCCGCGCGGGAATCCGCCTGATCGACGAGACTCCCCGAATCGGCGCTGAAGGGAAACGTATCGCGTTCCTCCACCCATCCGCCACGGGTGGCGTCCTGGTAGAGTTGTCTGAGCACTAACGCCGGTCTGCCGCCGATGGTTCCGCGGCCAGCAACGCGCGACGAGCCCGCGCGCGGGCCGCGCGCGTACGGCTGAGTCTACGGGCGGGTCGGCGGCTTCGACGTCGGTACGCCGCCGGCGCAAAGATCGGTCAGCGGCTCGAGCGCGACCTGCTCCACGTAGTAGCGCTCGGCGGGACCCTGAACGGTCGTCACCGTCGTGGTCCGGATCAGTCCACCGCGGTTGAGTTCCACCTTGAACGTTCGCCGGCCTTCCTGCCCCGGCCCCTCACCGCGCATCCGGTAGCTATCGTGATTGAGGTAGCACATCATGATCAGCTCGCGCTTCTCGATCTGCGACTTGTCGACGACGTCCCGCGCCGGCCCCTTGTCGGTTCCCCACGCCATCGACAACCCCTGGAGATTCTGCGCCTTGGCCGCGGTGAGGAAGTGCTCGACGGCCAGCTGCGGGGTCGGTGCGCCGGGTTGGTCGACGCCGGTGCGCGGAGCGTTATGACAGGCGACGATCGCGACGAGAATGAATGCGGCGGATCTATGCACGACGATCTCCGGACGTGTAAGTAGAGTGCTCTGGCCAACGCGTAACGACGACGACTCCCCCATGACCGCAACCCGTCCGAACTCATCCGCGGCGCCCCGGCAACGATTGTACGTCAACATCGACCACGTCGCCACCATTCGCCAGGCGCGCCGCACCGACGAACCGGATCCACTCGAAGCGGCCCTGCTCTGCGAGCGCGCCGGCGCCGACGGAATCACCGCGCATCTGCGGGAAGATCGCCGGCACATCCAGGACGACGACATCGAGCGCATCGCCCCGGCGGTCGCGACAGTGCTCAATCTCGAGATGGGTTGCACCGACGAGATGATCGCGATCGCGCTCCGGCTCGCGCCGCATCAGGTCACCCTCGTCCCCGAGCGGCGCGAGGAAATCACCACCGAAGGCGGCCTCGACGTCGTTCGCGAAAGCAAGCGGCTCGAGCCCGCACTGAAGAAGTTGCACGACGCGGGCATTCGCACCTCGCTCT
>JBKJQR010000032.1:0-9318 GCA_046593895.1 Gemmatimonadaceae bacterium | reverse complement strand
CGTTGCCGCAGTGGCGGCACTGCTGGCGGTCGGGTTGTTCACCGCGACCCGCTCGATGAGTGACGAGCTTTTTCCAGTGAGCGTTGGCTCGAAGGCGCCGGAGTTCCGCGCGACGCCGCTGCTCGAGCCGGTCTACCCGGCGCTCCCTAACGTTGTGTTCACCTCGCGCGATGTCGGCGACAGCGCGGCCGTGAAGACGCTGGCCAGCTACCGCGGGCAGGTCGTGCTGCTCAACATCTGGGCGACCTGGTGCGGGCCCTGCCGCGCCGAGATGCCGTCGATCGAAGCCCTCCACCACGAATATGGCCCGCGCGGTCTCATGATTGTCGCGGTCAGTGTCGACGAACCGGGGCAGCAGAAGGCGGTCCGCGCCTTCGCCCGCGAGCTCGGCCTGACCTTCGAGATTCTGCAGGATCCGACGCACGAAATCCAGAAGGCATACCAGACGACCGGCGTACCGGAGACCTTCGTGCTCGGCCGCGACGGCACCATCCGGAAGAAGATCATCGGCGCAACCGACTGGAGCTCGCCGGGGACGCGGGCGCTGGTCGCACAGCTGCTGGCCGAGGACGGCCGGCCGCCAGCGTCGGCAGCGCGCGCGCCTAACGTCCGGACTGCCGCCGACTCGATCGTCACAGCGGTCGCCTCCGGCGCGCGATGACGACTCCGCGTCGCCCGCGCTGGCAAACCGCGCTGCACAGTACCTTCGCTGAAAACCTCGGGCTGAAGGCAGCAGCGCTGTTCTTCGCGCTGGTGCTCTGGACCGTCGTCAGTGTCGAGGAGCCGACCGACGAGGTGATCCCGATCCGCTTCGCCCCGGTCGTCGACAGCGGGATGGTGATCGTCAGCCCGCTCCCGAAGGTGCGCGCACTGGTGCTCGGCAGCGGACGCGAGCTGCTCAAGCTCTACAACGCGTCGCCAGTAATCGTTCGCCGGATCCCCAGCGACACGAACGAAACGGTGAGCATCGAACTCGGTCCGGCCGATGTCGACCTGCCGGCCGGAGTGAATGCGGTGGTGCGCGACGTCCGACCGCATAACGTGACGCTGCAATTGCGGCGGGCGACGACGCCATGACGCGCATTCTCGGCATCGAGACGTCGTGTGACGAGACGTCAGCAGCGGTGCTGACCGGCGTTGGCGAGAGGACGACGCTCGAGTCGCTGGTGATCCTCTCGCAGGACGTGCATCGCATCTTCGGAGGGGTCGTCCCCGAGATCGCGTCGCGGGCGCACCTGACAGCGATCGTGCCCGTGGTCGAGCGCGCGTTAGGCGAGGCTGGTGTGGCGATCGGCGAGGTCGATGCAGTGGCGGTGACCAACGCGCCCGGGCTCGTCGGCGCGCTGCTCGTCGGTGTCAGCTACGCAAAGGCGCTGGCGTTCAGCGCGGGGATTCCGCTGGTCAGTGTGCACCACATGGAAGGTCACCTGTTCGCGACATCGATCGACCACGCCGACGCCGTGCCTCCGTTCACCGCGCTGCTGGTGAGTGGCGGTCACACGTTGCTCCTCGACGTCGAGGCATGGGGGAGCTATCGCCTGCTCGGCTCGACACGGGACGACGCCGCTGGCGAAGCATTCGACAAGGTCGCCAAGCTGCTCGGGCTTCCCTACCCTGGCGGCCGCCACATCGAGCGGCTGGCCGGCGAGGGAGGCGATTCGGCCATTCGGTTCTCGAGGCCAATGACGCGGCGCGACCAGAAGCCGGGGGACGCCGACTATTACGACATGTCGTTCAGCGGGCTGAAGACCGCCGTGCTGAACGCCGTGCGCGAACGGGCGCTGCCGCCGCTGCTGGCCGGCGGCGACGACGCGGGGCACGGGGAACGGGCGGCGATCGCCGCGGCATTCCAGGCCGCACTGGTGGACACCCTCGCCGAGAAGACGTATCGTGCGGCGCGTCAATTCGGGCGCACGCGGGTAGTACTTGGTGGTGGTGTCGCCTGCAACAGGGCGCTCGCGGTAACGATTGGCGAGCGCGTCGCATCGTTAGGCGCGACAGTGTTTGCGCCGGCGCCGCGGCTGGCGACCGATAACGCGGCGATGATCGCGCGTGCCGGATTGTTCCGCTTCGAGCGTGGCGAACGTGCCGCGCTCGACCTCAATGCCTACGCTTCAATGCCCATCCCCGGACTGGTTGCCGCATGACGCTCTTTTCCGCTCTCGCTCCCGTGATCCTCGCGTCGCCGACCGTGGTCAACGCGTTCAGCTATCCACTCGGACCGCTCGAGGTCACCGGCTTCGGCCTGGCGATGTTTCTCGCGTTCGTGGTGGCGCAGCACGTCGCGCAGCGGGAGACGGCGCGACGCGGGTACGACCCTCAGCCGGTGGGCGACCTCGTCTTCGGTGCGGTGATCGGTGGACTTGCCGGCGCGAAGATCTACTACGCCATACTGACCGGCGATCCGCACGCGCTGTTTGAACGCGCGGGGTTCGTTTTCTGGGGTGGCCTGATCGGCGGCACGATCGGCGTGCTCGGGATGGCGAAGTGGAAGGGGCTGAATCTCTGGCGCGTCTCCGACGTCGGCGGACCGGCAGTGATGGCCGCGTACGCGGTCGGTCGCACCGGATGCTGGGCGGTTGGCGACGATTACGGGCGGCCATGGGAGAGTGCATTCGCGGTCGCCTTCCCTAACGGTGCACCACCGAGCACGGCGGGCATCATGTCGAAGTTGTTCGGCGCCGCGTTTCCCCCGGGGACGCCGTCCGACCTCGTCGTCGGCGTCTACCCGACGCAGCTCTACGAGGTCGCGCTGGCTTCGATCCTCTTTGCCATTCTCTGGCGGATGCGCGATCACAAGCACGCTGAAGGGTGGATGCTCGGGGTCTACTTCGTGATGGCTGGCGTCGAACGCTTCATCATCGAGTTCTTCCGGGCGAAGGACGATCGGTTCTTCGGCGCGCTGACGACCGCGCAGATTCTGGCAATCGTATTCGTGATCGCCGGCGGCGCGGTGATGGCGCTGCGTTGGACACCGCGGAAGGGCGCGCTGGGGATTTACCGGCCGGGATTCACGCCGGATTCAGGCGTGCCGGAGAGGGCGATCATCGCGCGGTCGTGAACGCATCTGCACCACGGAGTCGCGCCGGGTGAACCGCTGATGAACCACAGAGAGGTGCCGCGAAGGGGAGGGTCGGGATGGCGGGCTTGAAGGGCTTTGGGGCACGCGGGGTGAGGTCATCTCGCCGTCGGGTGACCAACTTCCTTTTGGCGGTGAGCTGGGTGAGGTCATCTCGCCTCGGTGTAACCAAATTCCTTTTGGCGGCGCGCGACCGCGAACGTTCGAACGCTGCGGCAGTGCTCTGCGGTTCAACCCAGGGGCGCCTAACGTTTTGCCGGATCGGCGCTGATGGCTGACGGGAAGGCGATACGTGGCGGGGGGGCGCCGCCGGTGCGGCGGGAGAACACGGTCAGCGATCCGGGGAACGCCGAGCGGGGCGAGCTGCAGATCGTGCGGGAGGGGGTCGCGTGGGAGACTGACGCCGCGCGGCTCTGGACGGCGGAGGTCCGGCTGCCCGGCCGCGAGGCGAAGAGTGCGCAGCAATACCGGTTTGGACCGGGTGAGGGCCACCTCGACGGCGTGATCGTCGTCCCCGTTGACGAGGACAACCGGATCATTCTCGTCCGACAGTTTCGCCACGGCGTCCGGATGTGGATGCGCGAGCTGCCGCGTGGCTCGCGCAACGACGGGGAGACGGCGGAGCAGTGTGCCGCCCGCGAGCTGCGCGAGGAAGTCGGCTACGCGGTGACAGAGTCCTGGTCGTTAGGCAGGGTCGCCACCGACTCGGCCCAGCAGCGGAGCATGCCGTGGCTGGTCGCCGCCCGCGTGACGCGCGCCGGCGCGCCGCACCCGGAGAGCACGGAGTCGATCGACGCGACCTACGCCTACAGTTTCAGCGAACTCGCCCGCGAGTGCGCCAGCGGGACGATTGTCGACGCGTTCACCCTCTGCGCAGTGACCCGCCTGCTCCCGCATTTTGACGACGACGTATTCAAATTGAGGACTGGCGTCGTCGTGCCTAACGCAGTCCGATAAAGCAAGCTATTAGCCATTAGCCATTAGCAGGGAGCGACAGCGACAACCGCAGTCGCTCAAACCCTAACGGCTAATGGCTACTGGCTGCAGTTCAGTGGATCTTCTTTCTCCGTAACTGCGGCACTCGCCACTCACGCGAGACGACAGAGCCTCCACGCAGCACCTGCGGATCTTCGACGGTGACGAATGCGGTGTCGTCGAAGCGGTCGATGAGGGCCAGCACCTCATCGAGGTGGGCGCGCTGTACCACTGACTGCACGATCTCCACCGCACTGTCGCGGCCGAAGCCGGAGAATTCCGTCGCGCCGTAGCCGCGGTCACGCAGTCCTTCCGCGATCTCGACCCCGCCGTGCTTTGAGACGATGCGCAGCTGGACCAGTCCGTAGGCAACGAGATTCTCGATCGTGATCCCGACCATCGTCCCCGTGCCGTAGCCGGCAGCGTAGCCGAGAACGTGCCAGACGCTTTCGAGATGCTTCATCGCGTTGCCGACGGCGATGATCCAGACGAGTGCCATCGTGAAGCCGAGTATTCCGGCCGGGACGCGTCGCCCGCGTACCATGAACAGCACGCGCATCGTGTCGAGGGTGACGTCGACGATGCGGAGCAGGAAGATGACGATCGGTCCCCAGAGGGGATCGCCGAAGATCGCGAAGAAGTCCGACGTCACTTGGCCGAGAAGCCGCGCGGAGCCTCGCGCGCTTCGCCGACCGAGTTCTCGAGTGCGGCGAGGCGCGCCTGAAGTCGCGCGTTCTGCTCCGAGAGTTCGGCCATCCTCATGGCGACATCAGCCGAGGCCGGCGCCGACTGCGAGGGCATCGTCGGCAACGACACGGACCGCGACGGCCAGAAGGTCTTCACCAGCGCGAAGATGAACGCGGCAACGAGGACCAGTTGGGCGAGCGTCGTCTCGACGGTCGGATACATCCCGATCGCGTTGACCGTCGGGAAGCCGGGGATGCGCGTCGCCGAGACGAAGTTGCCCTCCTGCAGCTCCTTGATCCCGCGGCCAGCGAAGACGAACGCCATCAGGTAGAGCAGCGCACTCGTCACGCTGAAGAACGGGCGCAGCGGAATCTTCACGCCGAACCGATAGAAGAGCGTGAAGATCACGATCAGCGCCGCGAAGCCGACGACGACACCCATGCCTAACGGGAAGACGACCGCTCCTCCCTCGTGGAAGAGCGCCTGGTAGAAGAGCGCCGTCTCGGCACCCTCGCGATAGACGGCGAGGAATGCGACGAGCGCGAGCGCCTTGCCGCCGCCGCGCTCCAGTGCACTGGTCACCTTCTCGCGGATGAACTGCTGCCACTTCGCCGCTTCGACCTTCGAGATGAGCCAGTAGCTCACCGAGAAGAGCACCGCGACGGCGACGAGCAATGTGCCGCCCTCGATCAGTTCGCGGCTCGCCGGCAGAGCGCTGAGGATCGTGCTCAGGATGACCGCTGTGATCGCACTGGCAACGACGGCGAGCGCGCCACCGATCCAGAGTGACTTGAGCCGTTCGCGGTGGCCCGTCTTGATGAGGAACGCGGCGACCGCGCCGATGACGAGGATCGCCTCGAACCCTTCGCGGAGGATGATGAGGAATGATTCGAGGAATGCGTCCCACCCGCTCGTCGCGGGCTTCGTCAGCTCGACAACGGTGGGGAGGCTGAGGTCGATCGCGTCGCGCGCACCGGCGGCAGCGCGCATGTCGCCAGCTCTCACCGCGGCCTTGAATTCGGCGAAGTGCGATTCCATCGCGGCGATCAGGCCGGGATTCTTGGCGCGCGTTGTCCGCTCGAGCGGCTCGAAGGCGATGTACGCATCGAAGGCCTTGTCGCCGGCGTCGCTGGCGCGACCGTCACGCGCCGCATTGAGCGCCTGGTCGAGGAGGGCGAGGATGCTGCGCGATCCGTCGTTCGCGGTGCCGGTCGATCCCGACGCGACAGCGATGGTGCCGGCCCGCTGCGGGAGCGTCCGCATGTAGGCGACGATGCTGCGGGCCTCGGCAGCGGAGAGATCGCGCGACGCCGGCATCGCGGTGCCGGTAATCCCGTTAACGATGGTCGACGCGATCTGCGCGTCGCTGCGCTCGGCCTGCCAGCCTAACGTTGCGATCTCGGGAGGCAATCGGGTGAGCTGCCGGGCAAACGTCGCGCTGCTCGTACCGGTGCCGTGGCACGATGCGCAGCGCTGCAGGTAGAGCCCCTCGCCGGCGAGCGTCCCGTGCGCGCGGAGCGAGGTGACGTAGGCGACGACGTTCCAGCGCTCGTCGGCCGTCAGCGCGTTGGCCCAGGCCGGCATCGGCGTGCCGCGTACGCCGACGCTGACGATGCGGTACATCGTCGCCGGGCTGGTGCCGCTGGCGACGCTGTCGAGGGCGAGTGCCGGCGGCGCCGGGTTCATCGCGCGCGCGGCCGGCCCGTTACCCATGCCTAACGTTCCGTGGCACGACGCGCAGTTCTTGTCGTAGATCGCCTTCCCGCTGGCGAGGCTTAGCGAACCGCGCGGCATCTCGAGGGCGCCGTCCTCGCCGAGGGCGAGGGCGAAGCGCTTGCGCAGCGCGTCGAGTTCGGACGGGGGACGCTTCGCGGCCATCGCGACAGTCAGGCTGTCGAGCACTTCGCGGGCGGTCGCGGCCTGCGATCCCGCCAATCGCTCGGCGACCAGCTTCGCGTCGATGAGGAAGTCGCTCGCCTCCTGGAACTCGGTGGCTGATATGAGCTTGCCGCGCTCGTCCACCGCCTTTCCGTACTCCTCGACCGCGACCGCCACGATACTCGAGAGCCGTCGGGCAGGGTGTTCCTGCGCGGCGGCCCGAGTGGCAGTGGAGGCCAGGAAGGTGGCAAGAGCCACAAACGCCCCGAGGAGCGAACACGCTGTCCGGAGGGCGTAATTGGTGATGGTCGAAGCAGTCGGTCTCATCCCGAGGAAAGGTATCGGGATTGAATCAATGCTGGTAGTCCAGAGCAGACGGATCGTGGGTGGCCATGCAGAGGGCCGGACGACAAGTTGGCGGATGCCGATCGTGATCGAGGCCGGTCTCTGCCTGTTGCGGCAGTGGGAGCTCACCGATGAAGCGGCGGTAGTGCGTCACGCCAACGACCGCCGCGTCTCGATCAACCTGCGCGACCGCTTTCCCTACCCCTACACGCCAGATGATGCGGCGCAGTGGCTCGCCCAGACGGTGCCAACCGATCCGCCGCTCAACTTCGCGATCAGCGACCGTACAACGGGCGAGGCACTCGGCGGCGTCGGCCTGATCCTGCGGGACGACATCGAGCGGATCAGCGTGGAGATCGGTTTCTGGCTGGGCGCGAGCCGCTGGGGCGCGGGAATCGCGACCCCCGCCGTGCGCGCCGTGACGAGTTATGCGTTCGACGCACTGGGGTTCGAACGCGTCTTCGCGATTGCTTTCGTTCGGAACCACGGCTCGGTGCGGGTGCTCGAGAAGCTGGGTTTCCGGGTCGAGGGGACGATGCTGCGGAGTGCGATCAAGGAAGGGGTCGTGCTGGACCAGATCATGTATGCAACGACAACGACGGAGTGGCGGCGGTGATTCGCCCCGCTCCGGATCGACTTCACCACACCTTGCACCGGCCGCACATGCACCGCCTTCGCGCACTCGCCCTCGTTTCG
Organism: Gemmatimonadaceae bacterium; assembly: GCA_046593895.1. Classification (GTDB taxonomy): domain Bacteria; phylum Gemmatimonadota; class Gemmatimonadetes; order Gemmatimonadales; family Gemmatimonadaceae; genus JABFXC01. Next base: position 1,658 of record JBKJQR010000032.1, on the reverse strand, counting down.
TTCGCCACCATTGCCTGCACGCTCAATCACCCGTCCACCGGCGCCGAGGGGCGCACCGCGCCGCGGATGACATCGGTCTCGCGTGCCCCGAAGGACACGTTGTTCGCCCGCGCCTTCGCAGCGATGAAGGAGCGCGGCTACACCGAGATCACCCGCGATGTCCCGTCCGCGCAGGTGCGCGGCAAGAGCCCGCGCGGGACGTCGGTGATCGTCGCATTCACCGCCATGGAAGACTCGACGCGCGTGACGGTGACGGCGGGCGAAGGCGGTCCGCGCGGACCCGGGATCGACAGTGAAGGGCTGGCGACGGTTTTGACGCTGATGTCAGACATCACTCGCCCACCGGGTGCAGTGGGCGACTCCACCGGCGTTCATTCCGCGCCGCCAGCAGCGCTCCGGCAATGAGAGCAGCGAGAACAGGGAGCCGCTCAGGCGAGCAGGCGATGTCGTGAAGACTCTCTGGCAGGAGGGGACGCGGGCGGAGTGCATGGCGCGCGCGCGGCGACTCACCGCGGACAGTCAGGCACAGTGGGGGCGGATGACCGTGGACCAGATGCTGGCGCACCTGGTGGACGCATTCCGGATGGGACTTGGCGAGATCACGGTGCGGCCGCGGCGTGTATTCGTCCGTTACTGGCCGCTCAACTGGATCTTTGCCAACCTGGTACGCTTCCCGAGAAACCTGCCGACGGTCCCGGAGATTGTGTCGCGGAAGAAGGCGTCGATCGATGAAGAGCTGGCCCAGCTCGAGGCAGCGCTGACGCGCTTCGCCGCGCGAAAGGGGAGCACCGTCTGGCCGGCGCATCCCGCGTTAGGCAGGCTGTCCGGTAGCTCGTGGGGGCGGCTTGGCTACCATCATATCGATCATCACCTGCGGCAATTCGGCGTATGACGCACCTCGATCGCCGGTCCAGGCTGGCGTTCGTGCTGCTGTCCGCGCTCTCGCTCACCGGTCGCTCCAGCGCGACGGCGCAGTCGACCGGCAGTCGGAGCTGGTGCAACCCGGTCGACGTCGACTACCGGTACAACTGGGAGAAGATCAACGACAGCGTATCGTACCGGAGTGGGGCCGACCCGGTGATCGTGACGCAGGGCGGACAGTACTATCTCTTCGGAACGATCGCCGCGGGGTACTGGAAATCCCCCGACCTCGTGCACTGGACGCATGTGACGCCGAGCCGCTGGCCGTTCGACGATGTCGTCGCGCCGGCGGCGCTGACGGTACGCGACACGATCTTCCTCCTCCAGGCGGCGACGGAGCCACGGCCGCTGCTCTTCAGCACGGCGCCGGCGACCGGCCGCCTCGAGTTCTACAACCGGATCATGCCGCGCCTGCCTAACGCCTCGGCGCGCGGCGACCGGGGCGATATCCCCGACGACTCGACGCCGCCCGGACCGTGGGACCCGGCACTGTTCCACGACGACAGCAGCGGACGCTGGTTCCTCTACTGGGGATCTTCGAACACCTATCCGCTCTACGGCATCGAACTCGATCCGGCAAAGCGAATGAGTTACAAGGGCTCGCCGGTTCCCCTGCTCCGGTTGCATCCGGAGGTGCACGGGTGGGAGCGCTTCGGCCAGGATCATCGCGACGCGCGCGTGCCCTTCGTCGAAGGGGCGTGGATGACGCAGCACGGGGGGAAGTACTACCTGCAGTA
>JBKJQR010000103.1:0-26896 GCA_046593895.1 Gemmatimonadaceae bacterium | reverse complement strand
AAGACGACGAGTCCAGCCTCGCCTAACGGCGCATCGCGCACCACCCGCACGGATGCCTGTGCGCCGCGGTAGCCCAGTCCACTCACCACCTGTGTCGCCTCCGCTTCGGCCTCGGGAGTGCGCGTCCAGACGACGGCGCGTGCCGGATCCAGCTCGTCGAGCAAGCGCCGCAACGCGGGCGCACGGTTCGTCGCTGTAGCCACTACGTATTGAATACTGACCGCGCCGCCCTCGTCCTCTGCGCCCGGCTCGGCGGCGCGCAGTCCGCGGCGCGCATAACGTTCGGCCAGCTCGCGCGAGGCGTCGGTCAGCCGTCCGGTGATGAGTATCCGAGCTGCGTCCTTCGGAACTTCACCCATCACTGTCTCGAGCGCGGCGGTCGTCGCGCTGCCGGCGATGGCGGTTTCCTCGACCCAGGCGAGAACAACCGCCCGCACGTCGCCGAGCTTCAGTGTCGTCGCCTGGATCAGCGCGCTGATTTCCTCAGCGCCTCCGACGACGACCTGCGGACGACGTTCGGTAATCAGCCGGCTCGCGCGCTTCGTACTGGTTGCCGGGACGATATCAGCGCCGCGCTCCGATGCGAGATGGCTGGCGACCCCGCTGATCATCGCCGTCGCCTCAGCGTCAGGCGTGAGGATGAGGAGCTGTGTCGCTGCAACGTCTGCGTCGACCTTCTCCAGCGCGGCGCCGACGAAGGCTGCCACCGCCGAGCGGTCGTGAGGCAGAATCAGCACCGAGTGCTGGCTCCGCGCGACTCCCGAGGTCTCCTTCGACTCCTGTTCCACGATAAGTCCTGACGTTGTGGCGTCCCCGCCGCCGTGCTACCGTATTGCGCGAGAATGAAAGATAGTCCCCCGGGTAGGTGCACCGCACTGGCCGGCGCAGCTTCGGTCACCAGCGCGGCCCGATGATGATGGAGCGCGTACTGCCGTGCGAGCAGGTTGCGGCAACTCGAGCGGAGAATAAGCGAATGAGCCTGACCGTCCAGATCGAACCAACGAGGGGTGCCACTCCCTCGGTTGCGTATCGATGGGACACCGACACGGATATCCTCAGCGCCCAACTCGAAGGCACCGCACCCGACGGACCGGCAGCGACAATCGAGGTGCAGGGGCTGGACGGTTCGTGGATGATTCTCGATGTGCGGGGCGGCCGGCTTCGCGGCGTGGAAGTCGCGGTCTGGCCCGACGTTCGAAAGCTGCCGACGCTGAGGCCACCGCAATCCGAGCCCGGTGATGTCGTCCTACCGCCCAGGCATGCCGCGGCCGGCGCGAGCGCGGTGGACAGTCCCCTCAGCGCCGAGGTGGACGATCCGGAGAGGGTATTTCATTTCCGCTTCGGTCCGGGCGCGGAGTCGCGGTCGATTCTCGTCGCGCACGATTTGCTCGTCGATGTCGAGCCATCCGGCGCTGTGGCCGGCATCTGGTTCCTGAATGTTCCCCCCTTTCCCCTCGATCAGTGATCACGACCATCGTCCTCTGCAGCGTCGAGCCGCGGCTCATTCCTCAGGCCGCGATGAAGCTGGCGGGATGCGACGGCGTCACCGAGGTCTACTCGGTCTCCGGAGAGTGGGACCTCGTCGTGATCGTCCGGGTGGCCGAGTACGAGCAGATCGCTCGCGTGGTGACGGAAGTCTTTCCGTCGATCCCCGGGCTGCTGAAGACAACGACGCTCACGGCGTTCCGCGCGTACTCGAAGAAGGATCTCGAGCAGGCCTGGGATATCGGCGTCGAGTAGGGCTGGCGTCGCACCGAAGGGCGCGAGCGCGACGGAGGATCAGGGCGCGTTCGGGGCTATGCGTACCGCGGCGAGCGGGGCGACGGCTGGCGCAACCAGGTGTTCGACCACGCCGTCGTCCCAGATCCGGGTCGTTGCGAACGAGATCTTTCCGGCGACGACCTCCGTCGACCCGATTGCCAGGCGCCTAACGGGCAGTCCCGGGGCCGAAGTGTAATCGATGGCGAGAGTGTGTGAGCCGGCCGGAAGAAACATCCGCACGATCGAGATTTCTCCGGGGAGCAGTTTCCACTGCCGGAGATCCGCGCGCTCGGTGAACATGTTGATCGCGTTCATCGTGTACTTCGCCATGCTACCGGCGAACGCGCCCTTCTTGCTTACCAATTTCTTTTCGGCGGACTTCGCGAGCGCGAGCTTCACTCCGGCGCGCGCAATGCCGCGAGCGAGTGCCGCGCCGCGCTGGCGCCGGAAATCATTGGCAATCGCGTTGCACAGATCGGCGCTCACCCCGAACGTCTGGGTCGCGACCGAGTCGACGACAATGCTCGCGCGCCAGGGCGGATGGTATGGGCGGCGCAACACGGTCCAGGCGATCGGCATCAGGTACGCCACGTTCGTCGAGTCACGAATTGTGAAGTGACTGCCGTCATCGTCGGAGTTCCGCCACATGAAGTGATCGGGCTGCAGCGCCAGAAACGCCGCTGTGCGCAGCCCGATTGCCGCCGCTGCCTCGACCGTCGCCTCGGGCGTGCTGCCGAATTTTTCGAACTCCTCCTCGGTGACGGGGACGAGCAGCATGCGCGGCACGCGGTGCGCCACGAACCCGTGTTCGACGACGATCACGACCTCGCCCATCCGCGCTGGTGCAGTCCCAGAGGCAATGCGTGGGGCCGCCGCCATCGCCCTGCGCCGGGCCTTGCCGGTGAGGGGGAATGGAAGCGCCGAGTCCCCGACCAGCGCGCGGGCGACACGATACGAGACATCGGCGTCAGCCGACTCGCCGGCGGCTTCGAACGTCGCGCCGGCCAGGTAGTTGAGCAGTGCGCGCGTCGGGACGTCGACGCTGTCGCTGCGCGTGTCGAACCGCTCGAGGAGTGCACTGATCCGCCGGGCCTCGACCGCGGCGCCGGACGGGTCGCTGCGGCGCAGGTAGTCGAGCATCCCGTAGTAGTTCATCATCAGCCGCTCGGTCTGCGTCGGCTCGTAGGGAAGCGCACCGTCGTTGGTCAGCAGCGCGAGGAGGTTCTTCGAGATGCTCTTCGTGAACCGGTCGTCAGCGACGATCGCCGCCTGGTCGAGGGCGAGGCCGGCGTTGTCAAGGCGCCCGGCGTAATAAAGCGTCGAGCCGCGGTAGAGTGCGGCGAGCAGGTCGTCGTCGGGCGCCAGTGCGCCGTTAGGCGCGACCAGCGCAGCTGCGCTGTCGTAGCTCCCGCGAGCGAGCGAGCGGCGGAGGCGGTAATCCGATTCCGTCAGCCCGGCGCGGATGGCTTCGGGGGGCAGCGCCGCGATCCCTCCCCGCCGGCCGCTCGCACACGCCGCGGCGGCGGCCGCAACGATCACGGCGAGGAGGACGGCGCGGGTGCGTCGTGTGCCAGCCGCGCGGTCCCGCACGCGTCAGGCTCCTAGTGCTTCTCGAGAATGATGATCCGTTCCTTCGCGTGGGCGATCGCCTCGGCCTGCTTGGCATAGGCGTCGCCGACGGCGCTGATCCGCTCGAGCTCCATCTGGTGGAGGAACCGCTGGTAGCGCATTACCGCCTCGATCGGTCGCAGCTGCTGGTCGAGCAGCGTCGCGATCTTGTATTGAACCGTCGCATCGTTAGGGAGGAGGACGCTCGCCTGGTCGTAGCGTGCGAGTGCGAGGTCGGGATTGCCCGATGCAACCAGCTGGTCGCCCTGATCGACGAGGGCACGCCCCGTCGCCATCGAACGTGCCGCCGCGGACGCGTCGGCCGGCTGCTGCACGATCCGCATCCCACTCGGTTCGCTGTACGCGTACGAGGCGACGCGGCCACCGTCGAGCTGCACCATCGCTACCGCTGCGACCATGTCGTGCGCCGGCTGGCCCTGCATCGCTGAAGTGTAGACCACCGCGCTGCCCGAGCGGCGCACCGACCACGCCGCCGGAGTTGTCCGAGTCGAGGCCATCAACTGCGCCTCGTTCATCCCGATGGCGACCTCGCCGCGAGTCACCGCCGCGCAGACGTTAGGCGTGCATCCCGTCATCGCCGCGGCCATGATCGAATCGCGCGTGTAGGCGGTGCTCGCCTGGTCGCCGCCGACGCGGTCGCGCGCCGCGGCGATCTGCGCGTCCGAATCGGGAACGCGCTGGCCGTTGCGCATGATCGTCACCGGCTCCGGATTGACCCGCCGCTGGGTGCAGCCGGCGAGGGCGACGATTCCGAGCGCGACACCTGTCATCGTGCGTCTGGTCATGTGGATCACCTGTGAGTTCAGAGTCCGACGCGCCGGCGAAGGATGTACTTCTTGATCTTGTGCTGGCCGATCCAGACTTTCGCGTTCGATTCCATGTCGACCATCGTCGCGTCGATCTGGTAGAACACGACCTTTTCCTTGCCTTCGGAATCCTCAATCGCCTGGATCTCGCCCTGCAGCACGTATCGGGCACCGGTCTCATTGGCGAGCTTCGAGCGGGTTCCGGCGTTTGCGTTCTTCTGCTGATCGGCGCGCTCGTCGCGAATCGCATCGCGCGCTGCACCGCCAGCCACCACCTGAACGGTGCCCGAATTGGTGAAGGCCCGCTCGAGATCATTGACGAAGGTGCCGACCGCGATGTGCTCGAACGTCTTGTTGTCGAAGTTGCCAACGAGGATGGTCGGTGCGGCGCCGCCATGAGCGTCGCTGAACCGCTTGAGCCAGGCACCGTCAAGGCTCTGCCTGATCAATTCATTGGCGACGAGGCGCGAATCGGTGTCGTTCCATCTCCCGGAGAGATCGGTCACCGCGGCGGGATCGATTCGATTCACCTGCTTCGGGTGGCACGCCGAGCCGGCGGTGACGAGTGCGACAAGCGCCGCACGAGTGGCCAGCCGCGCAAAGTGGAACGTGTGCATCTGGTTGGAACTCCGAGTGGAGGTTCGTGCTGCCAGCTGCGGGCCGCGATGCCTAACGCGTGGATTCGTCGAGGCACCAGCTGGACCGGCCGCGAAACAGCTCGGTCCAGGCTCCGTTGTTGTACTGCAGGAAGAGGAGAAAAGTGTCGCCCCCGAACTTCCAGCCTTCAAGTACCAGCTCAGCTGTCCCGCCGCCGGCGACGTCGAGTGCGTCGATAAAGCGCCGAAAATCGCCCGTCGAAGCGTCGCCATCGACGACGTGCTTGAAGGTCGGGGAGTAGTCGCCCGAACCTTCGCCGCGATCGGCGACGATCAGCAGGTGGGATGTGTGTTCGTGCGCAGCACTCTGTTCGTCGGCGCGCCGGTCGATCAGTGTGATCACGATCGTCGGCCACTTCGACACACCGGTGCTCACAGACACGGCGTGGAAGTCGAGGCTATCGACAACCGACTTATCCACCCCTGCGCCGGCAGAAACGCGCTCGGCTACCTGACGCCCGATTCGATCAACCTCGGCCTGAGCCATCGGCGTCGCCGCAGTCTCGTGCAGGGGGCGCGTGGCGGCGAAGAGCGACACCGTGTAGCCCGCCTTCCCCGCAGAGCTCACTGTAACAGCGGCTTGGGGAACCATCAGCTTGCAGCTCGGTAACGTGTAGAGCGGATCCTTCCCGTCTTCCCACATTCCCTGGCGTACGGTTGCATGCCCGACCGAGTGGCCCCCCTGATATACGGGGTACTCAGCCCCCGGTTTGCCGTACATGCCGTCGAACTGCTTCCACCCGGATGCACCGAGGGTGATCTGTTCGATCTTTCCGCCGCGAAGGACGGCGACGGGGATCATTCGCGGGTCATCGCGGTCGCCGTAAATCTGAAAAAGCATGTCGGGGCGCGTCGTCAGGTCGAGACGCGACGCCGCGGGCGCGTCAGGCGCTTGGGAGCCCGCCGATCCGCCGGTCAGCTGCCGCGCCTTGTCGCACCCGAGCGCTAGAATTAGAGTGGTCGCGAGTAGGCGACGTCGCCCCATGCGCCTTCCGGTTAGAGGGACACTCGGGGCGACGCCCACACGGCTACGCCGGCCCGAGCTCATCATAATTGTCAGATACACTACCGATTGCCACCGATACGAGCTTTCGCGCCGCAACGCGCGGCATTCGAGCCGCACTCGGGGGAGCGGTCCACCTACAAGACGCACTCGCCACGCTGGAGCAACTCCGCCGCGGCGACGAGCCCGCACGAACCGCTCGCGTGCTCCCGCTCGAGAGCGGACCGTTTATCGCGCGCCGCATCCCGGGGCGCGTCGAACCACGATTTGTGGCGTTCCTCGATGGCGTCCAGCAGAGTCGCGTCGTCGCCTACGTCGACGGCGCACCGATCGTCCACGGCACGGCTGCGGCCGCGATCCGCGAGCGACGCGATCGGCGACTTCATACGTGGACGTCCCGCGTCGAGCATCGACTCTACGCACCGCGCGAACATCTCGCGCCTGCCATCTGGGCGAGCCTGGCGGCAATGTCGCCGATCGACTCGTCGGCGTACGACAGCGGGGAGTCGCCTCCGTCGCGCCACCCGCTGAACACCCTCGAGCGCACAGTCCACCTGGTGGAGCGACACCGCGAGGAACTCGAGCAACGGCTCGCCGAGCGATGGTGCGACAGCGAGTCGCATCCCCTGTTCGTGGACGGTGGGATCAGCGGGAGCGAGCGGGTGGCGCGCAGCGAAAGCGTAGTCGGCGTCGTGAAGAGCCATCGCACGCTGTATGCGGTGGACGACGCGGTCGAGATCGTATTCCGCCTCGGAGCCGGCGAACGCACGTCGGCGTTTCTCATCGAGCCGAAGCGGCGCAGCGCGGTGGTGAGCTGGTATCTGCGCCTACGCGATCCTGCCGGGCGTGACCCGACGTTCGGCCTTGTTCGGATCGAGGTCTCGCGCTATCCAGACGACGAGATCGCGGCGCGCGCCGACGAGGTATCACGCTGGGTCCTCGCTGAGGGCGCGCCGCTCGCCCTCCCCGATGCTCGGTGGGATCGGATGGCGTACGGGATCCGCGATTCGGAGGAGTACCTGAAGTCCGTCACGTGACATCCGCGCGGCGGGGACGTTCATTGGACGATTCACCGCGGCACCGCCACATCGGCCGTGGCACACGCCAAACAACCGTTAGGCAGTGGATCGTCGTCGCTTTGGCCCTCGAGGCTGCACCAGCATTACCGTTCCAATTCCCAACATCAGGTTGCAGATGACTCCACTCGGCCGCGTCGTCGCCACCGAGCGACGGCCGAACACGCCGCACGAATTTCACTTCTGGACCGCGCTCGACTCGCCGGTCGGGATCGGGACGATCGTGCGCGTCGAGGGAACGCAGCCGGTGGAGGGACAGATTCCGCGGATTTACGGAATCGTCGTCGAAGGGTTCAGCTATACCGACCTGCAGACACCGCTGCACGACGTCATCGGCCACGACGGATTGCCGGGGGGCGGCGCGTTCGCTGCGACTGAGCGCGCCGAGATCCGCCTGTACACTGCCGCGGTCCTCCGCCAGCTGCCGGAGGAGCCACTGCAGCCGGTACCGATGGGGCAGGTGTTCCTCGCGGGCGACGAGGATGTCGCCATTGCCCTGCGGATGGACGGCTACCTCAAGGAGGGATCGCGCACCGGGATTCCAATCGGCGTCTATCGCGCCGGCGGGACCGACGCGCCGATCTATCTCGATGCCGATTTCCTGCTCGGGCCCGAGGCCGCGCACCTGAACATCACGGGCGTATCGGGATTGGCGACGAAGACGAGTGCCGTCGAGTGGCTGCTGCAATCGATCTTCGCCCACTTCCCGGCGCAGAATGGATCGGTCGCTGCGGTCTGCTTCAACGTGAAGGGTCCCGATCTCTGCTTCCTCGACCAGCCCGGGATCATCGACACGCGTGACCGCGAGATCTACGAGAAGCTGGGCGTGCCGGCGAAACCGTTCGAACGGACGCAATACTTCGCGCCGTATCACTCAAAAGGGCATTCGCTCAACACCCTCCGCTCGAACGACGCGCTCGCGCATAATCTCCAGCCGCTGACCTGGGGACTACACGAGGTCCTGCAGTACGCCGAGGTTTTGCTCAACAAGGACGACCTCGACGCGAAAGCGGACGCGCTGATCGACTTCATCGCACGGAACGTCGTCGGCCAGGAATTTTCCGATCCGATGCTCTCGCGGTCGCACCGCGTGCAATCGTTCGCCGACCTCGAGGCCTGGTTTCGCGACGTGCTTCGCGGGCTCGAGGCGAAGAATGCCGAAGGGTGGCGAACGCACCACGTCGCGACCATCCGCAAGGTGCGCAACCGGCTCTCGAACATCTCGACGCGTTGCGCCGGTCTTGTCACCGATGACGGCGCGGTGAGCGACCTTCCCTTCGGGAGCTTCGAGGACCGAACGGTGTATGTCATCGACGTCGCCGGACTCGAGGAGGATGCGCAGGATCTCGTGTTCGCGCGCGTCGTCACGAAGCTGCGCGAGCATCTCGAGCGCCGCGATCTCGGCGTGAATCACGTCGTCGTCTTCGTCGATGAGCTCAACAAATACGCACCGTCAGATGGCCAGGACACCTACGTTCGCAAGATGCTGCTCGACATCGCTGAGCGCGGCCGCTACCTCGGGCTCGTGCTGTTCGGCGCGCAGCAATTCCGCTCGCAGGTCCACCGGCGCGTCGTCGGCAACGCGGGCAGCGCGCTCTACGGCCGGATGGATGGCGACGAACTCGCGACGCCAGGCTACGCGGTGCTGAGTCCGGCGATCAAGACGAAGCTCGCCACGCTCGAAAAGGGGCAGTTGATGGTCAGGCATCCGCACTTCACGCAGCCGGTGTTCGTCCGCTTTCCGCGCCCGTCGATCATGCGCGGGCGTGACGGTGTCGAACGATTCCCGCAGTCGACCGCGGTCGGGCTCGACGAGGCGATCCTGCGCTCGCTCCGTGCGCTGGACGGCTCGGTGACGCTGCAATGGGTGCAGGACGCGATCGGCATCCACGAGGAGCATACCGTCATCAGGGCCCGCAACGCGACGATCAGGGCGCGCCCGAACGACGCCAAACGCTTCTTCCTCGCGCAGCTCCCGGCGCTGATCAGAAGTTCGCCAACCGCGCCGCGACCGGCGGGCGTCGCGATCCGCGGGACGCCGTTCGACGATCCGTACGGCAACGGGTGATGTCACTCCAGTCGTCCTGCCTAACGGTAATCGCCGGGTTCGCACTCGTTGCCCCGGTGTCGTCGCGCGCGCAGGGTGCGCCGCTCCCGCTCGCGGCGAACACCGGTGCCGTCGCGCTCGAAGTGAGGCCGCATGCTGGCGATACCGTCGCCGTCCGCCTCGAGCAACGGGTCGAGATGACTGGAAGCCGACGCATTGCCGGGCGCGACTCGACGGCGCGGGTGATGTCGTCGATGGTGATGTTCGCGCGGACGATCGTCGAGACGGTCAACAGCGACAACACGATCGTGGCGACGCACACCGATTCGGTGCAGCTCGAAACGAGCGACGATCATGCGCGCGCCATGCGCGCCGATGCGATTCGCGCGCTCACCGGAACGGTGTCCCGGCTCCGGCTTCTGCCCGATGGAACGGGGCAGAACGTGGATAGTGCGCGCGGTGCGCAGCAGGCGACGTTGGTGGCACTCATGCCGCCGACACTGCCGGCGGAACCGGTCGCCGTCGGTGGCCGCTGGACGAAGACGATGCCGATTCCAGCGACCAATGCCGCACGCGGTGCCGGCGAGGTGCGCGCTGTCTTCCGGCTCGACTCGCTCACGTCAAATGGTCGCTACGCCTGGATCTCGATGAAAGGCTCGATGCGGCGCGACGAGCGCGCTCCCGCAGGCGCAGCCGGCGAGAGTGTCGGCGCCGTCAGCGGATTGATTGTCGGCGCGATGACACTCGACCGTCGTCGCGGATGGATCGTCTCCGCCTTCACCGACATGACGGTACACTCCACGGTGACGACGCCGGGGGCTCCGTCCGTTCCGCTCACGGTGACTGTCCGCGTGATCCAGAAGATGCGCGCTGACGACCACGACTAACGGTCGCAGGGCGATCCACTGGCACCGCAGCGGCGTGACCGCATGGCGGAAATAGCTGTAGATCGTTATGTTTCAGTCAGTTACACCGTTGAATGCTACAATTCTGACGCTGAATCCCGAAGTGCACATCCCGCCCTGCGCTTCGCGTCCCGGCAGCGACATGGACTCGTGCGACTCGTTCATCTAAGCGACCTCCACCTCGGCTATCGCCAGTATCAGCGTCTGACTCCGCTTGGGATGAACCAGCGCGAGGCGGACGTCGCGCGGGCGTTCCGGAATGCGATCGACAAGACGATCGAGCTCGCGCCGGAGCTGGTGGTCGTCGGGGGCGACGTCTTTCACAACGTCCGCCCGACGAACCCGGCGATCCTCACCGCGTTCAGCCAGTTCTCCCGACTCAAGTCCAGCCTGCCCGGTACTGAAGTCGTGATCGTCGCCGGGAATCACGACACCCCGCGCACGGCCGAGACGGGGTGCATCCTCAAGCTTTTCGAGCCGCTCGGCATTCACGTCGTCGATGCGGAACCCCGGCGGATCGAACTTTTTGACCGGACACTCTCGATTCTCGCGGTCCCCGACAGCGGCGCGCGTCGCCCCGCGTTGACGCCCGATGCCGCCTACCGCCATAACGTCCTCCTGCTGCACGGCGAGGTCGAAGGGGTGATTCCCGACCACGCGCGGGTCACCGACCGCGCATCGGTGACGATCAGCCACGAGGAACTCGGCGCGGCGCGATGGAGCTACGTCGCGCTCGGTCATTACCACGTCTATCGCCAGGTCGCGCCTAACGCGTACTACTCCGGCTCGATCGACTACACGAGCGCGAATTCGTGGGGCGAACTGAGTGAGGAGCGCGATGCCGGGATCGCCGGCAAGGGATTGATCGAGCACGACCTCGCGACCGGCGAGCATCAGTTCCACCCCATGCCTAACGTCCGGCGGTGGGTCGACCTGCCGGCGCTGTCGGCGCGCGGCCTGTCGTCGGCCGAACTGGACACCGCAATCCGGACGTCGATCGATGGCTGCACCGGCGGAATCGACGACCATGTCGTCCGCCTGCTCGCCCGCGACGTGCCGCGCCACATCGCGCGTGAGCTCGACCAGAAGGCGCTGCGCGACTATCGCCGTCGCGCACTGTACTTCCTGCTCGACACACGGCGCCCCGATGTCATCCGGTCGCATGGCCAGGGTGCGCCCGGCCGGCGGCCGTCGCTCCGTGACGTCGTGCGCGACAAGTTGCGCGGGCGTATCATCGAGTCCGACCTCTCGCGCGAAGCGCTGGTCGACCTCGGCATCCGCTACCTCGACGACGTCGAGAAGGCTGATGCAGCGCCGCGCCCGGTCGTCGAGATTGTGCCGTGAGGCTGAACTCCCTCCACCTCGTCAACTTCCGGCAGCACGCCGATACGAAGCTCGAGTTCGATCTCGGCCTGACCGGCATCATCGGGCCTAACGGTTCCGGCAAGTCGACGATCCTCGAGGGCGTCGCGTGGGCGCTGTACGGCCAGTCGGCCGCACGGGGGACGCGCGAGTCGATCCGCTTCGCGCGGGCGGGTGCGCGAGCGCAGGTCCGCGTCGAGCTCGACTTCGAGCTGGGGCGCCATCGCTACCGCGTCGTGCGCGGGCTGACGAGCGCCGAACTGTATCTCGACGGCTCGCCGGAGCCGATCGCCAATTCGCTCACCGGCGTGACCGAGCTGCTGCAGAAGCGGCTCGGCATGAGCCAGCGCGAGTTCTTCAATACGTACTTCACCGGGCAGAAGGAACTGAGCGTGATGGCGGCGATGCAGCCGGCCGAGCGCGCGAAGTTTCTCTCGCAGGTGCTCGGCTACGAGAAGCTGAAGCAGGCGCAGGATCTCGTTCGCGACCGGCGCAGCCAGATCGTCGCCGAGGCGAACGGGTTACGCGCCGGCATGCCCGACGCGGCCACGCTGGCGCGCATGATTGCCGACTCGACGGCGCGGCTGGCCGCGGCCAAGCAGCAATTCGCCGCTGGTGAGCGGCGGGTGATGCTGGCCGAATCGCGATTCGCCGACGTCGGTCCCCGCTGGGAGCGGGCGCAGGAAGAGCGCGAACAGGCGCAGCGTGTCCGCGAAGATCTTCGCGTCGCCGAGTATGAAGAGGTCAACACCGGCCGTGACCTCGAGCGCATCGGTCGCGAGCGTGCCGAGATCGAGGTGGCCCGCGCCGAGTTGACGCGCGTCCAGGCCGATGTCGCGCCGCTCGCCGACATCCACGTGGAATTGACGCGGCTCGATGTCCTCGCCCGCGAGGAGGGGCGGCGCATCGCGCTGCAGGATGGCGCTCGCGGCCTCGAGGAGGAGCTGGCCCGGTTGAGCGAGCGGCGGCTGCGGCTCGAAGCGGCTCCCGGGCTAGAGGAGGAGGTGACCGACGAGCTGGAAACGAAGCGGCGCGAGCTCGAGGACGCGTTAGGCAGGCTGGAGGCGGTCCGCACCGAATGGGTCCGCGACCGCCAGGAGGCCGAGACCAAGCTGCAGGCCCTGCGCGCGCAGTTCACCGAGGCACGCGAGCAGCGTGATCGGCTCGTCAAGGCGGGCGAGGAGGGCGCCTGCCCAACCTGCGCCCGGCCGTTAGGCGGCCACTATCGCCAGGTGCTCGAGCTCCTCGACGAGCAGATCGAGACGCTGCGAGTCGACGGCGCCTACTACAAGAACCGGATCGAACAGCTCGGCGAGATGCCGGACACCGTGAAGGTCGAGGACGAGCGTCGGCGGCTGCTCACGCAGGACGTCAGTGTGCTCGAGCGCCGCCTCGCGAAGTGCCAGCTTGGGGTGCAGGAGCTGTCGACGATCACGCGCGAGATAGCGGCCAAGGAGGTGCGCATTGCCGGTGTCCAGCGCGACCTGCAAACCATTCCCGTCGGCTACGACCCGGCGCGCCACACCTTCCTCCGCAGCGAGGTCGAGCGACTGGCGCCGCTCGACGCAAAAGCCGCCCGGCTCGACGCGCAGATCGCGCGCGAGCCGCAACTTCGCCGCGAGTTCGACTCGATCAGCCAGCGGCGCTCGGCGGTCACCGCCGCGCTGGCGAGCCTGCGCAGCCGGGCCGCGACGTTAGGCTTCTCCCAGACGAGCTTCGAGTCGCTGCGCGCCGAAGCCGAGGAGACGTTGTCGGAACTGCGGGCGGCGGAACTTGCCGCGATGTCGGCGCAGGGGGACGTGCAGGCCGCCGAGGCGACGCACCGAATGGCGTCACACGCTGACGCCGAACTGCGGCGGACACGCGAACGGCTCGACGACGTCCTCCGGTCAAAGCGGTTGCACGACGAGCTTGATCGCGCCTATTCGGACATTCGCACCGACCTCAACCTCCAGCTGCGCCCGGAAATCTCCGAGCTGGCGAGTTCGTTCCTCGTCGAGCTGACGGATGCCCGTTACGCCGAACTGGAGCTCGACGACCAGTATCGCCTAACGGTACTCGAGGAAGGGATTCCGAAGCCGGTGATTTCCGGCGGCGAGGAAGACCTCGCCAATCTTGTCTTCCGGCTCGCGATCTCGCAGATGATTGCCGAGCGGGCCGGACAGGAGCTGTCGCTGCTCATTCTCGACGAGGTCTTCGGATCGCTCGACGAGTCGCGGCGCCAGAACGTCATTGAGCTGCTGCGGCGGCTTGGCGATCGCTTCGAACAGGTCATCGTCATCACGCATATCGAATCGGTGCGCGAGGGACTCGATCGGGTGGTCGAGGTGAGCTATGACGAAGCGACCGGTGCGTCGCGGGTGACGCAGGGCGAAGGCGGGGCGAACGGCGACGACCGCGCGGTCGTTGGCCGGATCGGCGCGAGTGATCTCGTCACTGCAACGAGCTGAGCGCGCAATGGCCACCGCGAGGAGCTGGCGCCGAGGGCAGGACGTCACCGGGCCCTATCCGATCGGGCTCGAGGACATTCGCGCGTTGAACGAGGTGTTCAGCGATTCGTTTACCGACCGCTACCGGCGCGATGGCCTGGTTGGGGTGCGCGTTCCGATGCTGAATCCCGCGGTCTGGCGCTACGCGATCGAGGACGCCGACGGCGGCGCCATGCTCTGGCGCGACGAACGCGGCGAGATCGCAGCGTTCAATGTCGCGCACGTGAGTGGCAGCGAGGGGTGGATGGGCCCCCTCGCCGTGCGCCCCGACTCGCAGGGCAACGGCCTCGGGAAGCGGGTCGTGCAGTCGGCAATCGATTTCGTGCGGTCGCGCGGCGCGCAGGCGATCGGACTCGAAACGATGCCGCGCACGCTCGACAACATTGGCTTCTACTCGGCGCTCGGGTTCGTGCCGGGGCGCCTGACGTTGACGCTGACGATCGACGCCGGGAGCGCCGATCGCCCGCCAGTGCTCTATGGTCGCATGCGCGACGTCGACAAGCCGGCGATGCGCGAGGCCTGTGCGGCGCTGGTTGGCGAGCTCCAGCCGGGGTATGACTTCACGCGCGAGCTGGAGTTGACTGACAGTTATGCGCTCGGCGACACCACGGTGCTGATGCGCGGCGACGAGTTGAGTGGCTTCGCCATCTGCCACTCGGTGCCGCTGGTCGAAGGGCGCACACGCGAGGAGCTGCGGGTGCTGAAACTCGTCCTCCGGCGCGAGGAAAACCTGGAGGAGATGGTTCGGGCGCTCTGCGATCACGCGCGACGCAGCGGGACGCGCCGAGTGGCGATCCGCGTCCAGGGCGAGTACGAAGGCGTGTATCGCCGTCTCGTCGCGTTAGGCGGGCGTGTCCGGTGGAGCGACCTGCGGATGTCGCTGGTCGAGCACCAGGAGCGGACGCCGGCGAGCGGGGTGGTGCTGTCGAACTGGGAGATCTGACCGGCCGCGGCCGAACGGTGAGGTTCGGCACGAAACGGTTGTGACGACCAGCGGACGTGTACGAAATTGGCGGGGATCGTGTAGCGTTTCAGAGTGACCGCGCCGTGTTGCAGTTCGTCATTCGAGAACGCTAACGGCCGCTAATTTTGCTCCGATTTCACCCCGTCACTCCCCAATCCATGTCTTCGCAAAACCTTTGCTTCGCCGCCCGCCTAACGCTTGCCAGCGCGGCGCTCGCGGTGCTCGCCCTCAGCGCCGAGGCGCAGGCGACGCGCCCGTCGGCCACCCACCAGCCAAAAAAGAGCGCGACCTGGCACAAGAAGGGTGATCTGCGCCTTGGGGCGACCCACGACGACAACGTCTACCTTCTGACGACCGCGCGCAAGGCGAGTCTGGATGCGCAGCCGAGTGTCGGCCGCTTTGCCGACATGCCGGGATCGACCGACCTCGTCACCGCAATCCGTGCGGCAGGTGAGGCGAAGGGTCCAGGTCTTGGCGGCCGCGAGATGACCATCGGTGGCGACGCGCGCTACGAATACTACACGACGAACACCAAGCGGTCCAACGCGACCATCGGCCTAACGGCGAGTCAGGCAGTCACGTCGGGCGGCCGGCTGCATCTGCGCGGCGAACTGACGCCGACCTACTTCTTTCGCGACTATCTGGCCGATGCGGTGGATGCCAATGGTGATGGCGTGATTCAGTCGGCGGAACGTGTCTACGCGCCCGGCACGTACAGTGACGCCCAGTTCACGGTCGGCTACCGGCAGCGGCTCGCCAGCTCAGCCAGCGGCATGGTCGGTGTGGCGCTGGATGTCCAGGCCGGTGTGCAGAACCGAAACTACATCAAGCCCTTCGAAGGGCGCAGTATGCACGGGCCGGTCGGCAACGTGAACATGATCGTCGATTTCGCCAACCGGGTGAGCGCTGACGTTGGCTACGAGCGTGCGTCGCTGTCGGCCACGCCGACTCCAACGGTGCTGCTGCTCAACGAACCCGATTTCAATCGGGACTTCAACGGCAATGGAACGACGACTGACTTGCGCGTTCGGTCGCTGCAGAACACCGACTTCTCGCGTGTCGAGCAGACCGCCGGCCTCCGACTCCGGGCATTGCTGGCTCCATCGCTCGACGCGCGTGTGTCGTTGGCCCACCGGTGGCGGAACTTCTCGTCGTCGCAGCCATACGATGTATACAACAATACGCGTCACGACCGCCGCGATCAGGTTGGCGTGACCGTCGGCAAGGATCTGTGGGAACGGACGCGTGTCGAGGTGGGCGCGATCACCGAGATGCAGAAGCTGTCGCGGACACTGCGCCCGACCGCCGCCGCGGGTGAGGTCAATGATTACTCGCGGAATCGCCTCCTGGTGAACTGGTCCTACAAGCTTTAGCCGCAGTAGTCAGGCTTTGCACTGAATCATCGGGCGCCAGCCCCTCCGGAATTCCGGATCCGGGCTGGCGCGCCGCACACATACGACGAAACGGTTGTGCCATGCACCGGCCACTCCCGCAGGACCTGAAATCCGCACTACGGATTCCCTACGCGCTACGCCGCGTGCCGGTGGAGAGCATGCAGACGCTGCTGCCCATTCCGGGCACGCCTCGGCCGGGCGACATCGTCATCGCACGCGTGGAGAAAATCGGGAAGAACACCAACCTCGAGACGCGCGAGGGACGTCGCGCGTCGCTCCAGCCAGGCGATGTAATCGCGGCCGTCTTTGGCAACCGCTACGCGACGCTGCAGTTCGAGGGATACGCGCGCGCTGACGGCGACAAGTGCGACCTGCTGTCGATGGGCGGGTTGTGTGGCATGGTCGCGAGCAAGCACGACGGCGTGCCCGACCCGAGCAAGCTAAAATTGCTCGGCGCGATCGGCGACGCCAAGGGGAAGCCCCTGCACCTGCAGGACTTCGCACTTACAAGCGCGCCGCGGCTCGGGGGCGCGCCGCTCCCGCGGATCATCGTCGTCGTCGGTACGTCGATGGACGCCGGAAAGACGCACACCGCCCGCAGTCTGATCATGGGCCTGCGCAAGGGCGGCGACGCGGTTGCCGCGCTCAAGCTGACCGGCTCCGCCGCGGGCAAGGACACCTACACGATGCTCGACGCAGGGGCCTGCGTCGCGCTCGACTTCATTGATGGCGGTTGGCCGTCGACATATCAGTGCACCGTTGACGACCTGCTCTACTGCTACCGGGTGCTCGTCTCCCACGCCGCGTCGGTCGGCGCGTCGTGGCTGGTCGTCGAGATTGCCGACGGGATCGTGCAGGGTGAGACCGCCGCGTTGCTGGCGAGCCGCCGGTTCACAGCGACGGTGGACGCCTGGGTGGTCGCCGCTGGCGACGCCCTTGGCGCCGCTGGGGCGGTGTCGCTCCTCCGCACGCACGGTATCCGTCCGATCGCGGTGTCAGGGCTGGCATCGCGCAGCCTGCTCGCGCGCCGCGAAGTACACGCCGCGACGGGGATCCAATGCATTTCCGCGCCGGAGCTCGAAGAAGGCGCACTGAACGACCAACTCAACGGCGACGAACAGGCCGTCGGCGTGCGCGCCTTCGTCAGCTGAATGCCGACGCGGGCGCGTGGCGCATCATTAGCCACGACTCGATGACAACGGGCCGCGCCTACGTCTGGTCGGCAAATCCCGCCCGCGCACTCGGTGGCTCGCTGGCGATCGCCGATGTGCGATTGCAGCGTCTCGACCAACCGGGCACCGGACTGCGAGGGCGCTATGTCGACGTTCGCAACGGCGGCGTACTCTACGAACCGGCGCCGGCAACTGGCGCACCGCGTCACCGACCGTTAGGCAGCGCCCGGCCGGATGCCAACGGCAATTTTCTGTTCGATCATGGTCGTGGCGGCGGGCGGATCGACAAGTACGCGCGCACCGCCGAGTTTCGTCAGCGCTACGTCGAAGCGGCGCGATTCGGTGAGGTGAACACGTACTTTCACCTCGATCGGATTGCGGCGTACCTCGACGAATTGCTCCGCGAACTCGATGCGCCGCCGCTCCCGCGCGTCATCGCGGTCGTCAACGCTCACCACGGGGCGGTCGATCGCGGCGACGGGCTGCGCGACGGCAGGATTCTGCGCGGTCGCTGGAGGCCATTCCAGGGAGGCCACTACCGCCTGCCGGCCCGCCGCTACGAGGTCGCCGAGTATGACGCGCTGGCCGCGACCGGAGAAATTCATCTCGGGCCGGGCCGCAAGCTGCTCACCCACGGTGCGCTCGTCGAGTGCGCCGGACGTTCGTACCGCGCGAATGCGTCGCACAATCCGGGGATCATCTACCACGAGTACGGGCATCACCTCACACGGCACACCGCCGACTTTCGGGCGAACTCCCTGAAGCGCGCCGACCAGCAGAACAATCGAAAGACGGCGATGGACGAGGGGACGTGCGACTACTGGACCGCGGTGATGCTCGAAAGCCCCAACATCTGGGCATGCCATCGCCGGCATGACGAAAGTGTCACCCACCCGCGGAGTCTCGCCTCGGTTAAAGTGATGGCCGATTACGATGCGGCGCCTAACGCTGATCCACACGCCAACGGCACCATCTGGGGTGCGGCTCTGTGGGACCTGCGCGCCCGGCTCACCGCCGCCGATCGGGATGGCGCCCGCGGCGCCGACCTGCTCGTGGTCGCCGCGCTCTGCGAGATCGGGCGACTGGGACTCGACGATCCGCGGCCGCGCGTCGCCCCCGTCAGGCAGGCGCGGTTACGCTTCGGCTCCGGATTGGCGTCGCTCCTTGCCGCGGACGACAAGCTGACCGGTGGACGTCGCCACGACAGCATCATCGCCTGCCTCGGGGCGCGGGGCATCGAGCTGCCTAACGGCGCGGCGACGACCGGCGCCGGGAACCGCTCGCGATGACCGTCCGACCCGCCACGCGTTTGTCGTTCGCTGCGCTCGACAAGACGGCCGCGACGACCAGCCTCCGCTCCGCGGCGGAAGACATTCCCGACTCGCCCGACCTCTACTCCGCCGCGGAGCTGGCGGCGGCACTGGCTGCCGAGGGTGAATGCGACTACTCCGTGATCGTCGTCGGCGACATCATGCTCGGCGGCCGCACGACGGCGCGGATCGAAGAGCATGGCGCAGACTACCCATTCGCTGCCGTCCGGCCGCTGCTCGCGCGGGCGCCGATCGTCGTCGGGAACATCGAAGGTCCGCTCGCCCGCCACGCAGAACTCGAGGATCGTCGGTTCTCCTACAAGGTGGATCCGGCACTCGCATCGTCACTCATTCGCGCTGGAATCAACGTCGGCGCGATTCCGAACAACCACCTGATGGACTGTGGGCGTTCGGGCGTGATCGAGACGCTCGACGCACTGCGCGCCGCCGGTGTCACGCCCCTCGGCGCTGGCCTGACCACGCGTGAGGCGCACGTGCCAGTCATCATGCGCGCGGCAGCGCATCGTATCGGGCTCCTCGCCTACTACTGGAACGAGCGATGCGCCGCGACCGCGACGCGTCCCGGCGGTGCCACCGATACGCGCGAAGAGCTCGCGCGCGACATCAGCGCGCTGCGGGCGCAGGTAGATCGCGTCGTGGTGAGCTTCCACTGGGGCGTCCCATACGAACGCGAACCGTCGGTCGTCGATCGGGCCAAGGCTCGGCTGGCCATCGATCTTGGTGCCGATGTGGTCGTCGGGCACCACCCCCACATCATCCAGCCGCTGGAGATTTACCGCGGGCGCCCGGTCTTCTACAGCACGGGCAACTTCACCTTCGGCTCCGGGAACAGTCGGGCAGAGTCACTGCTGCTCGGCATTCGATTCGAGGACGGTCGCACGGTCGTCGATGCGTGGCCGGTCTACGTGAAGAACCGCGATCTGCGCGTCGATTACCAGCCGAAGGTTCTCCGCGGCGCGGGGGCCGAGCACGTCCTCAAACGCCTGGCCGAGATCTCGGGCGTGAGCGGTCCGCCGCTCGTGATCGCGAATGGGCGCGGGCGACTGACACTTGAGAACAGCGCGAAACCAGCAGTGCCGAACGATGCCTAACGCGCGGAAGCAGGCCACCGTCGGCGACACCGTGGCGATCTGGATCAGGCATTTCCTTCCCCTTCTCCGCGACTACCGCCGCCCGGTGAGCTGGGCGGGAGTCGCGATCGTGCTCGACGCGGCGCTGACCGTGTTCCGCCCATGGCCGCTCAAGGTCGTGATCGACCGTGTGCTGTCACATCGACCGAGCCGTGTACCATTCATCGGTCACTGGCTCGATCACGCCCCGCTGGCGCCAATGTCCGTGCTCTACGGGGCCTGTGCAGTTACGCTGCTCATCGCGATCAGCACCGGACTGCTGACCTACGGGTACACACGCGTCCTCGGCGACGTCGGACAGAGCTTCGTCTTCACGTTGCGGCGCGAGCTGTTCGCCCACATGCAGCGCCTCTCGCTTCGCTTCCACGATCGACAGCGGACTGGCGACCTGATCACCCGCCTGACGGCCGACGTCGGTGCGATGCGCGACGTGGTGACTGGCGGGGCGATTCTCCTCGGCAGCAACGCATGCCTGCTCGTCGGAATGCTGACGTTGATGTTCTGGCTGAACTGGCGATTCGCCCTGGCCGCGCTGTCGGTCGCGCCGCTGCTCTTCTGGACTGTCTTCCGCTATACGCACCGCATCAAGCTCGCGGCGCGCGAAGCGAGGGTGAGCGACGGACTCCTGGCCTCGGTTGCCCAGGAGACGCTGGCATCGATCCGGATCGTGCAGGGGCTCGCCCAGGAAGACCAGCAGATTGGGCGCTTCCAGGTCCAGAACGCCGCGAGCCACGAAGCGCACCTCACCGGTGTGCGATATCAGGCGTTCGTCGCACCGCTGGTCGACGTGCTCGCGGCGATGGGGCTGGCGATCGTGATGTGGTACGGCGCACGGAGCGTCCTCGCTGGCGAGCTGACGACGGGCGATGTCGTCGTGTTCTTCGCGTACGTGACCAACCTCTACGCGCCGATCAAGGCACTCTCGCGGTTGTCCTACTCGCTCAATCGCGCGACGATCGGCGCGGAGCGCGTCGCCGAGGTGCTCGGCGTCGAACGCGAGGTCGCGGATCGGGTGGGCGCGCGGCCCGCGCCACCGCTGCGCGGCGCGATCGAGTTCCGGGATGTGTCGTTCGAGTACATGTCCGGCCGCACGGTCCTCGCAGGAATCGATCTTCAGGTGGCCGCCGGAGAACGCATCGCGATCGTGGGAGCAACCGGCGCCGGGAAGAGCACCCTCGTCAGCCTGATTCCGCGTCTCTACGATCCAAGTGGCGGCACGGTCCTCATCGACGGGTGCGATGTCCGCGATTTCACGGTGCAGTCGCTCCGCGACCAGACGAGCCTGGTGCTGCAGGACTCACTGCTGTTCAGCGGGACGATTCGCGAGAACATCGCCTTCGGTCGTCCCACAGCCAGCGCAGCAGACATCGTCCGCGCCGCGGAGACGGCAAACGCGACTGAATTCATTGACCGTCTACCCGAAGGGTATGACACGCCGGTCGCCGAGCGCGGCTCGACGCTGTCGGGTGGTCAGAAGCAGAGAATCGCGATCGCGCGAGCGATACTGCGCGATGCGCCAATTCTTATCCTGGACGAGCCGACGAGTGGACTCGATGCCGCATCGGAGCAGCTCGTTGTCGACGCACTGGAGCGTGCGGCCCGCGGTCGCACGACGTTCACGATCGCGCACCGCCTGACGACGGTACGTTTCGCGAATCGGATTGTAGTGCTTGAGGGCGGGCGGATCGCCGAGGTCGGCACTCACGCCGAGTTGCTCGCACGTCGCGGCCGCTACGCGTCGTTCTGCAAGCTGCAGCTCGCGGTGTAGGACCGCGAGCGACGGTGGTCGCGCTACTCCCGCGAGCGTGGCGGTGTCTTCACCGGGCGCGCCGCGATCCCCCAGAGCAACAGAAAAATTCCGCCGGTCAGCAACCCGTGGAACCATCCGGGCGCCGAGAAGTAGAATGTCGCCACGGCCCACACCGCGATGATGACCAGCGCGATTGGAACTGCATAGGTGCTGAGTGTGTTTCGCATTGACGTGTTCTGAGCGGGACCGTAGCTTTCCTTCATGGCAGCACGCGAGCACGAGGGGCGAAGAGACTTATTTTTTGAGCCAACAAGTCCTGCGAGTGGGTTCGATAATCTATACTGACGCCATGCCCCCAGTGCGGGGGAAGACGGAAGGTGTGGTGAGGACCTCATTATTCGACCGGGCTTCAAAAAACCTCTTCGTTCTTCCTCTTCGGGCCCCGCAGCGATGTGGGGCCCGGCTTTTTTGAATTGGTTCTCCGATGCTCGTCCCAGTCGGGAACCCGCTGGCCGGCTCGAGCGCTGTTCATCACGCCCCTGCGAGCTCTCCAATGCCCATCGTCACCGTCACCCGACGCCTTACTTTCAATGCCGCTCATCGCGTCCATAACCCGGCGCTGAGCGAGACCGAGAATACCGAACTATTCGGAAAGTGCAACAATCCGAACTGGCATGGGCACAACTACGTGCTCGAAGTCTCGGTGACGGGGGAAGTGAGCGGGAAGACGGGTTACGTCATCGACCTCGGGCAACTGAAGCGCATCGTGAACGAGCAGGTCGTCGACAAGATGGATCATCGGAACCTCAACATCGAAGTGGACTTCATGCGGGGCGTGATCCCGACGACCGAGAACATCGTCGTCGCCTGCTGGCGGGTAATCGCTCCGGCGATCCTTCCGGCGAAACTGACACGCCTCCGCCTCTGGGAGACGGAAAACAACCATGTCGAATATGAAGGCCGGTAAACTGATCGCGGCGCGCGGGTCGAACGCCGTCGTGCGGACTGACGGACGCGTGCTCGTGACCGAAGCCGATCGCACCGGCTCGCCGGACGCGCAATACGATCCCCAGTACGCGGAGTTCGTCGCGGTACAACTCGGGATGCTCGGCGAGGATCCAACGCGCGAAGGGCTACGCCGTACACCGGTGCGAGTCGCACGGGCGATGCGCTGGCTCACGCGCGGTTATGAGCTCGACGTGGAGCGCGTCGTCGGCGGCGCGGTGTTCGCCGCCGAGAGCGAAAACATGGTGATGGTGCGCGACATCGACTTTTACGCGCTGTGCGAGCATCACATGCTGCCATTTTTCGGGAAGGTCCACATCGCGTACATCCCGGACAAGCACATCGTCGGCCTGTCGAAGCTGCCGAGAATCGTCGAGGTATTCGCGCGGCGACTGCAGGTGCAGGAGCGGCTGACCGAGGAGATCGCGCAGGCGATCGAGGAAGTACTCGCGCCAAAGGGCGTCGGTGTCGTTGTCGAGGGAGCACACCTCTGCATGATGATGCGCGGCGTCGAGAAGCAGAACTCAAAGACGATCACCTCGGCGCTGCGCGGCATCTTCCGCTCGGATGCGCGGACGCGCGACGAGTTCCTGCGGCTCGCCCACAACGGCAGCGCGCCGAGCCGGTGACGGTCACCCAGCTGAGGGAGCCGCGCGACGCGAGCGCCCTCGCTGGACGGGTCGCGGTCGTCACCGGGGCGTCGCGGGGAATCGGGCTCGCCGTCGCGGCCGCGCTGGCCGGCGCCGGTGCCCGCGTGGCAATGCTCGCTCGCGGCGCCGACGCACTGCACGCTGCGGCGGCGCCGTTAGGCGGGCTCGCCATTCCCTGCGATATCGCTGACGCGAGCGCCGTCGGTCGAGCGGTTGCGCGGGTGACGGAAGAGCTGGGCGCGCCGGAGATCCTCGTCAACAACGCGGGGCTGTTCGCACTGGCGGCGATCGAGACGCAGTCAGTGACCGAGTTGCGGGCGACGCTCGACACCAATCTCGTCGCGCCGTTCGTGCTCGCGAAAGCGCTGCTGCCGGCGATGCGCGCCGCTGGACGCGGGCACATCGTGACAATCGGATCGATCGCCGATCGCACCACCTTTCCGGAGAACGGCGCGTACGCGGCCAGCAAGTTCGGCGCGCGCGCGCTGCACCAGGTGCTGCGCGAGGAGCTTCGGGGAAGCGGCGTGCGCGCGACGCTCGTGTCTCCGGGGCCGGTCGATACGCCGCTCTGGGATGCGATCGGCCCCGACGAACGCGCTGGCTTCACCCCGCGCGCCCGGATGCTGGCGGCGACCGCGGTCGCCGACGCGGTGCTGTTCGCACTGACGCGTGAGGCCGCGGTGAACATCGACGAGTTGCGTCTCTCGCGCAGCTGACGCGGGCGCGGCGATGCACTCCGACCTGGTGGACAAGCTGCGCTGCCTCGCGGTGCACGAGGAATCATGGCTCGTCGCAGCGGCCGACGTGGTCGAGGGCCGCCACATCATGCAGGGCCTGCTCGGATGCCCGGTCTGCCATGCTCGCTACCCGATCGAGCGCGGTATGGCGGACTTCACAGCGGGGCGGCCTGCACCTCTGGCGCTCGAGGCGCAGACCGTGGCCGACGATGAGTCGACCGCTATCAAGCTCGCAGCCATGCTCGACGTGACTGAGCCTTCGGGCTACGTGATCCTCGTCGGAGAATGGGCGCGGCTGGCGGTGCAACTCCACGAGATCGCGCCCGTGATGGTACTCGCCGTTAATCCGCCGGCCGATGTCGCGATGGGGAACGGCGTGTCTGGTGTCACGACACTGGATCGCATTCCGGTGGCCGCGGGTTCCGCACGCGCGATCGCGTTAGGCAGCATCAGCGGCGCGGGCCAGCGGGGCATTGACGCGGTGGTGGCACTGGGAGCGGTGCAACCGGGCGGACGCGTCGTGGGGGGAGCCGGCCTCGAGATCCCGCGCGATGTCGAGCTCCTCGCGAGCGACGACAACCATTGGGTTGGCACTCGAGTGAGCGGCGCGCCGCTAATCCGATTGGCGCGCAGCCCAGGCTGACCGGCCCCGCGCAACGCAACGGCGCCACCCGCGAAATGGAACGCTGGTGGCGCCAGATCATTTCTCCGCTGGCCGCCGCTGAATGCGGCGACGAGCGGGAAAGATGCTACGGCTTTGGCGGAACGACCGCGCCTGCCGCCTCGGCCTGCGCCTTCTTGTGCCAGACGGAGCTCGGGACGATGGCAGCCGTCCCCTGTCCCGTCGGCGGGGGCGCGAACACCAATGAGCCGCCCGCCGCGCTGGCGACGACGACGATTGGCCGGCCGGGGACGAACGCGCCGCCAATGGCCGACGGGTCGCTGACCCCGCTCGGCGTCAACGTGAGCAGGCCGGAGCCTTCACCAACCCCGCCGGACACGGTGAACGTCGGCCGCCCCGGATACAACGCGGTGATCGTGAACGTCGACTGCTTGAGTGCGAGTTCGACGGTTCGCGCGCCGGCGAACGCGGTCGAATCGGGATTCGCGAGGATCCAGTCCCCGTAGATGGTTGTTGTTTTCGGCTCGCTGTGCGCCGGGGGCGCGTCGTTGATGCCGAAAGTCTTCTTCAGACCACCACAGCCAGCGACCGCCACCACGGCGATCAGAAAGGCCAGTTTGCGCATGTTTTCACTCCGTGCCTTGAGAGCGGGACAAGGTGCAGGGAGCGTGCCGCCTCTCGACCCGGGTTCAATGCGCATGCTCGAGTTCATCAGCGTAGAGGGCGTCGATCAGTGGCTTGTAACGCGTATCGACGACCTTGCGCTTGACCTTGAGGGTCGGCGTCATCTCGCCGTTTTCCAGCGTGAGCTCACCGTCGAGCAGCGCGATCTTTTTCGGCTGCTCGAAGTTCGCAAGGCTGCTCGTCCGCGCGAAGACTTCCTTCTCCATCTTCGCCCGGACGATCGGCATGGCGACGAGCTGGCGGCGGTCGGTCCAGACGAGGTTCTTCAACTTCGCCCACCGTTCGAGCTGGTCGAAATTCGGGACGATCAGCATGCTGGCGAACTTCCGCTTGTCGCCGATCATCACGACCTGGCTGACATACTTGTTCGTCTTGACCATGTTCTCGATCGGTTGCGGGGCGATCTTCTTGCCGCCGGCCGTGACGAGGAGATCCTTCTTCCGATCGGTGATCGCGAGGTATCCGTCGCGCAACTCGCCGATGTCACCGGTGTGAAACCAGCGCTCGGCGTCGATCGCGTCACGCGTCGCGTCCGGCTTGTTGAAGTAGCCACGCATCACATGAGGGCCACGTGTGAGGATCTCGCCGTCACCGGCGATCTTCACCTCGACACCGGGGATCGGGCGGCCGACCGTCCCGATTCGAAACTCGGTTGCGGTATTGCAACAGATCACCGGCGACGTCTCGGTCAGGCCGTAGCCCTCGAGGATTGTCAGCCCGGCCGCGTAGAAAAACTTGTTGATCTCCGGCGACAGCGGTGCCCCGCCCGACACGAAGAAGCGGAGCCGTCCCCCGGTGCGTGCCTGCAGCTTGGAGAAGACGAGCTTCTGCGCGACGCGGTACTGGAGCGCCAGCAAAGCGTTAGGCACCCGGCCGGCGAGTACGACGTCGGCCCACCTCTCGGCGGCGCGACGGGCCCAGAAGAAGATCTGCTTCTTGACCGCACCGCCCGAGAGCGCGTTGTCGAGCACGCGGGCGAACATCTTCTCGTAGAGGCGTGGCACCGAGGCAACGATCGTCGGCCGCATCTCCTGCATGTCGGCCGGCACCGTGTCCATCGACTCGGCGTAGGCGATGCTCGTGCCGGTGTACATCATCACGAAGTGGCCGACCATTCGCTCGAAGACGTGCGACAGAGGCAGGAAGCTGAGCGCGACGTTGTTCGTTCCTTCGAACGCGACCGCGAGCCGCTGCACACTCGACGTGACGTTCGAATAGAAGTTGTCATGCGTCAGCATCACGCCCTTCGGTTCGCCGGTCGTGCCCGACGTGTAGATGAGGGTGGCCAGGTGGTCCGGCTTGGCGGCGAGCGCCGCGGCGCGGTAGGTGGCGGTGGTGGCCGCAGTTTCGCCGTCAGCGCCCCGTGCCTCGAGCGCGGCCATCGACAGCTCGACGCCCGACGGTGCCGGATCGACGAACGAGATGATGTGCTTTACCGTTGGCGCATCTTTCCTCGCGGCAACGGCCTTCGCCGCTTGCGCCGGCGTTGAGACGAAGATCGCCACGGCGCCGGAGTCGCGCAGGATGTACGCGACCTGATCCGGTGGCAGGTTGGGATAGACCGCGACGGAGACGATGCCCGAGGTCAGGCACGCATAGTCGGCGATTGCCCATTCGGGGCGGTTCTCCGAAAGGATTGCCACCCGATCGCCGGGCTGGATTCCGATTGCCCGCAGCCCGCGGCCGCAGCGGATGACGCGCTGCGCGAGATCGCGATGCGAGA
>JBKJQR010000029.1:0-3026 GCA_046593895.1 Gemmatimonadaceae bacterium | reverse complement strand
ACGGCATGAAGCTGGAATCGCTAGTAATCGTGGATCAGCTACGCCACGGTGAATACGTTCCCGGGCCTTGTACACACCGCCCGTCACGCCATGGAAGCTGTGAGCGCCCGAAGTCCGCGCCGGAACCCGCAAGGGACCAAGCGGCCGAAGGCGAGCGCAGTGACTGGGGCGAAGTCGTAACAAGGTAGCCGTAGGGGAACCTGCGGCTGGATCACCTCCTTACGAGATATGCGAGTAGACGGCCACCCTAACGGGCGCGTCCGCCGAAAGCGTCTTGAAGTCGCAGCCGAAGCACGGTGCACTCACTCGATTTTTTTCTTCACGCCGCCCCGGCGCGCGCTCATGCGTGCACCGGGGCGGTCGTGCGTCGCCACTCGACGCGCGAGCGAATACACCATCGGTGAATTGACCGTTGAGTCGCCGGCGGCTAGATTTTCCAGTCGTTCGATGCACCATGTCGAGCAGAGCGGGGCCTGTAGCTCAGGTGGTTAGAGCGCACGCCTGATAAGCGTGAGGTCGGAGGTTCAACTCCTCCCAGGCCCATTGAGCTGAACGTTTCGCCCCGTAAGAGCTTACGAGCTCTTACGGGGTTGTTCGTTTCGGCTTTAATGCGCCGCGGTGTGTATTCGCGGTGTGTATTCGCCCGCCACACTCCAGCATTCAGCTGCCTGCAGCACGGTCGATCGGTCGCCGATTCGCCAGCGCCGCGCGCATCGTGAGTTGGTCGGGCTGCATGTAACACGTGACGATCGTCTGGGGTCTTTTCATCCGCCGAGTGCCGCGAGATCGGCGAGCGGCACGGTCTCGAGCTCCGTCGCGAACTGCCGACGAAGTGAGTGGTACCGACGACGCTTGACCTTCGGCAGCTTGGTCTTGGCCGAAGCATGATCCCACCAGTCGCGCACGAGGCATTGCGGGTCGGGATGGGTCTCTGTCGAGTTGACGAAGACTCGCATGACGTTCAATAGTCTATTCCCGGCTGGTGATTTTCCCGCCAATACAAGGGATGGGCGTTAGGCGGCCCTTTCTGCTTGCCAATTGGCGTGACCCGTGTGCCCCGACGTTTTTTCGGTATGTTGTCGTCAGACCTCCGGCACCGATGCTCGGTTCGCCTATGAAACCGTCACGTTGCCGCGGTTGATCTCTGCCTAACGTCCCCTGGGGTTCAGCGGGTCGCGGGTTCAAATCCCGCCGTCCCGAGTGATTCTCCGCTCCTCGGCCATCACGGCGAGGAGCGTTTGCGTATCCGCCTGCGCGTTGCATGTGAGCAGCGTTTCGCCCAGCCCGCGCACGCTAAATGCGAACTGATCGTATCGCGACGCGTGGGTCAGACGGCGAACAGGGAGGAGTTGACGTTGACGATCTCATGGGTGGGGCTATCGCTGGTGTTCGCGTTTTGGTTTCTACTCTCGGATGGCGCCGGCGGTCTGGTCTCACTCTTCGAGGCAACGCACGGGCGCACGGATGCGCTAAAGCGCACGGAGTGGTCATGAAGGCGACTCGTCAGCTGCACGATCTGGGACAGAGCCTGTGGCTCGACAACATCACCCGCAGCATCCTCGATGACGGTACGCTCAAACGCTACATCACCGAACTGTCCGTAACGGGCCTAACGTCGAACCCCACGATCTTCGACCACGCGTTCAAGAACGGCGATGCTTACGACTCAGCCATTCGGCGCGAGTCGGCGGCCGGCAAATCAGGCGAACCACTCTTCTTCGAGCTGGCCATCGACGACTTGAGGCGCGCCGCGGAACTTTTCCGACCAGTTCACGACGAAACCCGCGGCTTGGACGGGTGGGTGTCGCTCGAGGTGTCCCCACTCCTCGCGAACAACAGCGCCGGCACTATCCGGGCTGCGGCCGAACTTCACCGGCTGGCCAACCGTCCCAATCTGTTCATCAAGATCCCGGGGACGGCCGAAGGTGCCGCGGCCATCGAAGAATCGATCTTTGCCGGCGTCCCGGTCAATGTCACGCTGCTGTTCTCCGCCGCGCAGTACCTGGCAGCCGCAGAGGCATACATGCGCGGCATCGAACGGCGGATCGCGGCGGGACGAGATCCGCGCGTCGGTTCCGTCGCCTCGATCTTCGTGAGTCGCTGGGACGTCGCGGTAAAAGACACGGTCCCGGCGGCGCTTCGCAACCGGCTCGGTATCGCGATCGCGAAGCGTACGTACCGTGAGTATCGCGGCGTGCTCGCGTCACCGCGGTGGCGCGGGCTCGAGGCGGCGGGCGCGCAACCGCAGCGACTGCTGTGGGCCAGCACAAGCACCAAGGATCCTGCCGCGCGGGACACGCTCTACGTCGAGGCGCTGGCTGCCCCCGACACCATCAACACCATTCCGGAAAAGACGCTCACTGCCTTTGCCGATCACGGCCGGTTGTCCGGGGTCCTCACCGTCGACGGTGGCGACGCCGAGGATGTGCTCGCGGAATTCACCCGAGTCGGTGTCAACGACGCGTCGGTCGCGGCGCAACTCCAGCGCGAGGGTGCGGAATCCTTCGACGCGTCGTGGAAGGATCTGCTCGCCTGTCTCGCAAAAAAGCGCGCATCGCTGACGCAACCGGCACGATGACAGCGTTGCGTATCGGCATTGCCACGGATCACGGCGGCTTCGCGCTGAAGGAGGACCTTGTCGCTCGCCTTCGCCGCGCGGGTCATACGATCATCGACTTCGGCGCGCACGCGCTGGTGCCTGACGATGACTATCCGGATTTCGTCGTGCCGCTGGCGCGCGCCGTAGCGGCGGCTGAGGTGGAGCGGGGTATCGCCATCTGCGGCAGTGGCGTCGGCGCATCCGTCTGCGCCAACAAGGTGCGCGGCGTGCGCGCGGCGCTCGTGCACGACCACTTTTCCGCCCATCAGAGCGTTGAGGACGATCACATGAACGTGCTGTGCCTTGGTGCGCGAACCATCGGACCTGAGCTTGCGTGGGACGTCGTGGTGGAGTTCCTTCACGCGCGACCGAGTTCCGCGGAGCGTCACCTGCGCCGACTGGAGAAAGTCGCCCGCCTCGAACAGGC
>JBKJQR010000010.1:0-28519 GCA_046593895.1 Gemmatimonadaceae bacterium | reverse complement strand
CCGCCGCCGCGGCCGGTGGCACCCCGATCGACCAGAGCCTGAGCGGCAGTTGGCGCGCGAGCCACGATACGGTGTTCTTCGCCGGCCCCGCTGACACGTTCATTCGCGACGTGCCTTTTCTCGTCCGTGGCGCGACGCTGGTCGCCGACGACTCGGCGGGCGAGGCGCGCGTGCAGGTGATACTGAGCAAGTAGCGGTGCCGCGTGCTCGCGCGGCCGGTCGCTCGCGCTAGCGTTCGAGGATCACGACCGCGCCGGCGCTGGTATCGGTGTGGGTCATCGAGAGGTGGATGGCGCTCACGCCTAACGCTGCGGCCCGGATGCGCGCCCGTCCGTGGAAGAGCAGCGACGGCTTGCCGTCGGCGGCACGTTCGACCTCGATGTCGCGCCAGCCGATGCCGCGCGCTTCGTCCGTGCCGGCGAGCGCCTTGTACGCCGCCTCCTTCGCCGCGAGGCGCGCGGCGAAGGAGGCGGCGGCGGCCGGGTGGGCGCGGACGTACGCCGCCTCACGCTCGGTGCAGAGCCGGGCGAGGACGCGTTCGCCCTTGGCCTCGAGCAGCCGCCGGGCCCGCGCGACGTCGACGAGGTCGATGCCGATTCCGAGGATCATCGCGCCCGGCCGAGCATGCGTCGCCAGAGACTCGGCCGCGGTCCGGGATGCCACCCGGCGACGAGGTGGGCGACATGAGGCCAGCAGCGATCGGCCGCGGCAAAGGTCGCCCGGGCGAGCGCCGACCAATCACGCCAGCGGGCGATGATCGAATCTGCCGCGCTCGTGCGCAGTGCGCTGGCCGCGGCGTCGAGCGCATCGAAGGCAGCGATGAGCGGGGCGAGCGCGTCGTCGATCTGCGCTTCGAGGGCGCGCCTGTCCGACGCCGCCTGGCCTGCCGAGCGGAGCGCGATCCGATGCGCGAGGTCGTGGTAGGCGGTGCGCAACGCGGTCGCGTCGAGCGCCGCCGCCTGAGCGTTAGGCTCGGCGGTCCGATCGAGCTTTCGCCGCGCCGAGAGCAGTGGCTCGAAGTAGCGGCGCTGCAGGTCGTCAGCGCCGCGCCGATGCGACCCCAGCGAACGGAGGGCGAGCGTGAGTTCACCTGGGGCACAGGCGCGGGCGACGATGTCGCGGGCGGCAGCAGCGAGCCGCCCCTCACCAGCGAGGACGATCGTGCCATCGCCGAGATGCAGCGTGAGGACTCCATCGCGAAAGCCGACGCCGCGCAGGCCGCCTAACGACAGGGGGAGGCGCGATCCGCCGTCGACGGCGAGGAGGGCGATATCGTCGGCGGTCAACTCGAGCACGACGTCTCCCGACAACCCGGCGCCGCGCCAGGCGCCGCTCGCTGCCACTGCGTATCGAGCCTCGATCGCGCCGTGGCGGCCGGCACTCACCACTCGTTCTCGTCGAGGTCCGCGGCGCAGACCACGGCACGCTTCCCCGTCCGCTGCTCGTAGCGCGTCATGAACTCGGGGAGCGAATCGGCGCTGAACGATTCGCGCGGCAGCCCGATGATCGCGACCGCGGGCTCGATCTGCTCCGCTGTCCCCTCCACCTCGACGAGGTCGTCCATTCGCGGGTACGTCTCGAAGCGCACGGTCGCGCCGCAGAGCTTGTACTGCGCGATCTCGCGATCGATTGTGCGCGTCACCTGGAGACCGAGTCGTTCCATGATCTCGCTGAGCGCCTCGGCGTCGCCGATCGACGTGCCCATCTCCTCGCGCAGCTTGTAGCCGTCGCGCGATTGCGTCGGACCCTTCCACTCGAGCGTGGCCTCGGTGCGACCGCCACCGGTGAACACGCGGATACGCAGTACATGATCGCGTCCGCGAATTCGCTCCGCGTTGTCGTCCCATCGCCGGTCCTGGAGGAATCCCTCGAGCATGATCACGCCGCCGCCCGCTTCGACGAGCCGGCGTCGCAGTGCGAGATCGTCGACGACCGCCTTCAGCTCGATCTCGGTCATCGACCGGTCATCCGACGATCGCCGCGACGAGGGCGTCGGTATCGCTGAGAGTGAGGAACGCGGCGCTTGCACCGTGCGACAGTAGCTCGTCGACTCCGTAGCGGCCAGTCGCAACCCCGATTGCCCGCGCGCCGATGCCGTGACCACAGGTCATGTCCGCCGGGGTGTCGCCGATAACCACGAACCGATCACCGGCGATCTCCGCACCGAGCAATGCGGCCGCGCGGCGCCGGGCGATCGGCGGCAGCTCGGGGCGGTCCTCGTGGTCGGAGCCGTACGCCGTCACCCGGAATCGCGCCGGATCGATCCCGACCGCGCGTAACTTGGCGTCGGCTCCCGGTTCGACGTTGCCGGTGAGCAGCCCGAGCACGATGTCGTCGCGCGCCTCGAGTGCGTCGAGCAATTCGGGAACGCCAGCCAGCCGCTGCGGCGGATGGGAGGGATTGCGCAGCGCGTCGCGGAGCGCACTGACGTAGAGCGTTATGACGCGGTCCATGCGCTCATCGATTGCGGCGCGATCGTGTCCGGCCAGCGTCATCAGCTCGCGCACGATCTGCTTATCGGTCTTCCCGTCGAAGCGGTGGTTGGACGGTCCGACGCTACCAAAGACCGCGGTCAGCGCGAGGTGGATCGCCCGGCGGCCTGCGCCGTCGCTCCAGAGCAGGGTGCCGTCGATGTCGAAGAGGACGACGGTGTGGCGGTGGCCGTTCGAGCCGTTGGCGCTCATGCGCGAGTGAGGAGCAGGCCGATCATGATCGCCGCCGCACCGACCACCTGGACGACCGTCGGCTGTTCGCCTAACGCGAGCCAGGCGACGACCAGCGCGACGACCGGCTGGAGGTTGCTGTACATCGCGCTCCGGGTCGGGCCGATGACACGCACCCCGCGATACCAGAACAGATAGGCAACGACGAGGGCGAGGATCCCGCTGTAGCCTAACGCTCCCCAGGCGCCGATCGGCAGCGCTGACCACGGCGTGCGCACGATGTCAGGGGTCGACACGGCGACGAGGGGAATGGCACCACCGATCATCGTCACCGCCGAGAGTGAGATGCCGGGTACCCGCTCGGTATACGGCTTGAGCAGCACGGTGTACGTCGCCCAGCAGAGACAGGCGGCGAGCACGAGCATGTTTCCGGCGAGCGTCGATACATCGCCCGACGGCCCCGCCACCGGATGCGCGCTGCCGAAGACGACGAGCACCATCCCGAACAGGGACGCGGCGATGCCGAGCACACGCCGCCCCGTCACCTGCTCGACGCCGAGTATCCGTCCGATGATCGCCATGAACGCTGGCGCCGCGGCGAGCACGAGCGCCGCGGTACCAGCCCGCGTGCGCGATACGCCCTCGATGAAGAACCACTGATACAGCCCGTTACCGATTACGCCGAGCATGAGCAGCGCGATGACGTCGCGCCGCGACGGCCAGCGCTCGCGCATGACGATGACGACGACGATCAGCGCAGTGGCCGCGATCGCGACCCGCGCGCCACCAAACGCGAGCGGTCGCATCAGCTGGGTGCCGCGCTTCACGACGATGAAGTTGACCCCCCAGATGAGAGCCATCACCAGCAGCAGCGCGTC
Organism: Gemmatimonadaceae bacterium; assembly: GCA_046593895.1. Classification (GTDB taxonomy): domain Bacteria; phylum Gemmatimonadota; class Gemmatimonadetes; order Gemmatimonadales; family Gemmatimonadaceae; genus JABFXC01. The sequence goes on along the minus strand of JBKJQR010000010.1, from coordinate 24,978 downwards.
AGTGGCCCAATGAGCGGCTGGCGCTTTCGGAGCGTCGACAGTGGAATCGAGAACGGAGGAAGACATTGGAACGAAAGATAAACCGGGGACTTGGGAGGGTTGTCACCCTCTGCCCTCGTGCATCGCGAACAACGATTGATCAGGGGGGGCGCCGTCGCCTCGGGCGACGAGCGCAACGGAGGAACTCGGAACGCGGAAGGAGCCGACGAGGAACGAGCGACAAGGGATGTGGCGCCCTTGTTCCTGGTGGCGTATGTCGCTCGTTGACGAGGAACCAGGAAGTACGAGGAACCAGGAACGAGGAAGAGGAACCAGGAACGAGGAAGAGGAACCAGGAACGAGGAAGAGGAACCAGGAACGAGGAAGAGGAACAAACGTCCCTCGTCCCTAGCGTTCCTCGTTCCTCGTTCCTCGTTCTCCCTCAACGAGGAAGTACGCCACACCAGACAAGGGAACCCTATCCCTCTTTCCTGGTCCCTCGTCGGCTCCTTCCGCGTTCCGGGTTCCTCCGTTGCGCTCGTCGCCCGAGGCGACGGCGCCCTCCCTCGTCCCTCGTCCGCATCCGTACGATTCGCTTAGGTTGAGTGATGCGCCTCTCCTTCGCCCTCTTCGCCGACGCCGCCAATCTGTCGCAGGAAGGAAAGCTCAACATCCTCGGCGTCTTCGATGCCGTGCATGTCGGCTCGCTGCCAACGGTTCATCCGCGCGCCCATCTCGTGGCGCGCATCACCGGTGGGCGGGGCGATGCCGGCACGCACGTCATGACCCTCATCTGGCGGAGCCCGTCGGGCGAGACGATCTGGACGACCAACGGGGAGCTGCATATCGAAGCGGCGCCGCCGGGGGTCGAGGAGATGGACCTGCCCTTCATCGCCGCGCTCGACCTGCCGCTCGATCGGCCGGGGACCTTTGGTCTGTCGATCGAGATCGGCGGGCAGGCGATGGCCACCATTCCGCTCCAGGTGCGCTCGGCGGCGCCGGCTGCCGGACCGAGGATTCCGGGCGGGCAGCTCGTCAGCTAGGCGAACTGCCTAACGCTCGCCCGTAGTGGGCAGGCGGCGGGCGCCGGTGAACCGGGCGCGCAGCTTCTCGACGTAGAGGTCGTCGGTGTCGTCGAGACGCTCGATCGCGAAGCCGCCCCTGCCTAACGCGGCGTGGACCATCGACCCGTGGCCGAGCGCGATGCCGACATGGGTGATCCGCTCGTCGTCGCGGTCCGAGAAGAACAGCAGGTCGCCGGCCGCGAGGGCGAGTGGATCGCTCGCGGCTGGCGCGCCGACCGTCGCCTGCTGCCAGGCGTCGCGCGGAAGGACGATCCCGTGGAGACGAAAGCTCGTCTGCACGAGACCTGAGCAATCGGCGCCCCACGGCGTGCCGCCTCCCCAGAGGTAAGGCGTTCCCTCGAAGATCGACGCAGCCGTGCGGGCTGCCGCGGCGGGGTTCGCTGGATATTCGGCGCGCAGTACCTCGAGCGTGACGGCGCGACCGCTTTCTACTGTGTCCTCGGGGAGCAGCAGTGCGCCCGGGGGAAGCACGCGCCGCCGCTCACCGGCGTTGCGCACGATGCAACCGAGCGACGTCAGGCGGACGCTCGCGCCCGTCGCGCTGGTCGCCGGCGCGAGGTAGCCTGCGTGGACCCAGCCTGCGTACCCATCGTCGCCGCGCAGTTGGTGCCAGTCGTCGGTCGACTCGACGACGTCGAGCACGTGACCGCCTAACGCCTGGGAGACCTGCGCGCTGGAAACGCGCGGCTCGGCGTGCATCGGCGCGTAGGAGCCGATGATGACGACGCTGCCGCTCATCGAGCGGGGTTGCCGGCGGACGAGCTCTCTTCGTCGGCAAGGCCGGGAATTCCGTCGCGGCCGCGGGCGAGGCGGACGGCGCGTTCGATCGCTTCCTCGAGCGCAGCGGCAGCGAGGACACCGGCCGCCACCGGATCGCCCGGCTCGCCGTCGAGCGGCGCGAGTGCGAAGACAATGTCGCCGTCGAATGCAGTCCCCGCCGGCGTGATGCGTCGATACAGCGCGGCGGTCGCCGCTTCGGCAACAGCGCCGAGATCGGCGCGCGAGAACGCGCTGCTCACGGCGATCACGGCGAGCGTCGTGTTCGTCGGCGCCGGCGCGCCGGCCGAGAACTGACGGGCGACACCGCTGGCGAGCAGGGCGACCGAGTCGGCGAAGCCACCTGCTTCCGCGCGCGCGCCAGCGATGATCCGGCCGCGTCCATCGCGGACGTCGCCTAACGCGTTGACCACGGCGACCGCTCCGGCGACGAGATGGCCGGACCGCGCCGTCGCGCAGCCGAAGCCGCCCTTCATCGCGCATCCCGCGCCGGCGGTCTTCCCCACCGTCGCGCCGGTCCCGGCGCCGACACTCCCCTCGCCGATGTTGTCGGCGCGCGCATCGTCGGCCGCGCGATAGGCCATCGCCGCTGTCGGACGCGCCGCGAAGCTGCCCAACGGCGCGAGATCGAAGATCACCGCGGCCGGCACGATCGGAACGACGCCCCCGCCGACAGGGAACCCGCGGCCGCGCTCTTCCATCCAGCGCATGACGCCAGCAGCGGCGTCGAGCCCGTACGCCGAGCCACCGGTGAGGAAGATCGCGTCGACGCGGTCGACAAGATGATGGCTGATGAGCGGCAGCAGGTCGCGCGTCCCCGTCGCGCGTCCAACCACGGCGGCCGCGCCGCGCATCGCGCCCTCGACCGGACGGACAACCGTGCAGCCGGTCCCGCCTTCGTCGTCGCTCGCGTGACCGACCGCGATCCCGAGTGACGCGAAGCTGGCGATCGTGTCGATGCGCACTGCGCCGCGCGGTGCCGTCACTTGTGCGCCGCGCCGCCCGCCTGCTCGTCGCGCAGTTCCTGGCAGACCTTGCAGAGGGTCACGCCACGGAAGCTGCAGATCATGCAGACGAACGTTCCGCAGTCGACGCACGGGTATCCCTCGGATGCGCGCTCTTCCTTGCCGCAGGCGCGGCAGACCATCATGTCACGCTCTTTGAGTTCGGTCATCGTTGCGGATCCAGATTGTAGTCCTTGATCTTCTTGATCAGCGTCGCGCGAGAAATTCCGAGCTCGCGCGCGGCGCGCGTACGGTTGCCGTCGTGCGCGCGCAGCGTGCGCCCCATGTGCACCCGCTCGACATCCTCGAGCGACCGCGGCGTATAGTGCTCGACGGCAAAGCCGCTCGCGTCGCGCACCTCACCCGGAAGATGCATCGGAAGTATCTCCAGCGCACCGCGCCCCATGATCATCGCCCGCTCGAGCACATTGCGCAGTTCGCGAATGTTGCCCGGCCAGGCGTATTTCAGCAAGCGCTCAAGCGCGCCTTCCGACACGCGCTCCGGCGCTTCGCCAAGCTGCGGCTTCAATTCGTCGAGTACGGCACCGATCAGCTGCACCAGGTCCTCTCGGGCCCGCGCACGCAGCGGGGGCAGCGTGATTGGCATCACGCTCAGGCGATAGTAGAGGTCTTCGCGGAAGTTGCCCGCGGTCACTTCGTTCACCAGATCCTTGCTCGTCGCCGCGATCAGCCGCACCTGCGTTCGCACCTCGTCCGTGCCGCCGAGCCGGCGAAAACTCTTGCCCTCGAGCACGCGCAGCAGCTTCGGCTGCAGCGACGCGTCGAGGTCGGCGATCTCGTCGAGAAACAGCGACCCCCCGTCGGCCACCTCGACGAGCCCCATCCTCCGGTCGCGTGTTTCGCCTAACGCTTCACGCTCGTGGCCGAACAGTTCGGCGTCGAGCGACGCGGCGGTGAGGCTGGCGCAGTTCACCTCGACGAATGTCTGGCCGGCACGCGGGCTCTGCGCATGGATCAACTCGGCGACCCTTCCCTTCCCCGTGCCGCTTTCGCCGAGCAGCAGAGCCGTCGTCTTGTCGCTGCGGGCGAGCAGCGCGATCTGGTTGGCGACATCGACCATCGCCGGCGAGACGCCGAGCAACGCGCCTCCGGCGCTCGATCCGCCGCGCCGGCCGGTGAGGAACCGGTTCATCTCGCGCAGCTTGGCCTTCTCCAGCGCCCGGTCGGCGGCGGCGCCGAGATGCACCAGCTCCACCGGCTTCGGCAGGAAGTTCTCGGCGCCGGCGCGCATCGATTCGACTGCGACTTCGATGTCGCCCTGCCCGGTGATCATGATGACCACCGCCTGCTCGGCCTGCAGCGCGGCCAACACGTCGAGTCCCGACGCGTCAGGCAGGTGGAGATCGAGCACCACCAGGTCGGGACGCACCTTCCGGAACACCGCCAGCGCTTCCTGCGCAGTGTGCGCGACGTGGACTTCGTGACGTGACCGCTCGAAGAAGCGCGAGAACGTCGCCGTGATCTCGACTTCGTCATCGACGATCAGGATGCTGGCCATCAGCCGGCCGTTTCCGAGATCAGCCGCGCCACGTCCTCGAGCAGGAATGGCTTGCCGATGAATGGGCGCCCGGTACCGCGGATGAATTCGGCGCCCGCTCCCGCGTGTGCCTCGCCCGTGACGAAGATGACCCGTGACGCGAGCTGCGGATCGCGGACGAGCAGCTTCGCGTAGACCGCGTCGCCGGTGACGTCAGGCATGCGCAGGTCGAGGAGGATCGCATCGTACTGATGCTCCTCGAGGCGCGACAGCGCCTCGAGCCCCGAGCTCGCGACATCCACCTTGTGGCCGAGCGAACGGAGGAAGAGCTGTAGTGCCTCGCGCACGGAGCTCTCGTCGTCGGCCACAAGGATGCGCCGCTTCGGCGTGCTGTCGCTCGACGTCACGTCCTCGCCGCTCGCCTCGGGCAGCGCCGGGACGATGCGCGGCAACTCGACCGTGAACGTCGCGCCGGCACCGGCGGTCGAGCGAACGGTGATGCGCCCCCCGTGCTCGCGCACGATGCCTTCCGAGATCGACAATCCGAGTCCCGCACCCTTGCCAACCGCCTTGGTCGTGTAGAACGGAAGCAGCACCTTGTCGACCAACAGCTCATCGATCCCTGGACCGCTGTCGGTGATGCGGAGGATCAGCGTGTCGCCGTCCTGCGTCGTCGCGACGTTGATCGTTCGCGCACCATTCCATTCTTCCATCGCCTGCTCGGCGTTGCTCAACAGGTTGAGCACGACCTGCTGCATCTGGAACGGGTCGGCCCAGGTGAGCGGCAGCGTGCTGTCGAGCGCCATCGTCAGCTCGACACGCGCGACGCGCAGTGCATAGCTGCGGAGGTCGACGGTATCGGTGATGATCTGATTGAGGTCGGTTGCCTCGCGCTCCGCCCGGCGCCGGCGCGCGAATGTCAGCAGGTTACGGACGATCTTCGACGCGCGGCGCGCCTCGAAGTTGATGCTGGCGACCGCGCGCTCGCGCTCCTCCGGCGTCTCGGTGTGCGACATCAGCAGCTGCGAGAAGGCGAGCAATCCGGCGAGCGGATTGTTCAGTTCGTGCGCGACACCACCGACGAGCTGACCGATCGCCGCCAGCTTTTCCTGCTGCAGCAGCTGCTGGACGAGGCGCTTTTCATCGGTCACGTCGCGGACGATGCCTAACGCTCCGACGATCGTGCCGCGCTCGAGAATCGGCGCGGCGATCAGCGACGCCGGATGGGGCTCGCCATCGGCGCCGATCAGGCGCACCTCGACGCGCGGCCGGTCGCCGGCCAGCGTTGCCCGCAGCGCTTCCTCCATGATCCCGCAATCGCGCTCGTCGCAGAGCTCGAGCGCCGACCGTCCGAGCAGCGTATCGCGATCGCGCCCGGTTGCCTGTTCGAGCGCGCGATTCACCGAGGTGAAGCGCAGTTCGCCGTCGAGCGTGAAGATCGCATCGGCCGCCGATTCGACGAGGCGCTCGTAGCGCGCCTCGGACCGCTCGAGTGCTTCGGCGCGGGCCCGATCGGCGGTGACGTCGCGTGCGACGCCGAGCACGCCGAGAATCGCGCTGCCATGTCGGATCGGCGTGTAGGTCACCGAGACGAGGCGCACGTCGCCGCTCGATGATATGATGTGCGTCTCGAACCGCCGCGCCTCGCCACCCAGCGCGAGGCGGAAGTTGTGCTTGGCGTCGTCGATTTCTTCCTCGGGCATCATCCCGAGCATCGGGCGCGCGAGCAGCTCGTCACGCGTCCGGCCGCTGAGCGCGCACGTCGCGTCGTTGGCCGACGTCACCGCGCCGCGCGCATCGAGCGTATAGATCGCGTCCGATGCCGATTCGACGAGGTGGCGGTAGCGCGCCTCGGACTGCGTCATCGCGTCGCGCGCCCGGCGCTCGGTGGTCACGTCGCGCAGCGACGCGACCGTCCCGGTGATTTTTTCTCCCTCGCGCAGGGGCGCCGTGCTCACCGCGACGAACCGCCGCTCACCGCCCGGACGCAGCACGACCGAGTCATAACGCTGCGGCTCCCCGCTGAATCCCGACTGCTCGCGCTCGCGTACCTCGTCGCGCGCTTCGGGCGCCACCGTCTCGGCGACGAGCGCGCCGAGCAGGTCGCGGCCGCGACCGAACAGTGCATCGGCGGCCGGGTTCGCGAAGACGATGCGCCGTTCGAGATCGGTGATCACGATCGCGTCGTTCGCCGTCTCGACGACGCGGCGGTGCCGCTCGCCGAGCAGCGTCACTTCCTCGAACAACCGCGCGTTGACGACGGCAACGGCGACCTGCTCGGCAAGACGGTGGAGTACTCGCGCGTCGGCGTCGGTGAAGTCGTTCTCGCGGTTGATCACCTCGAGCACGCCGAGCGTTCCCTCCTTCGTGTTCAGCGGCGCGATGATGATCTTCTGCATGTTCGCCGCCTTGACTGCCGGCTGGTAGGCGGTCGAATCGGTCGACAGGTCGTTCGAGATGATCGTCTTGCCCGTCGTCACTGCGCGGCCGCGCATCGTGCCGGCGACGGGAATGCGCATGCCGCGGATGACCTCCGCGATCCCCGATGCCTCGACGACCTCGAGCTCGGCGCCAGTGCGGAGGCCGATGCAGGCGCCCTCCGAGCGGAGCAGCGCGGTCGCGTGGCGGAGGATCAGCGGCAATACCTGGGCGAGCCGCAGCGAAGCGCCGACCGCGCGCGCGACATCGGCGACCGCCTCGCCCGCGCGCTGCTCGCGCTGCGATTCGGCATAGTGGCGGGCGTTGATGATCGCCGTTGCCGTCTGCGCCGCCATGGTGTGCAGCACCTCCTCGTCCTCGGCGCCGTATTGCCCGGGCTTCGCCGCGTAGACGGCGATCACGCCGAGCAGTTTCGCGCCGACGAGCATCGGGACGACGAGCACCGACCGCGCCGGTCCGCCGTCGCCGACGGTGTCGTCGGCCGAGGCGAGCGCATTCTTGTTCGGATCGTAATCGGGAATGCGGACCGCGCGCCCGGTGCGAGCGACCTCGCCGATCGGGCCGTGGCCTAACGGTGCCGGATTGCGCGCCCGGCGAATCCCGCGGACGGAGCGGAAGAGCGTCGTGACGAAGTTTTCCTCGACGTCGGGCGCCGCGATCACGATGCCGTCGCAGCTCACGACGCGACCGATCTGGCGAGCCAGCTCCTCGACGATGTCGTTCTCATCGAGCGAACGGGCGAGCATGACGCCGACTTCGTGCAACCGGGCGAGGCGGTCGGCGCGACGGCGCGCGATCTCGACCAGCTCCGCCTGCTCGATCATGTAGGCAACCTGCTGCCCGAACAGCTCGACGGTGCGCACGCGCGCCAGCGTCGGGCGGTGGCGGTCGATCGGATCGTCGAGCACCAGTGTCGCGATGATCCGGCCGCCGCTTCCCTTCAGCGGAACGAGCAGCGCATCGCGCGGATTCCACTGCGGATCGATGCTCGGCTCGAGTCGGCTGGCGAGACCGCCGTGGAACTCGCGCGAGATCCATTCGTCGCCGGCATCGAGGTAGAACGACTGCGAGACACGGAACCGCTCGAGCGACGCGAGCCGCCGCTTCCAGACGAGCCCCGACGCGGGATGGTCGCGCAACTGGCGCGTTTCCTCCGGCGTCAGCCCGACCGAGACGAGCTTGGTCTGGTCGAGGCTCTCGTTGCGCAGCGTGATCACGACGCGGCCGAAGCCGATCTTCCGGATCGCGTTGACGATGACGTCGAGCCGCGCCTCGAGCGTGGTTTGCTGCTCGGCGTCGACCAGCGCTTCGTGGAGAAGGAAGAGATGGTCGCGGTCGCGTGACAGCTCGCGTATCGCTTCCGCCGGCTCGCCGCGCGCCGACGCGGCGGTGCCGTCCGGCCCGACCGGCGCGACCAGCGGCATCGGCGGGCGCGATGGCGGAGCAGGCGACGACGGGCCGCCGGAGGGGGGGATGTCAGTCATGTATGCGCGCGATTCGCACCGTTAGGCGCGAATCGACAGTCGTATGTTTTCTCGACGTACGGGCCAGCTATTTCCTGCGCGGTACCAGGAGCGTGGCCGCCAGCGGTTCAACCCGGGCACCGAACGGCGTGAGCCCGAGCAGGTCGCCATCAGCCTGCGCCTGGCAGGGTGGATCGGTCTCGATCCGGAACACGGTGCCCGAGCGGAACAGCATGCACGGGTCGTTGCGGAAGTCCTTTCGGGACAGCCGCCAGAGGATCCGAATCGAGTCGAGCAATCCCTCCGGACTAAAGACGCACAGGTCCAGCTTTCCGTCATCTTGACGGATTCCGGGGCCCAGGAAGAGCTGATCGTTGAGGACTGCTCCAAAATTGGTCAGCATGACCGAAGCGGCGTCGCGCTCGATCAGCTCCCCGTCCACGGTCGCCCGCACGTGGACCTTGTCCCCGCGCAGGATCGACCGGGCGGCGGCGAAGACGTACGCCCCGACCCCGATCCGCTGCTTGAGCCATGGCGACGTGTGTTCGATCATCTGGCTGTCGATACCGACACCGGCCGCGAAGGCGAACCGGCGGCCGTCGTCCATGATCCCGAGGTCCACCCGCCGGATCTCGCCGGCGAGCAGCGAGCGAACGGCGCGGCGGACCGCGAGCGGCGTGCCTAACGCGCGGGCGATCAGGTTGCCGGTCCCGCCGGGCAGGATCGCCACCGGCTTGCCGCTGTTCGCCAGTGCGCCGACGACCTCCATCGCCGTGCCATCGCCGCCTAACGTGAAGACCGCGTCGTAGCCGCTCGCCCGTGCACGGCAGATCTCGGCGGCGTGCCCCGGCCGCTCGGTCAGCACCGGATCGCAGTGCACGCCCGCCTCGGCGAAGGCGCCGAGGGCCGCCGCGCGCAGCCTGGCGCCTCGCCGCGACGCCGGGTTCGCGACGAGGAGCACCCGCTGCATCAGAACGTCCAGCTGCGCGTCAGGTCGAGCCCGAACTGCTTGCTCGGTTGGTTGGTCAACTGCGCCGCGGTCCCCGACGCGTCACAGAGCTTGACGCTGGCGCTCGGCTCGTAGCCCGCCGAGAGGGCGAAGCCGTGGGCGAGCCGGTGGTTGATCGTCAGGCCTAACCGATCAAAGGTCCCGACGTTGCTCGACCGCGGACCGTTCGAGAGGGCGCAGAGCCCGGCGTCGAGGCCGATGAACGTCCGCTCGTTGATCTGCTTGCCGACGGTCACGCGCGAGTTGGCAATCTGGTTCTGCAGCCCGCTGTTGTTGTTGCGCTGCGCCGGGTCGGCGACCGCCCCGGCCTGGACGCTGAACACGTCGATCGCCGAGCCGAAGCGGGAGTTCTGCAGCAGGTTGGCGGCGATCCCGCCGGCTGATGCCGAGATCAGCCCCTGCCCGAGGCTCTGGTAGCCAACGCTCCCGGTGCCCGTCACCTCGAAGCTCGGCTTGCCGAACGCCAGGTAGCTCACGAGATCGGTCTGCGAGATCTGCAATCCCTCATCGCTGCTCAGCACCAGTTGCGGGGCGAGCAGAGTGCCACGAATCGCCACTCGTACCCTGACGTCCTGTCCATTCTCGGTGCGGACGGTGTGCACCGCGTTGATGTCGAGTCCCGGATTGATCTGCGGATCGCCGGCGAACGTCAGGCGCCCACGCGTCACCTCGAAGGTGCGCGAAATCGCCGGGCTCAGCTCGAGACGGTACTGCCCCCGGTCAGCGGTCAACGTCCCCTGCAGCGCCAGCTGTTCCGGCGCCGCCTCGCCTAACGCGGCGAGTGTCGGGTCGCTGCCCTTGGTCACGCTGACTTCGCCGCCGAGCTGGATCGCCGCTTCCGTCGAGCGCAGCCAGACCTCGGGGCCGATCACCAGCAGCACGTTGCGCAGCTGCAGTCCCTGCACCACCGACGTCGGCGCATCGCCGAGCAGCGCGCGGTTGCGGCCGATCCCGCCAATGGTTCCGGTCTGCAGCGTGTCGCTGATGTCGATGACGCGTTTCTTCGTCAGTTCGGGAATGTAGATGACTCCCTTTTCGATGATTGCCGTGCCGGTGAGCGTCGAACTTCTCGTCGAGCCGGCGAGATGCAGGCCCGGTGAGGATACGCGGATGTCGCCGATCGTCCGCTCGTTCAGCGCGTGAAAGGTCCGCGCCTCGACGTCGAGGGCAAACGTCGGGTTCGACGACGTGCCGGCGGCGTGGTGCAGGTAGTCGAGGTCGATGAACCCGCGTGCAGCGACGCTTCCGCGATCGTGCGGGTCGTCGCTCTGCGCCGACATCCGGTCAATCGACACGCTGTCGCCGCGCATCGAGATGCCGACCTCGACGTCCTTCACCCGAACACCGAGCCGGGCAATCGCCGCGGCGCCGTTGTTGATCGTCAGGCGGCCATCGATCGTCGGGCGCTGCCAGGTGCCGCCGAGATCGCCGACGATGCTGAACCGGCCACCGGTGATGTCGAGCCCCGGAGCCAGTGTCTCGAGGACGGCCAGGTCCGCGCTGTCGGCGCGGACGTTGCCGCGCAACGGATCGCTGAGCAGTCGCGACTGGCGCGGCTCGAGCGCGAGGTCGATCGGCAGGGCGACGCTCGCCACCATCGTCGCCTGCTGCCCCCGGATGAAGCGTGCCGTTCCAGCGAAGCTGCGGTTGGCGTACTTGCCCGTTGCCTCGATCCGGTCGAGCCGGACCCCGGCCGTCTGCGGCTGCTGGAGCAGCGCCGTCCATTCAATGACCGGCTGCGGTCGCGTCCCCGAGAGCGCCACTCGCAGCGAGGCGATCCCGCCTAACGGCGTATGGAGCTGCCCGAAGCTGGCGAGATCGCCCAACGGCACCTTGTCACCGACCAGCGTCCCGGTAATCGGGGCCGCCGCCGGCAGCGCCGCCGACAGCGCGAGCGCGCCGCCCTTGCCGTCCTCGAGGCGCATCGGCGCGATCTCGATCGACGCCGGGGAGACGAGCACTCGCGACGGTCCGGTCAGCCGCCAGCGATTCCCCGCCGGCGCACTGTCGACGGCGAACGTCAGCGAATCGATCCGTGCATCGATCGTGTCGCCGCGCATCGCCAGCAGTGCGGCGCCGCGCGCCGTCTGACCCGTCGTCTCCCGCGCCTCGACGAACAGCTGCCCATGCCCGGCGCCGTCGAGCGAGACGAGGCCGTCCATCCGCGCGATCGCCAGCCCGGCGAGCTGCGCCGAGTCGACGCCGATGATGACGTCGCCTAACGGTGACGCGGTCACTTGCCGCAGGGCGAAGGTGCCCTTCACCGCGGCGGCCCGCGTTCCTGCCCGGTAGAGCGACGCCGCGGCCACCGTGCCCCGCGCGTCGAGCGACTGCAACGATCCGGTCAGCGTCCCGGTGATCGAGAACGATCCGTCGAGCGAGTCGCGCGACGGGTCGGCGGCGACCCAACGCCGCAGCCCGCCGAGCGAGTCGACGAACACCGCGACGCGCAGCGAATCACGCACGTCAGGCGCGAGGCCGATTCCCCCCGATGCGAACACCGTCGCCGCGGTCGTCTCGAGCGACAGCGAATCGACGCGCAGCCGGCCCGCGTCGGCCGCCATCCGCGCCCGCCCCGAGAAGATCCGCACGCCGTCGACTATCGAGCCGGGCTGCACAATCGCAACGATCCGCCCCGAGAGATTCGCCAGCGAGTCGCCGCCGATGTCCGTGTCGAAGCGCGCGCTGAGGTCGGTCACCGGGAGGTCGGCGCGCTCGAGCAGTGTGCGCACATCGAGATGCGTCAGCGTCGTCTGGCCGCGGATCGCGTACCCCGGCGGATCGCTGTCGAGGCGACCATTGAAGGCGACGGTTCCCGCCGCCCCGGTCAGCGTCGTGTTCACGTCGAGCGCGTCCGTCGTTCCGGAAATGCGCGCCGGCCCGCTGAGGAGCCCACGCGCCGGCAACTTCGGATACGACTGCGCGAGCTCGGTCAGCGAGAGCGTCTTCGCATCGAGCGCGAGGTCGTACGTCATGAACTTTGCGCCGTACGTGATCCGCCCCGATCCGCCGACGTGTGTTGGCTCGCCGGCGCCGTCGTGCCAGGTGAGGTCACCGTTGCGGAAGCGCACGTCGAGCCATGACGAGTCGAGCGTCGCCGTCCCCGAAATTGTCCCATGCAGTCGCGGAAAGTTTGGATAGAGGAACTGGATCGTCCGCAGGTCCGCGCTCGCGACGTCGACATCGAGCCCGCGAAATACCGTCAGCGCCGGCTGTACGATGTCGAGCTCACCCTTCACCCGCGCTCGCGTCTCGGCGCCGGGAACGTGCGCGTCGCGGAAGACGAGATTCGATTCGTCCACCCGGAACCGGTCCAGCGGCCCGCCGACTCCCTTCAGTGATCCGGAAATCGTGCCCGCCCAATCGACGGGAAAGGCTTTTCCGTTGAGCGTCCGGATGAACAGGAAGTCGATTGGCGATGCGATGACGTCGACGTTCTTCACCGCCAGCAATGGCGCTCCGACGGCGAACGTCATCGCGCCGGTGAGGTGCGAGCGCGAGCTGCGCACGTCCATCTTCGAAAGCTGAAACTCGATGATCGACAGGTCCTTCGGATCGTTGACGATGCGCAGGTTCGATCTTCCGCCACCGTCGTGCGGCAACGTCGGATAGACCCACGCGACGTCGGCCAGCGACAGTGAATCACCAGTGATATCCACGGCGTAGCGCACCGGCTTGTCGCTCCCCCACACCACCTTCCCGTGCGCACTCCCCGTCGAGCCGGGCAGGTCCCAGTGCGGCACGTCGAGCCAGGCCGAGTCACCGTGGACGCGCGCCGCCGCAACGACGTTACGGAAGGCAAACGGTGGATCCGATTCCGCCCACGACATCCGGCTCGTCGTGTACAGCTGGCCGACGCTGTCCGGATCGGCGATGCGAACGTACGGCGACTCGGCGTTGATCCCGGTCCAGCGCCAGGTTTTTGCGAACCCCTCAGCGGTCCGGTTGACGTCGTGGTCCGTCGCATCGAGTGCGTGATGAATCGCGCTGTCCCGCCTGACGCCGTGAAGATCTTCGTCAGGGTGCCATGGCATCGTCAGGATGAAGCTGCCGTCCTTGATCGTCACCGAGTTGGCGACGATGTAGTCGCCAAAGCCACGATCGGCGGCAATCGGCGATCGCTTCTTGCCATCGCCCGGGAAGACGCGGCGGAAATTCCAATCGCCGTTCTCGTGCCGACGGGCGTAGAAGATTGGTCGTGTCAACTCGACGCGCGAGAGCAGCACACGCTTGTCGACGAGGTCGCGCGGATCGTAATCGATCTTGATCGGGCCGCTCGCGACGAGCAGCGAATCGTCAACGTCTCGAATCTCCAGCGAATCGATCGTCACGCCACCAAGCAGGCCACCCTCGATGTCGCCGATGTACATCCGGCCATGAACCGCCGGCCGGATCCGCGCCGCCAGTACGTCGCGAACCTTGTCGCGACCGTAAGGCGTCTGGGTGATGAGCACGACAACGAGCCCGATCAGCAGACCGAGAACTACCAGCGACAGACCGCTGACCAGAGCGACGAAGCGCCGCCGCGACATCCCTGCCATTGCCCGATCGTTACTCGATGCTGGTGAGAACTACGCCTGACGGCGCGCTATTTCCTCAGAACGCCTGCCCGATGGAGAAGAGCAGCACGATCTTGTCCGCCAATCGTTCGCGCTTCGCCGGCCGGAACGTCGACGACGCACACTCGCCCTGATCCTGCACCCACTTGCCATCGCGAAGGTGGATGGTCGATCCACCCGACGGCTGCAGGCACACCGTGGCGTTCGACACCCTTGTATCCGCGTTTGGCTCGTTCTGCACGGCGTAGACGTCGTTGTAGTACAGCTGCGCCGCCGGCTGCGTCTTGTCGTTGTACCCGGCAGTGACCCCGATGGGCCCGAGGAATGTCAGCACGCTGAGGCCGATCCCCGGGGTGATCCGGAAGCTCTGGCTCCGCAGCGCCTTGTTCGACCGCTCCCACACGTTACCCGCATCGGTGAACACCGTCCACTGCAGCAGGTCGGGAAAGAATGGATCGCGGAACCGGACCTCGGCGTTGGCGACGATCAGCCGCGTCCCGCCGGTCGGCACCGCCAGGTAACCCTTGTATTCGAGTCCCTGCTTGACCGGCTTGGGTCTGAGCGTGAACGCCCGCGTGGAATCGTCAACGTTCGAGACATCCACGTAACTCGGCTTGGCGACATAGACCACGGGCCCCAACTCGTTCTGCTGGACACCGCGCACCGTGTTCGCGCCGCCCGCATAGAGCCGCTCCTGCGGCGGCAGGAAGCTTCGCGACAGGTTGAATCCCTGCAGCGTCGGCCGCAGCGGGGTGATGACGCCGCCGCGGAAGCGGAGGGCGAGCACGGTGCGACCGCCTAACGGCGTGAAGGCACTGCCATCGACGATGCCGCGGTTGAACTGCAGCGCGCGCGATGAGCCGACGAACCGTGAGGCGTGGCGAAGCTCGATCCGGAAGATGCCGCCGGTCGTCGGCGTCAACGGAATGTCCGTCCGGTCCACCGTCAGCGACGCGCTGACCGCGGCCAACCGGATCGTGCTGTCGGCGATCCGGGTGCGCAGCGCTTCATCGCAGATCAGGAACAGGCTGCAGAAAAACGCCGGCGCCGCCCGCGTGCGGCCGCGCTCGATCTGGTAGCTGAACGTCAGCGGCGCGCGAACCCACTGTTCCCGCGTCACCGACGCGAGCAACCCGATCGGCGTCGCGCGCTCGTACTGGTTGAACTCCGATCTCCGCTCGCTGTAGACGGTGAAGCTCGGCACATTGCGCGCGCGGAGCCCGAAGAATGTCGGCTGGCGGTACGTCACGCCGGTGTAGTAGTTCACGGCGCGCGAGCTGATCGAGTCTCTCGCCGCCTGGCCGCAGATCGCCTTGCTCACGAAGTCGGAGACGGTCGGGCTGGCAATGCCGAGCTTCGAGACGCGGGCTGTCACATCGAGTCGCCGCGCGCCGCCGAGAAAATTCCGGTCGCCGTACGTTGCCTGGGTCCGGAAGCAGTCGATCGTTCCCCACCCGAGTCCCGCTTGCATCGAGCGCATGTCGCCCTCGATCAGCGATGCCTGGACGGCGAGCACGGAATCCTCGCTGCTCTGGCCCGGCGCCAGTCCGAGCTCGACGTGCCGGTAGGCATCCGTTGCATAGAGATTCCGCTGCGCGGCGACCAGCGCCTTCCGCCGGTAGATCGATCCCGGCGTAATGCCGAGGATCTTCTTCACCGTGCGCGACGAGATCTTCTGCCGCCCCTGGGTGCTGTCGACGACGACCCGCACCTCGCCAATCCGCGCCAGCTGTCCCGGGTCGACGTCGATGTAATACGCGCTCGTCCGCTCCTCCCGCACGAGATCGTGACCGACCGCGATCCGCGCCCCGGGATAGCCGTTGTCGAGCAGCCGCGTCCCGATCGTGTCGGCGAGCGCCGTTAGGCGGATCTCGTCGTATGACCCGCCGATCGTCGTATCGAGCCCGCCGAGGATTGCCCGCCGGTCGACTACCGAGTCGAGCCCACTGATCCGCAGCGTCGTCAGGCGGATCGGCAGTCCTTCGACGACATTGAACGCTACCGCTACGCCGCGGCCACGCGGCTTCACCACGGTATCCACCTGCGCTTCCCAGTACCCGCGCATCCGGTAGTAGACCTTCACCCGCGCGATGTCACGCCCCAGCTCCTCGCGATCGAGGCAACGCTTCTCGCCGAGAAAGCGGAAGGCGCGACGCGCGAAGCTGGACGTCGTCGTCGCGATGACCTGCGAGAGGTCATTGTCGCGCAGCGCCCGGTTCCCATTGAAACCGAGCGCCCGCACCTCCGGCTCGCCCGGTCGGCAGGCGAGCAGCTGCGCCTCCGCGATCCGCGGCACGCACGCGAGCCAGACAGCGAGCAGGATCGGACCGATGGCGAGCGGGCCGGCGCGCCAGCACCGGCTTCGGTGCGCCATCAGACGCCGGTGCGGGCGGTGCGCGATCCGTCGCGGCTTGGCGGCATGTCGTCCTCACTGCGCAGGCCGCGGCGGCGCTTCGGTGCCAACCGCTCCGTGGGCTCGAGCGGGCCGGGCACCAGCGGCGTCCGCTGCAGGAACAGCGTCGCGACGTAGAACGCGGCAACGCCGACGGCGAGTCCCGCGCCGATCGCCGGAATGAGCTCCCCTGCGCGCAGGTCGCGCCGATAGGTGTAGCCGCGCGATACACTCGGCGCGTCCGGTCGCTGCTTCATCGCTCGTCTCGTGTGGTGATCATTTCGGTCGTGCGCGGCTGGTCTGTTCCTACACTCGGTGAACGGCGATGGTGCCAGCGCCATTCGCCCGCGCTGCCCGCTTCGTCGCGGCGGCAATCTCGCCGAGCTTCGACGCCGATTGCCACCGCCCCGGCTCGATGATCAATACCGCACTGGTCATCTTCGCAAGCGGAAACTGCCGAGCAACGCCTTCGCGATCGACACCGGAGAACTCGCCGGCAGCGAGCGTGTCCTCGCCGATGATCCGGCCGATCGTTTCGCGAAAGTGCACCGCGCTCGCCTCGGCGAGTGACTCCCCCCGATCCTCGCGGGTCACGACGATGAAGTCGTCGCCGCCGATGTGCCCCACGAAGTCGCCCGCGTCGCCACCGCCAGTCTCGGCGGCCGCCTCGCGCAGCGCGCGTCCCGTTTCGCGAATCACCTGGTCGGCGGTCGAGAACCCGAACGTGTCGGCGAACGGCTTGAAGTTGTCGAGATCGATGTAGCAGACGGCGAAGGTGTCGCCCACCGCAACGCGCCGTCGCAGCTCGTCCTCGACCGCGCGCCCACCGGGCAGTCCACTCGTCGGGTTGCGGTCGGTCTCGCGCTTCACCAACCGGAGCATCGCATCGACCCGGGCGCGCAGCTCGCGGGTGTCGAACGGCTTGACGAGGTAGTCATCGGCACCCGCCTCGTATCCCTCGAGCTTCCGCTCGACCGCGCCGAGCGCGGTGAGCATGAGCACGGGGATGTGCCCGGTGAAAGGATTTTCCTTCACCGCGCGACAGGTCTCGATCCCATTCATCACCGGCATCTGCCGGTCGAGAATCAGGAGATCGGGTTCGCGTTCGGCGACGGCAGCGATGGCGGCGGCGCCGTCGGGAACGATGCGCACCTCGTGGCTGAACGCCTCGAGGACGTCGCGCACCATCCGGCGCATGTCCTCGTGGTCGTCCGCGTAAATGATGTGAGGCACGTTTGACGCTGTACGGGAGAGGGCGTAAGTTCTCCCGTTTCACGCACTTCTGTCAACCGTCGGCCACCCGTCCGTGCCCCAATTGCTCCGTGTTTCGCGCGCCGTCCGCTTGGCCTTCAGCCTTCGGTCCTCCGTCGGTCGTCCCTCCGGCCGTCGCTCCGCCGGCCGCTCGCCCATCGGCCCGGGCGTGCTTCCCAAGACGCTCATCGCCGTCGCGGCCTTTGCCCTCGCGAGCGGAACGCTCGCTTGTCGCGGCGGTGATCCATCGCCGGCTCGCCGCACGATCATCGACTCGCGCGACAACTATGACCCGCGCTCGCTCGATCCGGCAAAGTCCACCGACGTCCCGACCGGCCGCGCGGTCGGCTACCTGTTCGACGGACTTACCCGCTTCACTCCCGACGCGCGTCTCGTCCCGGCGCTGGCTACGCGTTGGGAGATGTCGGCCGACGGCCGGACCTACACCTTTCATCTGCGCGCTGGCGTCACCTTCCACGACGGGAAGCCATTCGTCGCGCGCCAGGTTGTGCGCAGCTTTCAGCGCGCTCTCGACCCGAAGGAGCGCGGCGGGCGGGGCTGGCCGCTCTACCCGATCGCCGGCGCCAAGGCATTCGCTGACGGTCGCGCCGAGACTATCGCCGGCCTGACGGTCCGCGACGACAGCACGCTCGTCGTCGTGCTCGACGAGGCCTTCCCGATCTTCCCGAAGCTCCTCGCGATGCCGGTCGCCGCGGTCGTTCCCGACTCGACGCCGGCCGATTTCGGCGAGCACCCGATCGGCACCGGTCCCTGGCGCTTCGTCGAGTGGAAGCACGACGACTACGTGAAGTTCGCCCGCAACGAGAAGTACTGGGGCGGCGCCGCCACTTCCGACTCGCTCGTCGCCCGCGTGATCGCCGAGCCGAGTACCGCGGTCGCCGAGTTCGAGAGCGGCAACGTCGACATCCTCTACATCCCCGAGTCGGACACGCGCCGCTGGGAGAACACCGACGAGCGCAGCGCGACGCTCGCCTCGGCGCCGGGCCTCCGGCTCTGGTACATGGCGATCAACACGACGCGCGGCCCGCTCAAGGATGTGCGCGTCAGGCAGGCGATCAACTACGCGGTCGACACGCGCACCATCCTCGACCAGCTGATCGGCGGCCGCGGCAACGTCGCGGGCGGCGTGATCCCGCCCGCGCTCGAAGGTGGTGACTCGACGCGCCGTTATGCGTACGACACCACCAAGGCAAGGCAGCTCCTCGCCGATGCCGGCTTCGCGAAGGGCATCGACGTCGATCTCTGGACGGGACAGACGCCGCCGTTCCCGCGGCTGGCCGAAGCCATCCAGAGTTATCTCGCCAAGGTCGGGATCCGCGCGAAGATCGTGCAGCGCGAAAGCGCAGCGATGCGCGAGGCCGCACGCAAGGGAGAAACCGATCTCGCGCTGAAGGACTGGTTCGCGGATTATCCCGACGCCGAAAACTTTCTCTATCCCTTGCTGCACAGCGCGAACAAGGGCGTTGGCGGGAACGTGTCCTTCTATCAGAGCCCGGCGTTCGACAAGCTGGTCGATGCGGCGCGCCGCGAGCCGGACGACGCCAAGCGCACCCTGCTCTATCACGAGGCCGACGCCTACGCGTTCAACGAGGCGCCGATGCTCTACCTGTTCTTCTACCGCGACCTCGATGCGGTGCAGCCCTGGATCCGCGGCTTCCAGCTGCCGTCGATCCTCAATGGCCAGGACATGCGCGGCGTCTCGATCGAGCACAATGGCGCCGGACGTTAGGCGGTAGTGCTTCGCGTCCTCCTCCGCCGTCTGCTGCTGTCGATCCCGACCCTGGCCGGGGTGCTGGTCGTGGTGTTCCTCCTGCTCTACGTCGCGCCGGGCGACCCGGTGATGGCGATGGTCGGCGAGCGGGCCGACGCCGAGACGATCGCCCGGCTGCGGGCCGAGCTCCGGCTCGACGATCCGCTGCCGGTGCAGTTCGCCCACTACGCCGGGGGCGTCCTCCGCGGTGACCTCGGACGCTCCTACATCACCGGCCGGCCGATCCTCTCCGACCTGCTCGAGCGCTTTCCGAAGACGCTGGAGCTGGCCGGCGCGGCGATGCTGCTGGCGGCGATCTGCGGCATCACGTTAGGCGTGCTCGCCGCCCGCCGGCCGGGCGGCTGGACCGACCGCCTGTCGCTCGGCATCGCCTATCTCGGGACGTCGTTCCCGGTGTATTGGATCGGGTTGCTACTAATTCTCGTCTTCGCCGTCCAGCTCCGCTGGCTCCCGCCCTCCGGCTTTGGCCGGCCGCAGAACCTCGTTCTCCCGGCGCTCGCCCTCGGCATGCGCTCGATCGCTTTCCTCGCCCGGATGACCCGCTCGGCCATGCTCGACGCGTTAGGCGCCGACTTCACCCGCACCGCCCGGGCGAAGGGGGTGCCCGAGCGCCTCGTCGTTGTCCGCCACGCACTCCGTAACGCCCTGATCCCGGTGATCACCGTCCTCGGCCTCGACTTCGGTGCCTACCTCACCGGCAGCATCCTCACCGAGACGATCTTCAGCTGGCCGGGACTGGGGCGCTACGTCGTGAACGCGATCGCTCGGCGGGATTTGCCCGGCGTGCAGGGGGCGGTGCTATTCATGAGCGTGGTCTTCGTGCTCGTGAACCTGATCACGGACATGGGATACGCGAAGGCGGATCCGCGGGTTCGGTACGAGTCCTAGAGCTTTCGGACGAGGAACGCTCAGCGGCCTTCGGCCGCTTTCGCAACCAGGAACGAGGAACGCTTCGCGGCCTTTGGCCGCTTCGCAACCAGGAACTCGGAACGCGTCGCCGCCTTTGGCCGCTTCGCAACCAGGAACTCGGAACGCGGAAGGAGCCGACGAGGAACGAGGAAGCACGAGGAACGAGGAAGCACGAGGAACGAGGAACCTGGCAATTACCGCGGCCATCCCTCGCCCTTGCTCCCTGTTGCTTGCCGCTCGTCGTCCCTTGTTTTCCTCATTCCTTGTTTTCCTCATTCCTTGTTTTCCTCATTCCTGGTCGCTCCTTCTGCCTGGTCCCTCGTACGAGGAAGTGCGCCCCACGAGACAAGGGCGCCCTATGCCTCGCCCCTCGTCCCGCTTCGGCTCCTTCCGCGTTCCGAGTTCCTCCGTTGCGCTCGTCGCCCTAGGCGACGGCGCCCTCCCTCGTCCCTCGTTGCTCCGAGGAACGAGTAACGAGGAACGAGTAACGAGGAACGAGGAACGAGGAACGCGGAACGCGGAACTATCCATTCACATTCCTCATCCCCGCTTCCGGGTATCTCGTCCCGATCGCCACGCCTAACGGCGCGATCTGGTCGATCCGTCGCACGTCGCCCGCCGTCAGCCGGACTGCCATCGCGCCCGCGTTCTCCTCGACGTATTTGATCCGCTTCGTCCCCGGGATCGGCGTGATGTCGTCACCGCGGTGGAGCAGCCAGGCGAGCGCGAGCTGCGACGGGGTGCAGCGCTTCTCGGCGGCGAGGTCCTCAACGAGTCGCACGAGGTCGAGGTTCTTCTCGAAGTTCTCGCCCTGGAAGCGCGGCGAGTTGCGGCGGTAGTCGTCGGCCGGGAGTTCGTCGATCGAGCGGAACCGCCCCGTGAGGAAGCCCCTGCCTAACGGGCTGTAGGGGACGAACCCGATCCCCAGCTCGCGGGTAGTCGGGAGGATCTCGTCTTCCGGCTCGCGAGACCAGAGCGAGTATTCGGTCTGCAGCGCGGAGATTGGATGCACCGCATGGGCGCGCCGAATCGTCGCTGCCGACGCTTCGGAAAGTCCGAGATAGCGGACCTTTCCTTCCCTGACCAGCTCGGCCATCGCGCCGACTGTCTCCTCGATCGGCGTCGCACGATCGACACGGTGCTGATAATAGAGGTCGATGACGTCGGTCTTCAGACGACGGAGCGAGCCCTCGCATGCCTTGCGGACGTATTCCGGCGTGCCGTTGATCCCGAGGAAGGAGCCGTCCTCGCCGCGCATGTTTCCGAACTTCGTCGCGATGATGACCCTGTCACGACGGTCCTGCACCGCCCGTCCCACCAGCTCCTCGTTGGTGAACGGGCCGTACATGTCGGCGGTGTCGAGGAAGGTAATGCCGAGTTCGATGGCGCGATGGATCGTCGCGACCGACTCCTTCGCATCGCGTGCATCCGACCCCTTGTCCGCCGCTGTGTAGAATTCGGACATTCCCATGCAGCCGAGTCCGAGTTCGGATACCGTCAGTCCCTGCGTTCCCAGCCGTCGTTGCGCCATCGTCGTCCTCTCGTGGAGTGAGCCCGTCTCGAACAGACAGCACGCAGGGCACGTTCCACGAGGTATCCCGAACGCGGCGCGCCGTCACCCAGCTCTCCAATAATCCAGTGCCTCTCGCCGACTATCAGAGCGCCGCGGCGCGCACCGCGAACAGCGCGCTCACTCCTGACGACGCGCTCCTCGACGCAGCGGCCGGTCTCGCCGAGGAAGCGGGCGAGGTCCTCGCGCTCGTGCGGAAGCAGCGCTTCCAGGGACGTCCGTTCGACCGCGAGGAGCTGGTCGCCGAACTCGGCGACGCGCTCTGGTGTCTGGCGTCGGTGGCCACGTCGCTCGGCGTCACACTCGATGACGTTGCCGACCGCAACATCGCCAAGCTGCGCGCACGCCATCCAGACGGTTTGCGCACGCCGGGCCGAGGGGCGCGTTAGTCACCGGGAACGCGTTCCGGAGCGCGACGCCGGACGATCCGAAACGCGTCTCGGCACCACCATTTTCACCCGTGCAACCGGCTGTTTCGCTGTGACCGTGCCGCGCTTAAATGCGTCCTTGATGTGAGCGCCGCGATACGCTGTCGCGCTGCTCATGACATTCGTATCGGAGGCGCAGATGGTGGTGGTCGCAGTGGCATTCGTGATCGGAGGGATTCTCGGCGCGGTTCTCACCGCGGCGTTGATTGCCCGGGGGCAGCGCGCCCTGGCGGTGACCGCCTTCGAGCCCGAACTGCCCACCCGCCCCGCCAGCCGCTGGGGAACCGAGACCACTAATCTCGACCTGCCCTACACTCCCGACGAGCGCATCGAGCGTTTCGAGCAGGAGCTCGCGCGGCGTCTCGGACGCGAAGCCGCAGCGACCGCCCGCGAGCGCTTTGTCGAAGCGAATCACGCGCTCCGCCCCGGCTTCGGGGTGACCATCCGGATGAAGCGTTAGGCCGGATCGAGCGTTAGGCAGGGGTCGGCGCCGGCTTCCCGGCTAGTCACCCGCCGCGTCAGTCGTCCGTCTGCCCGAAGACCGCCATGTTCGAGCTGTGCCCCGGATTCACCTTCTTCTCCGGGTAGATCCAGTGCACTGCCTGGTTGACCGCGGTCGCTGCCTCCGCGAACCCCGTCGCGATGAGCTTGAGCTTCCCCGGATATGACGTGATGTCGCCCGCGGCATAGACCCCGGCCCGCCCGGTCTCCATCTGGCTGTTGACCTGGATCTCGTCCTTCTGCAGCGTCAATCCCCACGTCCCTAACGCTCCGATGTCGCTGACGAAGCCGAGCATCGGCAGCACGACGTCAGCGTCGATCGTGCGCAGCGTCTTCGCTTTCACGTCGCGCAACACGAGCCCGCACACCCGATCGGAGCGGCAGACGACATCGGCCAGCTCGTGAAAGGTGAGGATCTCCGCCTGGCCGGCGGCGGCGGCGCGCTCGACTTCCTTCACGGTTGCGGCGTGCGCGCGGAAGCGGTCGCTCCGATGCACGAGCGTGACGTGAGCCGCCTTCCCCGCCAACTGCGCTGCCCAGTCGAACGCCGAGTCGCCGGCTCCGATGATCACGACGTTCTTCCCGTGATATTCGCTCGGCGTGGTGACGACCTCGTGGATTCCCTTCCCGTACCACGGCTCGGCCGCCTTCTGCGGCAAGCGTCGCGGCGAGAAGGCTCCGATCCCAGCGGCGATAACGATCGCCCGCGACGGGTGGCGGGCCGAGTCGGTCACGAGAACGAAATGTCCGTCCTCCTCCTCGAGTGCGATCACTCGCTCCCCAAGTGAGACCGCCGGGTGGAATTGCCGCATCTGCTCGGCGAGTGCGGCGACGAGGTCCTTTGCCAGCACTCTCGGGAATCCGGCGACGTCGAAGATGAATTTCTCCGGGTACAGCGCAGCGAGTTGCCCGCCGAGTTCCGGGAGCGCATCAACGATCCGCGCCGTCGCCCCCCGCATGCCGGCGTAGAACGCCGCAAACATCCCCGTCGGTCCACCGCCGATGACCGTGATGTCCTTCATTTCGCTTGCCATGCGAGCAATCTAAACACCCGACAAAAAGAGCTGGAAGCGATCGGCCGCGCGGGCGTCTCGGTGAACTCGGTGTCTCGGTGCCTCATCGGACAGACTGTCACGACGATCGAATGCTGAGGAGTACGGCCGACATGCCAGGGCGCTGGCAGGAACGACGAACCGACGAGTAAAAGCCTCGGCTCTCGCACCACGGAAGTTCACGGACCGTCTCCTCGGCAAACCGGGGGGGCGACGAATCGTCGCATTTCAACCGCCGGCCGCCTATCGATCCTCGCTTACCGCTTATCCCTTACCACTGCCCTCGTTTCGCGCCACGCGAAGCGTCGAATCGCGGGACGACGCACCCCATTCAATCGTCAGATGTGACATGGATCTCACCGCATCGTTCCTCGACTATCCCGGTCGCTTTCGCCTCGTCCGCAAGATTGCGGAGGGGGGAATGGCGACCGTGTACGAGGCAGAGCAGCTCGGCCCGGCGGGATTCACGAAACGCACCGCGCTCAAGGTCATTCACACCCAGTACGCGAAACAGGGTGAGTTCCTGCAGCTGTTCGTCGACGAAGCGAAGCTCTCCGCCAACCTGGTGCACGGCAATGTCGTGCAGATCTACCAGCTCGGCGAGGTAAGCGGTCGGTACTTCATCGCGATGGAGTACATCCAGGGCCCGACGCTGCGGTCGATCATCGACACGCATCGCGATCTCAAGGCGCCGATGCCGCCGACGCTCGCTGCATACGTGGCGAGCCGCGTCTGCCGCGCGCTCGACTTCGCGCACAATTTCGTCGATGCCCGCGGGCGGCGGCTCGACATCGTGCACCGCGACGTGTCGCCGGGCAACGTCATGGCGACGTGGGACGGACACATCAAGCTCGCCGACTTCGGCATCGCCAAGGCGCGGACGTCAATCGATCCCGCGGAAAGCCGGCCGATGATGATGGGCAAGAAGCATTACATGAGCCCTGAGCAGATGCTCGGCCTCGCCGTGGACGCGCGCAGCGACGTGTTCTCGCTCGGCGTCGTGCTGTTCGAGATGCTCGCGCTGACGCCGCTCTTTCACGAGGACATCACCGCGCTGGCGATCGACGAGGTCGCCGTCGAGCCAATCCCCAATCTCCACACGCTGATCCCGGGTCTCGATCCCGAACTCGAGCAGATCCTCGTGCTTGCGCTCGAGAAGGATCCGGCGCGCCGACCAACCGCCGCGGCGATGGGACACGCACTCGATGAATGGTGCGTCGCGCAGAACGAGATGGGCACCCCCGACCTGCTCCAGGATCACCTCCAGACA
>JBKJQR010000283.1:0-13240 GCA_046593895.1 Gemmatimonadaceae bacterium | reverse complement strand
GTCGGGCCATCCGGCAGCGGAAAGTCGACACTCCTGAATTGCCTGGCCGGGCTGGACGAGCCCGACGGAGGTTCGGTGTTCGTCGATGGGGCCCGGCTCACGCGGCGAGGCGAACGCGCTCGAGCGCGCATGCGGGCGCAGTCGATCGGAATCCTGCTTCAGAGCGGCAACCTCTTCGATCACCTGACCGTCGAGCAGAACATTCGATTGAAGATGCGGTTCGCGGGTCAGGCCGACGGCGGCCGCGTTCGGGAGGTTCTCGATCTCGTCGGAATCGCCGAGCGTCGCCATGCCTATCCGCATCAGCTGTCGGGCGGCGAAACCTCGCGGGCCGGCTTGGCAATCGCCCTCGCCCCGAAGCCGCCAATCCTTCTCGCCGATGAACCGACGGGCGAGGTCGACGGAGAAACAGAAGAACGCATTCTTGCGCTCTTCGACGAGCGCCGCGCCAGCGGAGGAGCAAGCCTCATCGTCTCGCACAGCGACGCGATCGCTGAACGCGCCGACCGCGTCATCCACCTCCGCGACGGTCGCGTGGTCGATGAGTAACGTGCTCGCCGAGGCGATCGATGCCGGCCGCGTGTTTGGTGAGGGCGATGCGCGCGTCGTCGCGCTGCAGCACGCGACCTGCACGATCGAACGAGGTAGCCGCATCGCGCTGGTCGGGCCGTCAGGCAGCGGCAAGTCCACGCTGCTCCATCTGCTCGCGTCGCTCGACGAGCCGACGAGCGGCGTCGTGCGCTGGCCGGCGCTCGGTGACAAGAGCACGCTCCGGCCGTCCAGGATCTCGTTCGTCTTCCAGTCGGAGAGCCTGCTCGCGCCACTGACCGTGCTCGAGAACATCGAGGTGCCGCGCCTCCTTGCCGGCATCAGTGCTGACGTGGCGAGAGGCGAAGCGAGCGAGATTCTCGCCGCGCTCGATCTGACCGCGTTGGCGGACAAGCTGCCGGAGGAGATCTCCGGGGGTCAGGCGCAGCGCGCCGCCGTCGCCCGCAGCCTGGTGACGCGTCCCGACCTGCTGCTCGCCGACGAGCCGACCGGCCAACTGGATCATGCCGCCGCCAACCATCTGCTCGACCTGCTCGAACAGCGGCTGAAGGGCACGACGACCGCGCTCGTCATCGCGACCCACGACCCGGCAGTCGCGGCGCGGATGGCGACGACGTGGACGATGCACCACGGCGTGCTGACGTGAGTCCAATCACTCTCTGGCTGGCGGGGCTCGTCCGCCGGCGCGCTGGCCGAATGATGCCAGCCGTACTCGGAGTCACGCTCACGGTCTCGCTGTTAGCGATTCTCGGGATCTTCATCAATGCGAGTGCGTCGACGATGACCCAACGGGCGCTCGGGGACGTGGCGGTTGATTGGCAGATCCAGCTCGTTCCGGGGGCGGACACCGCCGCGGTGATGAAACAACTGCGCAGCGGAGCGAAGGTCCGGACCGCCGACCCGGTGGGTTATGCAAATGTGACTGGTTTCCGCGCCATCGCCGGAGGCACCACGCAAACGACCGGGGAAGGCAAGGTCCTCGGCATCATTCCCACGTATTGGAAGGATTTTCCTGCCGAGGTGCGCCCGATGCTCGGCGCGACCGAGGGAGTGCTGATCGCGCAACAGACGGCGGCAAACCTTCACGTTGCTGTCGGCGACAGCCTAACGGTCATCCGCACGGGAATGCCGCCGGTGACGGCGCGGGTTGACGGCGTGATCGATCTCCCGCAGGCGGACGCGCTGTTTCAGGCGATTGGCGTTCCTCCGGGGGCTTCGCCTCAGGCGCCGCCGGACAACGTGCTCGTCGTCCCGATGGCGACCTGGCACTCGTGGTTCGACGCGCCAGGCGCCCCCCGATCCGACGCGGCACAGCTGGAGCTGCACGTCCGCCTCGATCACACGCTGCCGCCAGATCCGGGCGATGCCTTTGTGTTCGTGCAGCGGCTCGCTCGCAACTTCGAGGCGCGCGCAGCTGGCAGCGCCATTGTCGGCGACAATCTTGCCGCTCGTCTCGATGGGGTGCGCGAGGACGCGCTGTACGCACGAGTGCTCTTTCTCTTCCTCGGTTTGCCAGGAGCGATCCTCGCGATGATCCTCACCATCGCGGTCAGCGGAACGGGAAGCGATCGACGGCGGCGCGAGCAGGCGCTGCTCCGTGTGCGTGGTGCGACGACGTCGGCAATTATCCGTCTCGAGTCGCTGGAGGG
This sequence comes from Gemmatimonadaceae bacterium, assembly GCA_046593895.1. Lineage (GTDB taxonomy): Bacteria > Gemmatimonadota > Gemmatimonadetes > Gemmatimonadales > Gemmatimonadaceae > JABFXC01. The sequence continues at coordinate 11,042 of JBKJQR010000283.1, read as the reverse complement.
GATCGTGGTCGCGGTGCTCGCCGCGCTGGTGGCGGTCGTCGTGACGTGGCTGATCACCCGCCAGATGGTCGCCGTCGCGATCGGTCAACGACAGACCATCATTGTCATGGCGATTGCAGTCGCCGTCGGCATGGCAACGGCGCTCGGTGCCGTGGTCGCCCCGGCGTGGCGCGACGCGCGGGAATCGTCGGTGCGCCTCGCTCGCAGCCGCGTTGGGCGGGCGCAGACCCCGTTCTGGGAACGGACCTGGATCGACGTCATTCTGCTGATCGTTGCGGGTGCCGTGTACTGGCGCACCGCGGCGTCAGGCTATCAGATCGTGCTCGCTCCGGAAGGAGTCGCGCAGACATCCGTGTCGTACGGAGCGTTCCTGGCGCCGCTGGCGCTCTGGATCGGCGTTGGCCTGCTCGTAACGAGAGTGTTCCGACACGGACTCGCGCGCGGTCGCTCGTTCGTGACGTGGATCGTGCGGCCGATCGCCGGCGGGCTCGCGTCCATCGTCGCCGCGTCCGCGTCACGCCAGGCGCGACTGGTGACGCGGGGCGTGGTCCTCGTGACGCTCGCGTTTTCATTCGCGGTATCGACCGCGGTCTTCAACACGACGTACAACACCCAATCGTCGGTCGATGCGGCGCTGACGAACGGTTCGGACGTGACGGTAACTGGAACCACGGCGTATCCCGCTGGCCCGCTGCTCGGTCGCATCAGCAAGGTTGCGGGCGTTCGAGCGGCGAGGGCGATGATGCATCGGTTCGCATACGTCGGGAGCGATCTCCAGGACATCTATGGCATCGATCCCGTGGCGATCGCCGCCGCCGCCGATCTGTCGAACGCGTTCTTCGCCAGCAATGACGCCGCCGGCACGATACGGCTGCTCGCATCGCGTCGCGACGGCGTGCTGTTGTCGCAGGAGACGGTCAATGACTTTCAGCTCCGCGTCGGCGATCTCGTCACCCTTCGTGTGCAGAGTGCCAAGGATCACCAGTATCACGCGGTCGCGTTTCACTTTATTGGCGTGGTGCGCGAGTTCTCGACCGCGCCGAAGGACTCGTTCATTCTCTGCAACGCTGCTTACCTCGCGGAAGTGACGGGTAATCCGGCGCGGGAGGTGGTCCTGATTCGCGGCAACGTCCCGCCGGCGCAACTCGCCGCCGCGATACGCCCGGTGGTTGCGGAATTGCCGGGCGTCCGCGTCACCGATCTCGGCTCGGTGATGCGCGCGATCAGCTCGAGTCTCACGGCGGTGGACCTTCACGCCCTGACCTGGGTCGAACTGTCGTACGCGATTCTGCTCATCGCCGCCGCGAGCGGGCTGGTGCTCGGACTGGGCTTGATCGAACGACGCCGCGATTTCGCGCTCCTCGCCGCGATGGGTGCCAGCGGACGACAGCTCGGATCGTTTCTGTGGACCGAAGGCCTGATGATTCTGATCTCCGGGATGATCCTTGGATTCGCCACCGGCTTCGCGATCGCGAAGATGTTGGTCAAGGTGCTGACCGGGGTGTTCGACCCGCCGCCCCAGTCGTTGACCATTCCATGGGCCTACCTGGCCGTGCTGATCGTTGCGGGATGTGCGTCGACGATTCTGGCGGTCACCATCGCCAGAACCATCAACCGGCGTCAGGCGATTCAAGCGCTGCGGACGATCTGACGTCCTCCTCCGCGCCCGGCAGGGCGTCAGCTGGCGACGACCCAATCATCATGCACTCTGCGTTTCAAGCGAGGTTGACCGTTCGCGCCGCAGCCCTTGCCGCCTGTCTCCTCGGATGCCTGGGGCTCGTCGGCACTCTCGCATCCTGCCGACAAGCATCGGCGACGCGCCAGCCCGGCTCTTCGCAGGCTCTCGGCAGCTTGATGATCGCGGATTCGGCGTCGGGCGAAGTGCGACTCGATGAGATGGGTACAAACGCCCGCGGCATTCCGCGATACACGCACCGAGCCTTTACCGCCGCCGAGCGAAGCCTCCTTCGCACCGCGTACGGAGTCGACGAGCCGGAATCGCTCTACATCAGTGACTCCAGCGACGCAGGAGTCGTGAAGTTCGACACCAAGACAAAGCGGTGCCGGATCTGCTATGTCGACACCTATCGTTTGGGGTTTCTTTCGCTGCGGCGGCCAGAAGAAACATGGGACGCCTTCGAGGAGCGGATGCGTGGCAAGAGTGTCAAGGACTTCTCGCCCGAGGCCAGCGACGTTGAGCGGTCGCTCGAGAGCCTCGACCCGGAATCACGCGCGGCGTTCTCGCGGTTGATCGAAGACGGACGGCGCGCTGGTTTTCGCCTGTCGATCGGCGAGACGTACCGAACGCCGGAGCGAGAGGCGCTCCTGTTCGCGTTGGGACATGGCCGGACCTACACGGCGACCTCGATGCATTCGTACGGGCGGGCCGTCGATATCACGGTCGACGATGGTCGCTGGGATCGCCTGGCAACTCGACAAGACTGGGTGCGCTTTCGGCGATTTGTCCTGGCGGAGAGCTGGGGTCGGTTTCATCTCGTCGGCACGGCAGACCGGACATGGGATTGGCCGCACGTCGAGCTTGCATCTCCATCAATCGGTTTCCACTCGATCGATGCTGCCCTGGCGTTCGCCGCGCGGTGCACGCGCGACTCCGCGCGCGTCCATCCGCCGATCGGGCGCCAAGGCGGCGGAGTCGTCGCTGATCCGTGCGTCTTCATCCCCGGCTTTACGGCAGCACGACGCTGAACCCCCATCGTGGGTGTGGCGGGCCCTCGTCGTGGGACGCCACCCAGAGCTAGATCAGCGCGTCGTTGTCCGCCTTCGCGTCAGATGTCCACGCGCCCGGCTGATGGATTGCAACGACGGCGCGAACCCAAGTCGTGCGCAATCGGCGCCGCAAAGAAAAACTACTGCGGCAACTGCTGCGATTGGCGCGATCGATGCAAGCCTGCGATCGCGCATCTTCCAACGCCGCCGCGCGAAATCGCCGGCGACCAACCAGCATCAACCACCATCAGAGGGCACATGCCACGTCGAGCTCGCAAGTCGGAGACGTCAAAGGACGACGCCTCGAAGAAGCCGTCGAAAACGCAGGGCGCTGCAGACGAGACGGCCGACACAAATCCGCCAAATCCCCCGCGCACGACGACGGGTGGTTGGTTCACCGCCCCGAAATTCGGGTCAGCCGGCAGTGGCGGTGCCGAATTCGAACCGGGCCCCGAGCGCGATTAGACGGCGGTCGCGTCGTCCTCGGCGGGGTGCCTTCGAAGAATCGATTCGAGCAACTCGCCGATCAACGGGCCGACGATGTAAATGCTCCGCGGGGTGTCGCGGTCGTTCGATGACCATCCGAATGACGACGTCTATCGCGACGTCGCCTGTCCGCCGCGCGACAGCATGTAGCGCCGCATGAGCTCCGTGGTCGAGCTGTCGTGGCCTCCCGCGGGCGGGCTGTCGCCTTGCAACTCTCCACCAATGCGCTGCGCCAACGCGTTGCCGAGCTCCACACCGCACTGATCGAGGTCGGCCGATGCAAAGTGCTGCGAAAAGGAGATCACGATCAGGCACTGGTGGTTGCCTGCGGGGTGACGGTGGCCGAAGCGCTGTCCGCTCACGACGGGATCTCGGCGCCCCATATCGTCGCTGCTCTGAAAGCAGCTCTCGCCAATGCTGCGGCCTAGTCGGGTGCCGGATAGCGCAGCATGAGTTCGGCCGTCACGCGCGCACCCGGTGTCATGGTAGCGGGCGTGATTTTACCGAGTCCCATGATGTGCTCCACCGGAACGCCGCGAGCGAGCAGGTAGTCGGCGATGATGCGGCGATGACAGCGCCACCACACGGCCTCGGCGCACATGATCGCGCAACGATGCTCGCGGGCGAGCGCGAGCAGCTCGTCGAGGCCGGCACGGAACGCATCAGTCTCGGCGTAGTCGGCATAATTGCGGAAGGCCAGCACGCGCCAGAGCGTATTCGTCGACGGTGGCGCACCCTTCTTGTGGTGACGCCGCCCGCCTAACGCGCCGAGATGCTGGTAGCCGATTCCATCAGCGTCGAGAGCGCCGGGCAGGGTCTCGATATTGAATTGCGGCATCGCGCGCGAGCCGGGAATGGAGCGCACGTCGACGAGCAGATTTACGTCGATCTGCCGCAGCAGCGCGACGAAATCGGCGATCGTCCGCGTCGAATGGCCAACGGTGAAGATCGTGCGACTATTGGTCAGATCCTGAATCCTCGACCGCATCGTGAAATACGCGTAGCTCCCGCACCAGATCGACCAGCGGATAGCTTCCGTTGGCTCCACTCGGGCTGGGAAGTAACCAGACGCGTGTAGCGAGCAGCGTGTCAGGTTGCGGTCCGACCTTCGCCTGCGGGTGGCCAAACGCCGTGCGGTAGGCACCAACACCAAGTAATGCGACCCAGCGTGGCCGATAAATCTCTACGTTGCGAGCGAGCCTGCGCCGTCCGGCCACGAGCTCCGCCGGCGCTAACTCGCGAGCCGTCGCAGTAGCGCGGCGGACGAGTGTCGTGACCCCATATCCTGACCCGAGCAGCTCGTCGCTTTCGTGCGCCGCCACCAACCGGTCGGTGAACCCCGCCATGTGGAGCGCCGGCCAGAACCGGTTGCCAGGCCTGGCGAAATGCCGCTGCGCTGCGGCGGAGTAAAGTCCCGGATTGATGCCACAGAAAAGAACGCTCAGTCCGGGCGCGATGAGGTCGGGTATGTGGCCGGTCGACACCTCAGCCTGAGATTCTTGTGAGAGCCGAGCCTTTGTGCATCGCGATGTGATCGGTCTTGTCGCTTTTGATCTGGTACTGTGGCTCTTCCTTGCTCGCATGAACCGTGTAGCCTTTGAACTTAATCTCGGCGGTAACCACTTTGGTGATGGTGCCACTCACACGGCCGGCCTCCGAATTCCAGCTGACATGGTCGCCACGATTGAAATGTTTTCTCGTCATTGTCACTCCTCGACCTGCGCTCTGGTGAAATCTCGGTGAAAGAAAAGATTAAATCTCGGCGCCGGCCGATTCGACGTTGATCGAGGTGCACGAGATCGCGGTCGTCAAACCATACCGCCTCGATCTCACCGTGAGCGTGCTCCGGCGGCTCTCTACCAATGTCGTCGATCTGTTCACGCCGGACGGACAATATGTGCGCGCTTTCTCCGGTTCTCGCGAACCCGTGATTGTGCGCGCTACTCAGCCGCATGACGAGGACTTGCTCCGCGTCACAATCGATGGTGATACGAGCAACGACGTTGGGATTTTCGAGCGGGTGCGCCGGATGCTTGGCGCCGATTGCGACGTCTCGCCCTTCAACCGAGCGGCGGCACAGCTCTCCTGGCTCGCCCCGCTGGTGAAGCGCATGCAGGGCGTAAAGCCTCCTCGGTACCCCACTCTCTGGGAGGCATGCGCGAACGCGGTAGTCTTCCAGCAGGTGAGCCTTCGTGCGGCGAGCGCGATCATGCAGCGCCTGGTTGTAGCGCTGGGGCAATCTGTGGAAACCGATGGCGTGCCGATGCCACTGTACACATTTCCCACCGCCGAAAGCGTTCAGGGTGCACCAGACAAGCTCATACGGGCAATCGGTCTCAGTGCCAACAAAGTCTCAACGTTACGGCGCGTCGCCGAAGCGCTGGCATCCGGCACGCTCGACGCGACGCTACTGGAAGGGTGCGCGAGTTCGGATGCAGCGGCAATGCTCCGTCAAATCAGGGGGATCGGTCCGTGGACGGCCTCCGTCATTCTGCTGCGCGGGTTGGGGAGAATGGATGTGTTTCCGGCCAACGACACCAGCGTCGCCAGCAACATCGCACTGGTAGCGGGATCAGCGCCGTTCGATGCCCAGTGTGTGCTCGACGCACTCGGTCCGCAGCGCGGGATGCTCTACTTCTATTTGCTTCTCGCGCGACTGGAAGCTCGCGGTGAGATCGGTCGCCCATCGTTCGGATCGAGTGCGTCACACCAGGGCGACGGTGCCTAACGCGGCGCTGCCGCCTCGTTCCATCGCGTCTTCTGCCCGGAGGCTCGCGCGATCCCGACCGACTGTCGCGACCGCGAGCGCTTTGCCGGCGGCGTGGAAGGTCACGGTCGCATCGTGAGCAGCAACATCTCCATCGATCGTGATTTCGTCCCACCGCTCGGCGTGTCCGACGTAACAGACCGACAAGTCGTAGTGGCGGCTCCAGAAAAATGGCACCACGTCGAAAGGTTTGCGAAGCGACGCTTCGGGACCTGCGAGCATGTTGTGCGCGGCCACCTGTCCCTGCCGCTCGGCGACGACCCAATGCTCGACGCGGATGCGCTCCCCAGTGTGCGGATCCGGCCACCGGGCGATGTCGCCGGCGGCAAAGATCCCGGGTGCACTCGTCTCGAGGTATTCGTTGACAGCGATGCCCCGGTCGATGGTCAGCCCCGCGCGCTCGGCGAGACCGACGTTCGGCCTAACGCCGATGCCGACCACGACGAGATCCGCCGCGAGCACGCTGCCGCCGCGGAGCGTCACCGTGTCGTCGCCGATCACTGTGGCCGTTTCGCCAAGATGAAAGATCACGCCGTGCGATTCGTGCAGCGCCCGGATCATGTCTCCGAGCTCGGGACCGAGCACTCTCTCGAGCGGGCGTGCCTCGAGGCCGACGATGTGCACGTCCAGCCCGCGCTTGCGCAGGGACGCTGCGACCTCCAGGCCGATGAAGCTTGCGCCGATGACGACTGCGCGGCGTGCCTGCGCGGCTGCCGCGATGATCGCGCGAGAGTCTGCCAACGAGCGGAGATAGTACACGTGTGGGCGCTCCGCACCCGGCACGCCGAGCCGGACTGGATCAGCACCCGTCGCGATGAGCAGCCGGTCGAAGTCGCGCGCGGGCGAATGATCGAAAGTCACGCGACGGGTTGCGGGATCGATAGCGGTGGCACGCACGCCGGAGAGAAGCGTGATCTCGTGCTCGTGGTAGAACTCGCGCGCGCGGAGCGGAATCCACCCCTCCTCCGCGGTACCGGCGAGATAGTCCTTCGAGAGGTTGGGACGATCGTACGGTACGTCCGGCTCCGCACCAATCATGGTGACCGGGCCGTCGTAGCCGGAGCGACGCAACATCTCAGCAGCAGCGTTTCCGGCGGCGCCGGCACCTACGATGACGATGGACGCGGGTGGATCGCGGAAACCCACGCGGCCGGACGCAGGCGTCGCCCCATCCGTTACGCCGCGCTTCCGCGTGACGAATAGTGTTTCGTTGCGCCGTTCAACGTCCCAGCGAGCGATGGGATTCAGTGCAGGCGCGCGGAGCGCTTCGCCCGTGCGCAGGCTGAAACACGCGTGATGCCACGGGCATCGCACCGTGTCGCCGACGATGATTCCCTCACTGAGCGGCGCGCCGTAATGGGTGCAGGTTGCACCCGTAGCGAAAAACTCTTCGCCACTGCGCACCAGCAGCACAGCTTCCGTGCCCACATGTCCGGCTAGCATGGCACCGTCGGCAAGCGATTCGACTGGCACGCCTTGCCCAAGGTCGGGACCCTCGCGTGTTGCACGATCATCGCTCATCGTCTTTTACCTCCCTCGGATTCATACGCCACGTCAAACAATCTAACGATCGCGCAGAGATTAGTCGTTGGTACGACCGTCGCGAACGGATGGTAGGAAAGGCTGACAGCGCCCGACCGTGACGATTTCAGATGCTGGCCAGCTCGCCGAAATATTCGTTGTCCTCGGCGTAGCCGCCTTCACCCTTTTTGATTGCCTTGACGTCCTCGACCAACTCGATCGCCTGAATCCACTTGACCATCTTGAACCCGAGTTGGTTCTCGACGCGCAGCCGCAACGGGGCTCCGTGAAGGTGATTCAGCGGCTGGTAATTCATTTCATGGGCCAGCATCGTCAGGGGATTCAGCGCGTCCATGATCGAGAGGCTGTCGTAATACTGCCCGCCGGCAACGCCCGTGCTGAAGTCGATGCCCTCGCTGAAAGAATAGAAAACGACCGCTTTGGCATTCGGTCGTGGCCGGGCCAACGCGATTACCGCTGCCAGCGGCAATCCGCCCCACGCGGCGATGCCTGACCAACCCTGAATGCAGTGATGCAGCGTGATCTGCGTCGTTCCCCCAAGCGCCTGCAGGTCGTCAAGCGACAACTCGACGGGATTCTCCACCAGTCCACGCACCTTGAGCCGGTAGCTCCTGAAATCATCAGCGGCCAGCGCCATCCATTCATCGGAAGTCGGCAGGTTGCCGTTGACCCAGAAGTACGGCGAGACATCCTCGCGGCGGAATTGGGCCTTCGGCGTGGACCGATCGAGAAGCGGTCGCATGGCGGGGCTGACGATCGCCTTGGATATGTGCTGAATGGCTCGGGGATGTTTCCACGCCGTCCAGTTGGCGAGCACGTTGATCAGGACAACGCTGCCGATCCCGAACAGGCCGAGCACGAGGCCGACTGAATTCGGACCGTCCGTCCCGACCACGATGTGGTTCATGTTCCGGACGAAACCGGTGAGTGCGACCATCGTCACGTGCATCACGATGAACACGACAAACGCGCACATGATGAGGAAGTGAAGCGACCGGCCGATCTGTCGGTTACCGGGAAGGAACGGATACCACTTGAAGCTGTTCGTCAGCGCGGGTGACATCGAGGGACCTGTCAGGATCGCACCAGGGGCGAGAACAAACACCACCGCGAAGTACGACAACTGCTGCAGCGCGTTGTATCGATAGAAGCCGTCGGGCTCCGGTGGCAGATGGAGCGTGGCGTAGTGGACGAACACTGCCCACGCATCGGGCACAATTTGCCATGACGTCGGCACCAGTCGCTGCCACTGGCCGGTCGCGAACAGCAGCACGACGAAGACGACACCGCTCCCTACCCAGAACAGCACCGTGAGGAAGTGCCAGTGACGAGCCATGCCGACAGTGTGTCGACGTCCGGGGAGGCCGATCCATGGACTGAGGTAACGTGAGTCATCCTTCGCCGTCCACAAGCGATCCGTCGGCACCTTGATCGGCGTGAGCCGAAGCCATTCGGTCCCCGGAGTACAGTGGACGTTCCCATAGAGCCGCGGGTGGTCCATCAGAATCTGCAGGCCGCTACGAATGAGCAGCGTCAGGAACAGGAAGTTGACGTAGTGGGTGATGCGGAGCCACGCGGGGAAACCCGACGGCGCTCCGGCGTCGGCCGTGTTCGCATACGCATTCATCGATGGTAATCCAGCGATACCCCATTGCAGGTAAGCCGCGGCGATCAGAAGCAGCAATGGCGCAACGAGCAGAAGGGCGACCCTGCGGTTCATCCTGTTGATCCACAGATCGTCGACGGTCTCCGCTGACAGCGTCATCCCGGTGTGCCTCCCCGCGACCGCGCATAGCGCCTCATGAGTTCAGTCGTTGAGCTGTCGTGACCATTCAGGTCCGGGCTGTCGCCTTTCAACTCTCCGCCGATTCGTTGAGCCAGCGCTTTGCCCAACTCGACGCCCCATTGATCGAACGAATCGATGCCCCAGATGACGCCCTGAGTGAAGATGCTGTGCTCGTAGAGCGCAACGAGCGAACCGAGCGCCTGCGGTGTGAGCGCGTCGGCGAGAATCGTCGTCGTCGGCCGATTGCCTTCGAAGACGCGATGCGGCACGAGCCAGTTCGGTGTTCCCTCCGCTGTCACCTCATCAGCCGTCTTGCCGAATGCGAGCGCTTCCGTCTGCGCGAATACGTTCGCCATCAGCAGATCGTGATGACCGGCGCGCGGATTCAGCGACCGTGAGAACGCGATGAAGTCGCAGGGTATGAGTCGCGTCCCCTGATGAATCAACTGATAGAACGAATGCTGTCCGTTTGTCCCCGGTTCACCCCAGACAACAGGACTCGTAGCGTAGTTGACGCGCCCTCCGTCGAGCGTGACGTGCTTGCCGTTGCTCTCCATTGTCAACTGCTGCAGATACGCGGGAAAGCGCTTCAGATATTGGTCGTATGGCAATACCGCGAGTGTCGCGGCATCCAAAAAATTGACGTTCCAGATCGCCAGCATCCCCATGATCACCGGCAGGTTCCGCTCGAACGAGGCTGTGCGAAAATGTTCGTCCATGGCGTGAAAGCCAGCGAGCATCTCGCGAAACTGCTCGGGCCCGATCGCCAGGATCGTCGACAGCCCGATCGCCGAGTCCATCGAATAGCGGCCGCCGACCCAGTCCCAGAACTCGAACATGTTCGCCGCATCGATACCAAACTTGGCCACGCCTTCCGCGTTGGTGGACACGGCGACGAAATGTCGGCGGACCGCCTCCTCCGCGCCTAACGCGTCCACGCACCACGCACGCGCCAGGTGGGCGTTGGCGAGGGTTTCGAGCGTCGTGAAGGTCTTCGAACAGACGATGAACAACGTCTCGTGTGGATCGAGATCGTGTGTCGCTTCCACGAAGTCCGTCGCATCGACGTTGGAGACGAAACGAAATGTCATCTCCCGATTGCTGTAATGGCGTAGCGCCTCATAGGCCATCACCGGGCCGAGGTCTGAACCGCCGATCCCGATGTTGACGACATTGCGAATGGCCTTGCCCGAGTGGCCTTTCCAGGCGCCACGGCGGACATCGTCGGCAAAGGACGACATGCGGTCGAGCACTGCGTGGACCGCCGGCACCACGTCGATACCGTCGACGATGATTCGCTGGCCCGCCGGCGCGCGCAGGGCGATGTGCAGCACGGCGCGCCGCTCCGTCACGTTGATCTTCTCGCCGCTGAACATCGCCGACACGCGGTCCGCGAGTCTGCAGTCTCTCGCGAGCTGCATGAGGAGTCGGAGGGTCTCGTCAGTGACCCGCTGCTTGGAGTAGTCGAGATAGAGCCCCGCGGCGTCGGCCGCGAGCCGGGTGCCGCGAGCCGGATCATCGGCGAAGATCTGTCGCAGATGCGCGTCGCCGACGGCGCGGCGATGTGCCTCGAGCGCCTTCCACGCTGCGCGCTCGCTAAGCCGTTCGGTGTGCAGTGTGCTCTCGGTCATGAAGCGTAATGAGTAAAGTGTTCCGGGCGCGCGTTCACTTGTGCGCGTGGTCGACTGCGGGATTGTGCCATCCACCGTGCCGCTTGATCAGTGCATCCGCCTG
>JBKJQR010000205.1:0-6153 GCA_046593895.1 Gemmatimonadaceae bacterium | reverse complement strand
CCCACACGCTCCACGCCGAGTAGCTCCAGAGATAGAAGTAATCACGGTCGCGAACTTCGCGCGGCACGCTCTGCCCAAGCTCCGGCGCCTGCGAGTACCCGTACTTGAAGTTCATGTAGTAGATCAACATCAACGTGACCGTGAATATCAACGGTCCGAAGAACCAGAAACTTCGTCGGTCACGGGTGAAGTGCACCCACCCGCCGAGCAACCCGAGCATCAGGAACGCGACCGCAAGCGCGGTCTGCACCGGCGCATTTGCATCCTTCGAGTCGCGCATCCACTGCCAGCGGAAGTACGTCCACCACATGTCGACCTGCGCGGTGAACGGTGCCTGACGATCGCTTAACGAGGGCTTGCCATACTGCTCGCGATTGAAGTTGTACATGAAGCGGTCATACGTCAGCTTCGAGAACGTGCAGCCGAACTTCGGGCCATCGGTGCACGCTGTTGGCTCACCCTCGTTGATGGCCGGGAAGTGCGCGGCGCGGATCGGCTGCGTCCCGAACACCGACATGCCTAACACGAGCGTGCCAGCGCAGGCGAGCAGCAACTTCCAGCGGAGGATCGTCTCCCAGCGGCGCGCGAGCACGACGACGCCGACTGCTGGCGCCACCAGAAACCCGGCTGGGTGATTGGCGTAACCGAGCCCGATCAGGTATGCAATGAGCACAAGTATGCGATCGGCCTTCTTGCCATGCGGCGCATCGGCCCAGCGCACCGAAAGCCACGCGACGATCGCAAAGAACGCGAGCGACACCGTGTAGACCTTCTCGTTCACGACGGATTGGTTCCAGACCGTGAACGCGGTCGCACCGAGCAGTGCGGCGAGCACTCCGCCGACGATCCGCTGCCAGCGCAGTGGAAACCAGCCGACGAGCACCCGCTCGGTGATCAGGAACCAGGAGCCCGCGGCCACCGCGCTCGATAGTGCGGCGAGCACGTTGACTCGCGTCGCGATGCCCGGTGCGATCGGCAGCAACGTAAAGACACGACCGATCAGCACGAAGAACGGGTTGCCCGGTGGATGGGGCAACCCGAGCGTGTAGGCGGCGGCGATGTATTCGCTCGTGTCCCACATCGCCGTGGACGGCGCGAGCGTTATGAGATAGAGGAGAAAAACGCCGAGCGTCGTCAGGCCAGCGGCCAGGTACGACGGCGGAGTCTCGATCTCCTGCGGTGGGGTCTGCTGTATCTGGGCCATTCGGTCCGGTGGGTATGCGGCGGGCGTCGCCGGTCGCGACGCCCCTAAGCCATTGAAAATGGCGATTGCGGCTCAGTGACGGAAGAGACGCTGTCCAGTTAGTACCATGGCGATGCCATGTTGGTTTGCTGCGGCGATCACTTCGTCATCCCGAACGGAGCCCCCGGGCTGCACGATCGCCGTGACCCCGGCATTCGCCGCCTGGTCGATTCCATCGCGGAACGGGAAGAAGGCATCAGAGCCGAGCGCTGCGCCCGTGGTGGCGTGCCCCGCCTGCTGTGCCTTGTGCACCGCCATGAACGCGGCGTCGACGCGCGACATCTGGCCGGCACCGATTCCGATGCTCGCGCCGTCGCGAGCGAGCAGGATCGCGTTCGACTTGACGCTCGACACCGCGCGCCACGCAAAGGCGAGATCGCGCGACTCGGCGTCCGTCGGCGCGCGCTCGGTGACCACCTTCCAGACGTCGTCAGCCTTCGCCAGCGGCGCGCGCTCCTGGGCGAGGAAGCCACCGCGCACGCGCTTGAAGTCGAGCTCCCCGGTGCGCCAACTCGCCGCACCCTCGAGCACGCGCAGGTTCTTCTTGCGCCCGAGAATCTCGACCGCGCCGGCGCTGAACGCCGGCGCGACGATGCACTCGACGAACAGCGCCGACACCGCCTCGGCGGTCGCGTCGTCGACGGGAACGGTGAATGCAATCACCGATCCGAACGCCGAGACGGGATCGCAGGCGAGCGCCTTACGATATGCGTCGAGCGCATCGCGGCCCGTGGCAATGCCGCACGGCGTCGTGTGCTTGATGATCGCGCAGCAGGTCTCACCGCCAAACGGTTCGGCCGCGAGCAGCGCGCCGTCGAGATCGAGCAGGTTGTTGAACGACAGCTCCTTGCCACCGCGCTGCACGAGCCCCTGCAGTCCGCCCTCGTCCCATGTGGTGTAGAACGCCGCCCGCTGCCCGGGATTCTCGCCGTAGCGGAGCGACTGTGCCTTGCGCACCGCAATCGACATCGCATCCGGAAACGCGTCGCCGCGCTGCCGTGCGAACCATCCGGAAATCGCGGCGTCATACGCCGCGGTGTGGGCGAACGCCTTCTCAGCGAGATCACGTCGCAGCGTGAGCGCGGAGGGATCACTCGCTGGCGCCGCCATGCCGGCGGGGAGCGCGGCGAGTACGCGTCCGTAATCGGCCGGGTCGACGACGACGGTCACCGACGCAAAATTCTTCGCCGCCGAGCGGAGCATCGACGGGCCGCCGATGTCGATCTGCTCGATGACTTCGTCCGGGGCGACTCCAGCCTTGGCGGCCGTGGCGCGGAACGGATAGAGGTTGACGACGACGAGGTCGATCGGCTCGATCCCGTGCGCGCGCATCGCGGCGACGTGCTCCGGGAGGTCGCGCCGGGCGAGCAGCCCGCCATGAACGAGCGGGTGCAGTGTCTTCACGCGCCCGTCCATCATCTCGGGGAAACCGGTCACCTCGCTGATATCGCGGACGGCGATCCGCGCGTCGCGGATCGCCTTGGCCGTACCGCCGGTGGAGACGAGGTCCCAGCCGCGGGCAACGAGCTCGCGCGCCAGGTCGACGAGGCCGGTCTTGTCGGAAACGGAAAGCAGTGCGCGCATTGAAGCGGATTGATGTAAGCGAGGCGGACAAATCAGAGCGTGAGGCCTAACGTGCGACGGCCAGCGCGCCAACGAGGCGCGCCAGCCCCGCGACGTCGCGCAGGTCGATGACCTCGGCCGGCGAGTGGCTGTAGCGCAGTGGCCAGGAGATTGGGACGTTCACTCCGCCGAAGCGGGCCAGCTCCGAGCCGTCGTTGCCGCCGTTGGTGGTGCCGACCTGGAGCGGGATATGTTTTGCCCCAGCGATCGATACCACGCGGGCCACTTCCGCCGCCGGCGTGGCGCTCGAGTTGTCGAGCGCGCGCACCACGGCACCGCGCCCGATCGGCGTCAGCGCGAACCGCGGGCTCTCCAGCGGTGAATCCGCCGAGACGAAGGTGTCCACCGCGTGAACGCGCCTGACGGTCGGACCGAACCGCGCCGCAACGTATGCCGCCCCGCCGAGCGCGGTCTCCTCCTGCACTGACCAGACGAAAAGCACCGCGTGGTCGAGCTTCCGCTCGTCGAGCGCCCGCACGGCGAGGATCAGCGCGGTGCATCCGGCCCGGTCGTCGATCGAGCGGGCACTGAAGCGACTGCCGGCGAGCAGCGTCGCGTGCTTCACACCGGTGAGGCTCATCCCCGGCGCCACGCCACACTCGGCGAGTGCGGCCGAATCGACCCCCATCCAGGCAAGGACTTCGCTCGGCTGCTTGGTCGTCGCAGTAGCCCGCGGTACGAACACACCGGCCGCCGCGCGCGTGGCCGCGCCGCTGCCGAAGCGCAGTGCGCATGATGCACCGCGCGGTGCACCGTCGAAATGGAGCAGGGCAGGCTGGCCTTCCCAGAGCGACCGGAAGAAACCGCCGCGCGTCCGTAACGACAGCGTGCCGTCGCCAGCGATCTTCGTGATCTCGAACCCGATCTCGTCGAGATGGGCGATGAAGACGACGGTATCGCGCGCCGGGCCTAACGCGAGAATGATGTTCCCCATGCTGTCCACCTGCGCGCGCTGTCGCGCCGATGCGGGGAGTGCCTGCAGCACCGCCGCCCGGACCAGCCCCTCGTGCTCCGAGACGCCATAGGTGTTGGTGAGCGTCGTCAGCAGGCTGGCCAGCGCGCCGAGTGAGTCACTGATCGCCGCTCGCGTGCCTAACGGATTCGCCGCCAACGCGACCGGACGCGGAGTTCCTGCAACGCCCGCCGCGCGTGCGACTTCTGCATACAGTTCGACCGCGTCATCGGCCGCGATGCTCTCCACCAACGAGCCGCGAAAGCTGGTTCGCACGCCGATCGCGCTCGTCGCTCCGACATGAATCCGTGGCGAAAGCGAGAACTCATCGGCGGTCGGAATGCGACGAGCGATCTGTACGCCCGCCTCGCCGCTATCCGCGGCGGCGAGCGTCGGATCGACGACGACGAGCGAATCGACCGGGCCGATCGCCGCGAGCGCGGCCGACAATCCACTGAACTCGAACGTTCCCTGCGCCGAGAGAAGGTAAATCGTCTCGCCGCGGGTAGGTGTCAGGCGGGAGGCCGCGGCGATCGCTGCGCAGCCGGCGCGTGCCGCCGCGCCGGGGCCAGCGACCATGTCCGCGTAGCGCCACCCGTCCTGGTCACGCGCGACCGGATCGAGCAGGGCGATTCCAAGTTGAGCGACCTCGCCGCTGGTGCGCGCACCGACGTCGACGTAGAACGTCTCGAGCGTTGCGAGCACGCTCTCGGCCGCTCGCCCGCGCCAGAGGTGCGTGCTGCGCACCGCGATGACGCCCGGGACTACCCCCCGCGCGGTGCGCACGCGAATGCGCTGGCCCTCGTGAAACTGGTCCCACAGCGGATGCCGCCGCGCGTTGCCACTCACCTGCAGCCGCAGGTAGCCATCGTCGGTGATCCCGCTGACGACGTACCCCGCTGCATCGAGCGCACAGGCAACGATGCGCCGCGGAGACCCCTGGCCGCGCCGAATCATGAATCCGTCCAGTGGCGCGTGCGCAAAGCCGAGCGCTGTGAGCTGAGGCGCGGCGAGCGCTTCGTGACCGGGCGTCACGTCGAGCGCGATCCAGCTCGCCACCGCGTCGAGGATGACATTCCGGTCCGGCGGCGTGACTTCCTGCGCGCCGAGCGCGCTGCGGCCAAGCACCGTGCAGGACACGAGCAGTACGGCGGCAACCATGAAACGGCCGTCAGGCAGCGAATAGCGCATCGATTTCCGTAGCAAGTGTGAGATCGTCAGGCATTTCCAGCGCGAACGGCGACTGCGGCGCGGTCGCGGTTCCGCCGAGGACGCGTCCATCGGGGCCGAGCACGACTGCGCCGCGGGCGAGCGCGTCGACGGCGCGCGGCAGGAGCGCGTGCTCGACACGCAACACGCGCGCGGCCAGGCTCTCAGCGGTGTCACCGGCAGCCACGGGGACGGGCCATTGCGCGATGATCGGGCCGCGATCGTATTCGGCATCGACGAAATGCACCGTCGCGCCGCTGACGCGGACGCCGGCCTCGAGGACCGCCCGGTGGACACGAAGCCCGTACAAGCCGGGTCCCCCGAACGCCGGAAGCAGCGCTGGATGGATGTTGATGATCCGGCCGGTCCAGCGCTCGGTCACCGCTTGCGGGACGAAGGCAAGATACCCGGCAAGGACGACGAGATCGATCGCATGATCGGCGAGCACGGCGGCCGTCGCCTCGGGGCTGGCGACGGCGGCAGCGATCCCCGCGCGCCGGGCGCGATCGAGCGCGCCGGCCGCCGCCCGGTTGACCACCACCAGCGCGACGTCGGCCGACCGGCGGTCACCGAGCGCCGCGAAGTGGTCGAGCAGCGCCAGGAGATTCGATCCGCCACCCGACGCCAGCACGGCCACGCGCTTGCGCGCCGTCATCGGCGAAATAGTGCCAACACGATACTAATTGCCGGCGAGATAGCGCTCGACGGCGTCTCCGAGCGTCGGCGCCATCTCGGCATCGCGTTCGGCGCGCATCAGGTCGTCGTGCGGGGTCGCGTTGCTCGTGACGAGGAACGCGACCCCGCCGAGGGCAATCCCGGGGGCGACGTCGCGCCAGCGATCGCCGACGTAGAGCGACGCGGCGGTGTCGAGTGCGAGGTCGTCGCGCGCGTTCTCGTACATCCCGAGTGACGGCTTGCGACACTCGCAGGGACCGGTGATCGCCGGGTGATGCGGGCAATGATAGGTCGCGTCGATCCGCGCACCCGCCTCGGCGAACAGCAACCGCACGCGCTCCTCGACGCGGGCATAATCATCCTCGGTGAGGAGGCCACGGGCAATGCCGGACTGGTTGGTCACCACCACCACCGTGACCCCCGCGTCGTTCAGGCGGCGCACCGCGTCGGT
>JBKJQR010000234.1:0-5670 GCA_046593895.1 Gemmatimonadaceae bacterium | reverse complement strand
CCTGCTGCAGGTACAGCTCCGCCATCGTCTCGGTCACGAACGCCGCCGGTGTCTCCTCGGAGGGCGCGGTCTCACCGGTGAACGGAACACCGAATCCGGTCGGCGAAGTATTGCCAGTTGCCGGCGCGTCATCCTCTCGCGCCGGCGGGACGAACTCCATCGTCTCGAAGCCAAAGGCGTTCGACGAACCGTAGGACTGCATGTTCTTTCGCTCGGCGTCGTCACGCGCACGTGCGGCGTTCGCGGCAGCCTCTGGCGCGGCGTCGGCAAGCGGATCGGTCATGCCTGACGTTTCGATCGACGACGATGTTCGCGGGCGGAGATCGATTTCCTCGCTCCGTTCGACGCCCTCGATCGGCTTCGTCGCCGCTTCCGGATTCGGCGGTGCGAACGCGCCTTCGCCATCGCGCTCGAGCTCGAGCTGCGATTCGTCTCGTGCCGGCGGGGCCGCGGCCATCGGCGGTACCGGTGCCGGAATCACCGGGATGGAGGGCATCGAGATGCTGTCTCGCAGCTCGAGGCTGGACGCGGCGCGCGGCGCGGCGGGCGAGATTGCGGCAGCAGGTTCAGTGACCGCGGCAGGTGCGGCAGCGGCTTGCTCGGGGTTGATGTCGCCCCAACCCGCCAAGCCACCTGCTGCCGCCGGAGCCGAAGCGCCGGCATCGGCGGCAGCAGTCGGGTTCGCGGCGCCGGCTGCATCGAGGGCGGCGATCTGCGCGGCGATTTCCTCGTTGCGCGGGTCGGCGTCGAGCACACGCTGATACCACTGCCGCGCGGTCGACGCGTCGCCGGCGTGATTTGCTACATCACCCAGATGCCGTAAGGCGATCAGGTTTTCCGGATCGAGCGTGAGCGCGGTCTCGAACACCCCTTTCGATTCCTCGAACTGTCCCGATTCGAAGAGCGCCTGCCCGAAGACGATATGGCCACTCATGTGGCCGGGCTGCTGCGGGAGGTACGCGCGGCAGAGCTGAATGGCCTGCTCGAGATCCCCTGCCTTCCGGTATTCGTTCGCGAGTGGAGCGAAGTAGCGGCGGGGGTTCTCGTCGAACTTCTTCTTCAGCTCGTCGATGCGAGGAGAGCTTACCATTACGCCTCGGAGGGGTGCCTTCGGCCAAGGCCGTCGGGAAGGGTCAATGTACATATTGCAGACGATTCAAGTCAATCAGAAGTTGCACTCTGACTTGATTTTACCCCTTGCGGCGCCGTAGTTTGCGGGCTCGCTCGAGGTATCGTCCGGCCCCCCTACAGCTCTCCAGGAGTATCGTTCCGTGCTGCAACAGATGCGGAGCGCGTCGAAGCTCATTTTCATCCTGATGGCGATCTCCTTCGTCGTCGGATTTCTCCTGCTCCAGACCTCGGGAATTCTCAACACGAGCGCCGTTACAACGACGACGGCGGTCGCCGAAGTCAATGGGCAGGAAATCCTCTACACGCAGTGGCAGCAGCAGGTAGCGCAGTCGGCCGAGCAGGAGCGTACCCGTCGCGGGCGCTCGCTGAACGGTGACGAGATGCACCAGCTCGAACAGCGTGTGCTGGACGAAATGATCAACAGCGCGCTGCTCGAGCAGGAATACAAGCGCCGCGGTATCACGGTGACGACCCGTGAGCTGCAGGACGCCGCCGAGTTTTCCCCACCACCGGCGATCCAGCAAGCGCCCGAGCTGCAAACCAACGGGCAGTTCGATATTGAGAAATACCGGCGCTACCGCAACAGCGCGGCGGCTCGGCAATCGGGGTTGAATCTGTATCTCGAGCAGTTCTACCGCGATGAGATCCGGCGTCAGAAGCTGTTCGACCAGATCGCGACTGGAGCGTATCTCACCGACACGCGCCTCTGGTCGGCGTGGCAGGACACGAATGATTCGGCCCGCGTGACCGCCGTGACGTTCGCGCCCGACCGGATCCCGGACGCCAAGGTTGTCGTCGCCGACGCCGATCTCGACGCGTATCTCAAGTCCCACCAGACCGACCTGCAGCGCCCTGGACGCGCCGTCGTTTCCATCGTCACGATCCCGCGGACGATCACCGGCGCGGACACGGCAGCGGCGCGCGACAAGGCGGCGCGGTTACGCGCCGAGATCGCGAGCGGCACCTCGAAGTTCGAGGACGTCGCGCACGCCGAATCGTCGGACACGGCGTCGGCGTCGCAGGGCGGCGCACTTGGTCGCGGCGTGCGGGGCCGATTCGTCAAGGACTTCGAGGACGCCGCGTTCGCGCTCAAGCCGGGCGAGGTCTCACAGCCGGTGAAGACCCAATTCGGATTCCACATCATCAAGCTCACCGACCGGAAGGGCGATACCCTCGCCGTCAGCCACATCCTGATTCCGATCCAGCAGCGCGATTCAGTGGCGGCGGCGACGGACCGTCTCGCCGATCAACTCGGCCGAGCGGCAGCGACCAAGACCCGGCCGCAGGCGTTCGACAGCGCCGCGAAGGCACTCGGCCTGCCGATCGTGCATTCGATAGTCGTTGAGGGGCAGCCAGCCATGATGAACGGAGCCTACGTCCCCGACGTCAGCGCATGGGCATTCAAGGGTGCGCAGCCGGGGGAGACGAGCGACCTGGTAGACGCCGATAATGCGTACTATCTGGCGCGTCTCGACACGATCGATCACGGGGGCGCGGTAACGGTCGAATCGGCCCGGCCAGAGCTCACCGCGGCAGTGCGCCGCGAGAAGAAGCTGGATATGCTGGTCGCCCAGGCCGACACGTTCGCCCGCGACGCAGCAGCCACGTCGCTCGAAGCAGCCGCCCAGAAACATGGGATGACAGCGATCGCGACGCATCCGTTCACGCGGAACAGCAGTACGCCGGAACTGGGCCGCTACAACCAGGCGATTGGCGCTGCCTTCACGCTTCCGCTCGGAGTGGTCAGTGCGCCGATCCGGACGCCGGACGCGGTGGTCGTCGAGCGGGTGGACTGGCGGAAGCTCGCCGACCGCGCGGCGTTCGATGCCCAGAAGGTGGCGCAGCGCTCGCAGCTGTCCGAGCTGCTCCGGCGGAAGCGCGTGCAGGATTTCATCACGAACCTCCGCTCCGAAGCGAAGATCGTGAACAACCAGAAGAAGATCGAACAGGCCAGCCGGCGCACGGAAAGCTGACCGTTAGGCCGCACGACAAAGCCCCCGGAGCGATGCTCCGGGGGCTTTTGTTCACTCGCCGGCAGCGCCGGCGGTGAGGTCAGCTGAGCAGGCGCTTCGGTTCCGGGCGATCCTCGGTCGAGACTGAATCGCTGGCGACCGGGCGTTCGCCCGCGGCCAGCGACTGCGGATCGCGCGCCGGCGCGACGCGTTCGTCGCGAACGGAGTCGCTGATGTCGCGCTGCACGTCGGTCATGTTCTTCTTGAACTCCTTGATTCCCTTGCCGAACGACCCGGCAATCTCGGGGATGCGCTTGGCGCCGAAGAGCAACAGCACGACGACCATCAGCAGCATGATTTCGGTAACGCCGATATTTCCCAACATTGTGCCTCCTGGCGACGCTGTTCTAAAAAAGTGACCGGGCGATCAGATAAGCCACGAGCACTCCGGCGAGGCTCAGCAGCGAAACATCGAGGGCGACCGGCCCTAACGCGAACTTCAGGATGACAAGGTCAATGCTGACAGGACCGAATGACGGCGTCACCGCGGTCGTCAGAAACTCCTTCACCGCTCCCGCCGGGAGAAATTTCCGGCAGAAGTGGGTCATGAATCCACCAACGATGAAGCCGATGGTGAGCACCGCCATGTGGAACCCCGGCCGGTGCCTGGATGATCCCTGCCTCGAACTGATTACCATCGTCGCTCCATGACGTACGTGATCGCATCGGACAGGGCGGCCCGCGCTGCCGTTTCCGGCAATCCGCGCAGCGTGGCGTCCGCTTCATCAGCGAAGGACTCGCCCTTCCGCCGCGCGTACTCGATGCCGCCCGAATCCGCGACGATCGCCACGACCTCCGCGATGCTGGCGTCGTCCGGCGTTTCCTGTGCGAACATCGCGTCCACCGTCGCACGGGCACCGGGCGCCATCTCGCGAAGCGCAGCAATGAGCGGTAGTGTCACTTTCCGTTCCCGCAGGTCCAAACCAGTCGGCTTGCCGGTCACCGCCGCGTCGGCGGTATAGTCGAGCAAGTCGTCAGCGACCTGAAAAGCCATCCCGAGGAGCTCGCCGTAGCGGCGCAGCGCTGGCCGATGGCGCTCGGCGCCGCTGATCGCGCCAATTTCGCAGGCACCGGACAGCAGCGAGGCAGTCTTCGCACGATTGAGCGCGTCGTAGTCCTCCTCGGAGAAGGCAAGGCGGTCGAACGACGCGAGCTGCCGCATCTCGCCGATGGTCATCTGTGTCGAGACATCGGTGAGGATCCGCAGCGGCTCGATGTCGCCTCCCTTCACCAGCGTCCCCAGCGCCCGCGAGTAGAGGTAGTCGCCCATGATCACCGACACCTGATGGCTGAACACCGAGTTGATCGTCGGCATTCCTCGCCTCAGCGTCGAATGGTCCACGGCGTCGTCGTGCACGAGCGTGGCGAGGTGCATCAGCTCGATCACTGCGGCCAGTGTCGTGACCCGCGGCTGGGGCCGATCCTCAACCTGGCTGGCGAGCAAGGTCAGGGTCGGGCGAAACATCTTGCCCCGCATTCGCAGCAGGTGTTCGTTGACCTCGGTGATCAGCCCGAAGTCGGCGGCGACGATGCGGCGTAGCTCCTCCGCCACCCGATCGAGCGCTTCGCGCACCGGTGCCTGGATGTCGCTGAGGGCGGGCGGCGCCGACTGACGGGGCACGGCAGCGCTCACGTCGCCACGCGCTCCAGCGCGGCAATGCGATCGCTCACATCGCGGAACTCGATGTCGACGGCGAACACGCGCTGGTAGTAGACGAGCGCCTCGGCCCACTGCTGCAGGGCTTCGTTGCAGTAGCCGAGGAGATAGAGCACGCCGACGAGCTGCTCATCGGTCTGGCGCGGCTCGACGAGCGCGCGGGAGAGCAGCGTTGCCGCCACCTGAAACTGCGACTTCTCGAGGAAGCACTGCCCGAGCGACTCGTACGCGCGGACGCGGTCGTTCGGTCCGCGCAGCGCCTTCTGGAATTCGGCGATCGCTTCGTCGATGAGCCCCATCTCCTTATAGGCGACACCGAGGTCGTAGTGCGCCTGATGGTCCTCGTCTTCGACGTTCTGTGCGACGCCCTGCTTGAAGGCGCGCAGCATGTCGGCAAAGTCCGCCTGCTCGTTCCCGGTCGGCGCCTGCTCCTGGACGACCATGCGCGTCGACTTGGGCTGATCGTCGTCGCGGAGCCATGCTCCGAGGTTGACGAAGCCAGCCGGGTCGGTCGGTATCTTCGGTTCGACCTTGGCCGGCTCCGGCTCGGGCTCGGTGCGCTTGCTCTCGCCGGTGTACCGTCGAAAAACACCGGAACGCTCAGGGGTACCGGCCGACTTGCGGTCCGGGGCAGCCGGGGCCTTGCGGGCGTTAGGCGCCGCGCTCGGCTCGATGAAGGCGGTCAGCGCCGCCTGGGCGCGGATCTCGTCCGGGGCGAGTTCGAGCACGCGCTGATAGACCGTCCGCGCCTTGTCGGCCTGGCCGCTGCGGAAGAGCGCGTCAGCGAGTTCGAGGTACGCATCGACGAGCCGCGACCGATCGTTCGTCCGGAACGCGTACTCGACGCGCTTCTGGTGGTGGCGGACCGAG
>JBKJQR010000172.1:0-5700 GCA_046593895.1 Gemmatimonadaceae bacterium | reverse complement strand
GCCGGGTCCATGGGACCCGGCCGGCCGCAAAAAATGCTGCCTACGCCTTGGTCGTGCTCGTTGGAACGCGGAACTCGAGTCGGGTGCCGTCAGCGTGCACGTCGACCTCGATCTCATCCCCCTTCTGGAATTCGCCGAGCAGGATCTTCTCGGAAAGCGGATCCTCGATGTGCCGCTGGATCGCCCGCTTCAGCGGCCGCGCGCCGTACTGCTCGTCGTGCCCCTGCTTGGTGAGAAACAACGCCGCAGCCTCCGTCAGGCGGATCGTCAGCTCTTCTTCCGCCAAACGGCGCCGGACGTCCTTCAACATGATGTTCACGATCTGAGCAATGTGCTGCTCCGACAGCGGGTGGAACACGATCGTGTCGTCCAACCGGTTCAGGAACTCCGGATTGAAGACGTGCGTCAGCTCCTCCTTCACCTTCTCCGCCATCCGATCCCAATTCTGCACATCGGCGGAGGCGGAGAAGCCGAGCGAGCGTCCCTTCACCAGGTCGCGCGCTCCCACGTTCGACGTCATGATCACGACGGTATTCTTGAAGTCGATCACGCGGCCATAGTTGTCGGTCAGGTGACCTTCATCGAGAACCTGCAGCAGGATGTTGAACACATCCGGGTGCGCTTTCTCGATTTCATCGAGCAGGATCACGCTGTACGGCTTCCGTCGTACCGCTTTCGTGAGCGTCCCACTGTCCTCGTATCCGACGTATCCCGGAGGCGCGCCGATCAGGCGCGACACGGAGAACTTCTCCATGTACTCGCTCATGTCCACGCGAATCAGCGCCGACGAGTCGGCAAAGAGGAACCGCGCCAACGCACGCGCCAGTTCTGTCTTACCGACACCGGTCGGACCGCAGAAGATGAACGAACCGATCGGGCGATTCGGATCCTTCAGCCCGGCGCGTCCGCGACGAATTGACCGCGACAGCGCCTTGATCGCCTCGTCCTGACCGATCACTGATTCGTGCAACTCGTCTTCCATCCGCAGCAACCGGGTCGTCTCGGCTTCCTGCAGACGCGTGACCGGAATTCCTGTCCAGCGGCTCACGATAAAGGAGATCTCCTCCTCGCCGAGCACCGGGCGATGTGACTGGCGCCGCTTCTCCCACTCTTCCTGTTTCTTCCGGATCTCGCCTTGGATCTCGCGCTCGTTGTCACGCAGCGACGCAGCCTTTTCAAAATTCTGGTCGCGAACCGCTGCTTCCTTGTCGAGCGTGACCTTCTCGAGTTGACCCTTCAACTCGGCCACTTCCGGCGGCGGCGCCTGCGCCGCGAGCCGCGCTCGCGCGCCCGCTTCGTCGATTACGTCAATCGCCTTGTCCGGGAGGAAACGGTCGGTGATGTACCGCTCCGACAACTTCGACGCCGCAACGAGCGTCGTGTCGGGAATCGTGACTTTGTGATGATCTTCGTACTTCTTCCGCAGACCCTTCAGGATCTCGACGGTCTCGTCGATCGACGGCGGATCGACGATGACTGTCTGGAAGCGACGCTCGAGCGCGCCGTCCTTCTCGATGTACTTCCGATATTCGTTGAGCGTCGAGGCACCGACGCACTGCAGCTCGCCGCGCGCGAGCGCTGGCTTGAGCATGTTGCTCGCGTCGATCGCGCCTTCGGCTGCTCCTGCCCCGACGAGCGTGTGCAACTCATCGATGAACAGGATCACGTTCTTGTTCTGCGCGATCTCGTTCATGACGGCCTTGAGCCGCTCTTCGAATTGCCCGCGGTACTTCGTGCCCGCGATGACCGCGGCCATGTCGAGTGAGAGCACGCGGTTGTCGCGCAGCGACTCCGGGCACTCGCCATTCGCAATGAGCTGCGCCAGCCCTTCGACAATTGCCGTCTTGCCGACGCCAGGCTCACCGATGAGCACCGGGTTGTTCTTCTTCCGGCGCGTCAACACTTCCATCACGCGCTGGATCTCCTTCGCCCGGCCGATCGTCGGATCGAGCTGGCCTTCGGCGGCGAGCTGCGTGAGATCGCGGCAGAAGTGATCGAGCGCCGGTGTCTTCGACTTCTTCTCGCCCTTCGGAGCAGGAGCCGGTGCCGGCCCGCCGCTCTGCGGCGAAGCGGAGGCAGTCGCGCTTCCGGACTGCGGCATCTCGGTGCCAAGCAGGCGCAGCGTCTCCGCGCGGGCCGCGTCGAGATTGACGCCCGCGTCAGTCAACACCTGCGCCGCGATGCCCTTCTCCTCGCGGAGAAGACCGAGCAGCAAGTGTTCGGTGCCGACGTAGCTGTGATTCAGTTCCCGTGCCTCGCTCATCGCGAGTTCGAGCACCTTTTTGGCGCGCGATGTATACGGGAGATCGGGCCCGGCCGCTTGCGCAGCTTTGCCCTTCTTGACCGTCTCCTCGATCTTCTGCTGGATGTCGTCGAGGTCGACACTGAGATTCTGGAGCACCGCCGCCGCAACGCCCTCACCCTCGCGGATGAGACCGAGCAGGATATGCTCCGTGCCGACGTACTCGTGATGGAGGCGCGCTGCTTCTTCGCGCGCCATCGCGAGAACTTTACGAACCCGCTCAGTGAAGTTGTAGCCGTTCATGGTCGCCTCACGCGCGGATGACTAGTGTCACCCGTTGGAACTCGCCTCGCTCGCCAGCGCATCACGCACATATCGGGCACGGGCTTGGGCCGCCTCGCTCTCGTTGAGCATGCGGCCTTCGACGTACGACAGGTGCGCGGGCTGAGAAAAAACCAGGAGCTTGTTGAGAGTGTATACACTCAGGCTGGTAATCAGTTTCAGACCAACAGCCAGGCGTACGCCGCTCAGATAGTTCATCGCCTCGTCGAACGTGAGGCTTCGTGCAAAGCGAAGAGTCCCATACGCGCGCCAGAGCTTGTCTTCGATAATATAGCCCGCGTCGCGCTGAAGCACCCGCCGCGCTTCCTCTTCCTTCTCGATGACTC
The DNA here is from genome assembly GCA_046593895.1 of Gemmatimonadaceae bacterium. Classification (GTDB taxonomy): domain Bacteria; phylum Gemmatimonadota; class Gemmatimonadetes; order Gemmatimonadales; family Gemmatimonadaceae; genus JABFXC01. Next base: position 2,790 of record JBKJQR010000172.1, on the reverse strand, counting down.
GCCGGACAACGTGCACGAGCTGATCGATCAACTCGTCTTCCGATCGCCCTAACGTTGTCTGATTCGAGATCTGGAAGAAGTTTCCGACGACCTCCGAACCTTCGCCGTACAGACCGCGATACGTCAGTCCCATCTGCTGCAAACCCGTGAGCACCCGCTGAATCTCTTTCGTCAGCACCAGCCCCGGTAGATGGATCAACACCGAAGCACGCATTCCAGTGCCCGTATTCGTCGGGCAGGCAGTCAGGTACCCGAATTCGGGATGATACGCGTACGGTACCCGGCTTCCCAGCTCCCGGTCGAGCATCGCAGCTCGCTCGTATGCCTCCGACAGCGCGAACCCCGAGCGAATCGACTGCAGGCGCAAATGATCCTCTTCATTGATCATGACGCCCAACCCGTCCCCGAGAAACACAGCGGACCCGGCCTTGACAGGGTGATTCGCGTCGAGACCTGCCAGCTCCTTGCTCACCAGGTGCCGCTCGTGGAGGAGCATTCGGTCCTGCGCCTGTATCTCATCGAGGCGAAAGAGGAACGCCCCGGCCAGCGACGCCGACACCGCTGCAGCCTCACGAACCTGCGCGAGCACGCGCAGCCGCTCCCCCTCTCGCGCGCGCGATGTGAACGCGAAGCCGTCGACATTCCGCGCCAGGCGGATCCGGGTCGACAGCACGATATCCGAATTCGAGCCCGACGCGTCGAGCCAGCTCACCCCGCCATCGGGAAGCAGCGACAAGTCGATCGTCATCCGTCGAGCACGCGAATCTTGTCGCGCAACTCCGCAGCCAGCTCGAACTGCTCGGTCTCCACCGCGCGCCTCAGGCGCTCGCGGAGTTCTCCGCGGATCGAGTCCTGCTCACGACGCTCGGGCTCCGGCGCATCGTATCCGCGCCCAACGTGCCGCGAGTGGCCATGCACGCGACGCAGCAGCTCGCGGAGGCTTCCCTCGAACGTCGTATAGCATCGCGGACAGCCGAGGCGGCCGGACGAACGGAAATCCTTCATCGATGCGCCGCAGAATGTGCAACGCCCGCTCTCCGCTGCCGGGACACTCGTCTGCTGCTGGACGTCAGCGAGAAACTGTCCCAGCGGATGCTGCGGCAGCCCCCCACTCGTCTCCACGCCCTTCTCCGCTGCGCATTTCTCGCAGAGATCGAGCTTGGTAACGGCGTTGTCGACGATTTGAGTGAGATGCACAACCGCATCTCGCTCCTTGCAGCTATCGCAGATCATCCTGCAACGACCTCCGTTAGATCGGCTGTCCCAAGCCGTCCATCTTCCAGCGCCAGCACGCGATTCGCTCGGCCCGCCAGCGACCGGTTGTGTGTCACCACCACGATCCCAACCGAGGCAGCTCGAGCGAGCGTGGCGAACAAGTCGTGCAGCCGCTCGCTGTTGAAATGATCCAGGTTTCCTGACGGTTCATCGGCCAGCAAGACCGCTGGTTCGACGACGAGCGCTCGTGCAACCGCTGTGCGCTGCTGCTCTCCCCCCGACAGCTCGGACGGCCGGTGGTGCATCCGTCCGCCAAGCCCTACGCGTTCGAGCTGGTCGGCTGCCCGCCGCGACGCTGTCGCATCGTCGACGCCTCCGATCCGCAGCGGCATCATCACGTTCTCGAGCGCGGAAAACTCGCGCAATAGGTGATGAAACTGAAACACGAATCCGACCTTCCTGTTCCGTAATTCGGCGAGTGCGTCGTCCGCGAGCTTGTCGACGCGCTGCCCACCGATGCTCACGGATCCTCGATCAGGCATGTCGAGCGCACCGAGGATGTGCAACAGCGTACTCTTTCCGGCGCCACTCGCTCCGACGATGGCGACCATCTCGCCGCGCACCACCGTCAGGTTCGCTCCGTCGAGCACCGGAACTATTCCTCCGTCGCCTCCGCGGTACGTCTTCGCCAGATCCGTCGCCTCGAGCACCATCATTCGTGACGGATCGCTTCCACTGGAAACAGACGCGACGCCTGCCGCGCTGGATACCACGTGGCGAGAACCGGGATCGACAAACTCATCAGAATGATGAGCGCGACGTCGCCAACCTGCAGCGACACCGGGAGATGATCGATGAAATATACGCTTTGATCGAGCTTGATGAGTTCAAAGCGCGCTTGCACCATCGCCAGGCCGACGCCGAGCATCAGCCCGAGACCGGTGCCGACGATTCCGATCACCATTCCCTGCACCAGGAAGATTCGTCGGATCGCACTCGACCGCAGGCCCATCGCGCGGAGAATCCCGATCTCGCGCGTCTTGTCGGCGACAACCATCGTCAACGTGCTGACGATGTTGAAGGCTGCGACCATCATGATCAGCAGCAGGATCACGCTCATTCCAAGTTTCTCGAGCTTGAGCGCCTGAAAGAGATTCTGATTCTGCGCTTGCCAATCCAGCGTCCGATACGGAAAACCGAGCGAGTCGGAGAGGGCGCTGGCCACGTCGGTTGCTCTCCATCGATCGACGGTGCGTACTTCGATACCCGTGACCGACTGGCCGATGCCGGCGACCTCGCGCGCAACATCGATCGGGACGAAGACAAAGCTGTTGTCGTACTCGTACATGCCGGTCTCGAACAGCCCAGTCACCTCGAGTTGCGTCACGTGCGGCACTGGCGTGCCCGTCACCGGATTCAGCTTCGACCCCGCGGCGGACAACAGCGTCACGTGATCGCCGGGAAACGCGTTCATTCGCTCGGCGAGTAGCTTGCCGAGCACGGCACCGCGGATTTCCCCGGTCTCCGACTTGAACTTGAAGTTGTTGCCGCGCAAGGCATGCTGGCGGATCGACG
>JBKJQR010000098.1:0-45070 GCA_046593895.1 Gemmatimonadaceae bacterium | reverse complement strand
GTTAGGCGCTACGTCGTCCGCCGCGAAACAAAGGCGCCAACGCTTGCCGAGCAGCTCGCGGGGACGATCGGTCGCATTTCCATCGACCGGGAGACAGGCGAAGCGATTGCCGTGATTCACACCGGAATGCAGACGAGGCTCGACACATCGCCGGATGCGACTCCCGAGGAAGCACGGGCGGTCCGCCTCGTCGCGGCGGCGCTGTCGATGCCGTTGATCAGCAGCCGGAACTAGTGACTGGAGCGATACTCGCGCTGCATGATCGCGTGCGCATCGTCGCGCTCACCGGATCGGGATACGATCACCTCGTCCGCGCAACCTCCGAGCGCGCTCCACGGGTTGGCGACGTCGGCACCATAGTTGACGTTGCGATGCGACTCGGTGGCGAAGGTCGCCACTACACTGTCGAGCACCGGGACCCCGCAGCGCGGAGTATCTGGCTCGCGGTCTTCGCGCTTCACGAACTGGAGCTTGCCCCGGCGGGCGCCGACCGTAATGTTGCAGGGGAGCGGTAGCGGTGCGGCCGCCAGGCCAAACGTTCACGTCCCTGCCGGGGAGGATCACGATGCCGCGATGGACCAGATTCGGCGCGCTGATGTTGCTGCTCGCCGGTTGCGGGAACGGGACGGCGCCGCTTGCCGTTCTCCGTTCGACGCTGACCGTGACGCTGCTGCCGTTAGGCTCACAGCCACCGTTTGCCGCCGCGACCATCGTTGGCGCAGGTGATAGCGTCGTCACGACCCATGTCTCCGGGTATTCCGCCTGCAACGACTACTCGGCCGGCTCGATCGCCGCGGGAACCAATCTCCTCGTGACGGTTTCTGCCCAGGCATCCCCGCTGCGCGACTGCGCGCAGGTCATTACCTACGCAAAGATCCGCGTCGTCGTTCGCCCTACCGCGGCCGGCCGTTATGACGTGGTCCTCGGCGAACGCCTGGTGCCTGCGGGCGGCTCGCCCGGCGCGACGAAGGAAGTCGCCCGCGGGTCAGTCGTCGTCCGCTAGGGGCAGAGGCGACCAGCGTCAGGCAGCGCCGCCCGCGGCCAACGGCATTCCGAGGCGCAGCGACACCAACTCGGCGAGGTGGACGCGCGCCCGTTCGACGATCTCGTCCATCGACGGCGTCGATGCGAGCATCCGCTCGGCAGTGGCGCGGATCTCGTCGCTCGTCGGGATGTGGAGATGCGAGAGCTCGGCCATGATGTCGGCGGCGAGCTGGCGGGCGACCTTCTCGATCACCGCCCTGCCTAACCGTCGCTCGTTGCGGACGAGGTCGGCCGGGGGCGCGCCGAGCTCCGAGACGAGCCGCGCCCAGGAGAGCACCTTCAGCGCGTAGAACGTCGGGTCGAACTCGTACCAGCGAAATCCCTGGCGGGTTGACCGCTGATAGGCGTGGTGGTTGTTGTGCCACCCCTCGCCGAGCGTTATGATCGCCAGCCACCAGTTGTTGCGCGAGTCGTCGCCGGTCACGTAGCGCTGGCTGCCATGGACGTGGGCGAGCGAGTTGATGAAGAAGGTGCCGTGATAGAGCAACACCGTGCTCCAGACGAAGCCGACGACGAGCGCAGGCCACCCACCTAACGCGAAACAGCCGAGGGCGAGTACGGTGGCCGGCAGGTACGGGTGCTTGTCGAGCCAGACGAGCTCCGGGTATTTCGTCAGGTCGGGAACCGAGGCGAAATCGGTCGCGCTGTTGTCCTGGTGGAACACCCAGCCGACGTGCGAGAAGAGGAATCCCCGCTGCCGTGGCGAGTGAATATCCAGTTCGGTGTCCGAGTGGCGATGGTGATGCCGGTGCTTGGCCGCCCACCAGAGAATCCCCCGCTGCGCCGAGCTCTGGGCGAGGAAGGCGAACATGAACTGGCCAATCCGGCTCGTCTTGAACGTTCGGTGCGAGAAGTAGCGGTGGTACCCGGCGGTCACGCCGAACATCCGCACGACGTAGAGCGCGAGGCAGAGGATCAGCGTCCCCGCGGTCACTCCGGTGAAGAACGCGCTGAGCGCGGCGACGTGGACGAGCACGAAGGGCAGCACCTGTGGGTAGATGATGTCGTCGTGGAACTCGTCGTCGTTGGCCGCGGTGGCCGTCGCAGTCGGATCGTTAGGCATCGAATGATTGTCCGGTGACATGGTCGGCACGATTGGTGGAGTCGGCGGCGTCAGGCGAGCGCCGCCGCCGGCGCGCGCACGAGCGCGGCCAGCGTGGTCATCGATCGCTCGACGTCGAATTGGGTGGGGTCCATCACGACCTGCAGCGCGCAGCCCTCGACGAATCCGGCGGCGACCGAGGCCAGGCCTTCGGCGCTCATCCCGGCAAAGCGCTCGGGATCGCTGGCGACGAGCGCACTGGCCAGAGGCTGGAACGCGTCGCGATAACGGAGGAGCGCACGGCGGATCTTTCGGCGGATCGCCGGGTGCCGGGTGCCGAGGACCCAGTAATCGAAGAAGAGTTCGACCCGCTCGCGTTGCTTCGGCAGCCATTCCACGTCTCGCCGGATGGCGAGCATCATCCGCGCGCCCGGGTCGCTGACCTGGGCGAGACGATCTGGAGTGTCGGCGGCGACGATGGTGTGGGCGAGCAGCCAGTCGAGCAGCGCGACGAGCAGCTTGTCGACGGATTCGAAGTAGAAGAACACGAGGCCGGCGCTGACCCCCGCTTCCGCGGCGACCGCTCGCGCGGTGACCGCGCCGAGGCGACCACTGGCTGCGACAACAAACGCGGCCTGCAGAATCGCCTCACGTCGCTCCTCCTCGGGCGCTCTACGACCGGGCACGGCGCGGGCTGTCGGTGAGGTTATTGATCACTTGATCAATGTAATTGGTGGTTATTGATCGCGCCATCAATAACGATCGATTGGCCGTCGGGGTCACGATCGCCGGCGTCGCCGGCGGCCCGCGTTCCTTGCGTCGTGCATCATCTGCAGTGTCACAGTTGCACTATCTGCCGATTTTCCCGGGCCAACCGCGCCCGTAAACGCATGGATGCACCGAAACGCGGACGTCTTACGCACGTTTCGCTTGACAGTCCGCGCCGGATCAGGCTATCCTGCTCTCGACCTCCTCTCGCGACAGGAAACCATGAAGCTCATCGTCACCGTCGTCCGGCCCGAGCGGCTGCACGTCGTCAAGGAAGCGCTCTTTCGGGTCGGCGTCACCGGCATGACCGTCAGCCGCGTCAGCGGCCATGGTGGCGAGACCGAGGTCGTCGAACAACACCGTGGATCCGCGGTGCTGTTCGAGTTCCGCGACAAGGTTCGCATCGAGATGGCGGTCTCGGAGCCCTTCGTGCAGGCGACCGTCAAGGCGATCCTCTACTCGGCGCGCACCGGCGAAGTCGGCGATGGAAAGATCTTCATCCAGCCACTCGAACAGGTGATCCGCATTCGCACCGGCGAAGAAGATCTCGCCGCGCTTACACCGGTCACCGCCGACGAAGTGCAGGCTCGCGCCGAGGAAGACGCGGATGTGTCGAAAGCCGCAGGAACTGCCGCTGCCTGATCTGGACGGGGGTTCGTTCGAACGGACGAGTCGCGCGGCGCGCCGCGCGACTCGTCACACGATCTTCAGCTCGAGAACGGCCTTCTCGGCGCGCGGGTAGCGCAAGCCGAGATCATCGAGGGTGTCGGCGATCGTGCGCGCGATGAGCCAGTTGCGGACGTCCTTGTCGTCGGCGGGTACGACATACCACGGCGCGTCGCTGGTGCTCGTGTGCTCGAGGACCCCGCGATATGCTTTCGTGTACTGACCCCAGCGCGCACGGTCGTCGAGATCGCCGGCGCGGAACTTCCAGTTCTTCGTCTTGTCGGCGAGCCGGTCGATGAGCCGCGCCTTCTGCTCGTCGCGCGAGATGTGGAGCATGAACTTGAGGACGACGGTGCCGCTCTCGGTCAGCAGCTGCTCGAACTCGTTGATCTGGTCGTAACGCGCAAGCCACTCCTTCTTCTTCATCGAGCCGTGGACGCGCGGGACGAGCACGTCCTCGTAATGCGACCGATTGAAGATGCCGATCATTCCGTGCGCGGGTACTCGCGCGTGGACGCGCCAGAGAAAATCGTGGCGTTGTTCGGTATCAGTCGGTGCCTTGAAGCCGGTGACCTCGCAGCCCTGCGGATTCACCTCGGTGAACACCTTGCGAATCGTGCCGTCCTTGCCTGACGCGTCGCGCCCCTGGAGCACGATGAGCAGGGCGCGATGTCCGTCCGCGTAAAGCACGCGCTGCAGCTCGGCGATCCGGTCACTCTGCTTCTGGGCGGCGGCTTCGAGTGCGTCGCCGGCGGGCACGTCCTTGCCGTGGAGGCGCGCGTCGGCGTCGGACAGCCGAAGGCGATCGCCGCGGGAGATGGGTTTGAGTTTCACGCCGGAAGATGATGTTGCGAACGCTCCTCCTCAAGCACTAACATTCATTTCATGTCCCCTCGCCGCGGGTTCGCCCGCGTGATCATGATGCTCTGGGCGGTGCTGCAGCTTGCGGCGCCGGGTGTCGCGGCGTCAGCGGACGCAGTCGCATCCGCCGCGAACGCCAGTGCGCATGCCCACATCGAGGCGACCACCGGTTCGACCTGCGTCCGGGTGCATGACACCGAGTGCGTGTTCTGCCAGTTCCTGGCAACGGGCGCCGCTCCGGTCACGAGCCCGGTGCCCCAGTTGGCGGCGGTGCTCCGGGTCGAGCACGCGACCACTGAGTGGGCGGCGCCGCGTCGCGAGTCGCTGCGCGGGATCGCGATCCCGCGAGCCCCGCCGATCGCCTGACGACGGCCATACAGGCGTAGTGCGGCAGCGGGATCCCCCGCTCGTCGTTCGTCCCAGTGGCGTGGCAGTCCGGCGCGCGCGTTATGACAGCCGTCAGCCGGCGGCCCGCACGACTCAAACTCACGAATCATGCGCAGACTGCTTCTCGCAGCCTGCTTCGCGGGAGCGACCGGATCGTCGCTCGCCGCGCAGCAACCGGATTCCGGCGCGCGTTTCGGCGCCGTCGTGGATTCGCTTCGCCTGTCGCGCGCTCAGGCAATCGCGCAGGCGCTGGCTCGCAACACCCAACTCGACATCGCGCGTGAACAGACGGCGCAGGCTCGGGCGCGGCGCGTGCAGGCAGTGGCGATTCCCGACCCGCTGCTCACCGCGACGACCGACCAGCAGTCGCGCTTCTTCAGCTTCGACCGGGCGGGCACACGTCCCGTCGCCGTCGGGCTGGCGGTGCCCTTCCCCGACAAGTTCCGGCTGCAGAACCGGATCGGTGTTGCCGACATCCGCGCGAACGAATCGAACTATCGGCTGCAGCAACAACTCGTCGCCTTCAACGCATCGCAAGCCTACGACGTGCTGCTCCTCTCGCTGCAGCGACGCACCGACCTGAGTGAAGCACTGACGCTGGCGGAGGATTTTCTCAAGCGCACCCAGGCGCGCTTCGACGCTGGCAGCGCGGCGCGAGTAGACGTGATCAAGGCGCGCGTCGAGGTCGCCGGCGCGCAGAACGACCTGATTACCAACGAGCGCGAAATCGCGAACGCGCAAACCGCGCTCAATCGGGCGATCGGCCGCGTGGCATTCGCACCGATCGCACCGACCGATTCGCTCGACGTCCCCGCGGCGCTCCCCGACTCGTTGACCGCCGAGCAGATCGCGCTCGACGCGCGGCCCGAGCTGGCGATGCTGGCGAGCGAGCGACGCGGCGCCGCGGCGACCACCGCCCTCGCCCGGGAGTTCTGGCTCCCCGACATCACGTTCGGCGTCTCGCGCGACTACCTCCAGCCTAACGCTGCCGTGTTCTCGACCGGCGTGGCGCTGCCGCTGCCCTTCCTCTTCTGGCAGCACACGAAGGGGGAGATCGCCGCGGCCAGCCACCGCGAGCGCGAGCTCGATGCGACGTACCGCGACCTCCGCGCCCAGGTCCTCCAGGAGGTGCGCTCGGTCTATGCCAACGCGAGCACGGCGATGCGCCAGGCGCAGTTCCTCCGCGAAGACCTGATTCCGGCGGCGCGTGAGGCCTATCGCGTCGCGTCAACCAGCTACCAGCTCGGTGGTTCGTCGGCGCTGGAAGTGATCGACGCACGCCGCGCGCTGCTCGAAGCGGAGCGACAACTCGCCGAGGCGCTCGCCAACGCCAATACGGCGCGCGCCGACCTCGACCGCGCACTCGGCCGCTCACCACTCGGTACCGCACCGCAGACCCGATGACCAACACAACCCCGATGTTCACCCTCCGCATCTTTGTTCTGCTCATCACGGGCGCGACGTTTGCCGCCTGCAAGTCGCCGGCGCCGGTCAAGGCTGGAGACACGACCGCCGCTGCGCCTAACGCCGGCGCGGCAGCCTTCACGCTGAGCGCGGACCAGCGCAAGCGCATCAACGTGCTCGCTGTGCAGCTGGAGCCGTTCCGGCCGGTGGTCGAGGCGACGGGCACCGTCGCCTTCGACGGCGATCGGTCGACGCAGGTGCTTTCGCCCGTCTCCGGGCCGGCGACGCGCGTCGTCGTGAACCCGGGGGCAACGGTCAGCAAGGGGCAGCCGCTGGCGTACGTCTCCTCCCCCGACTTCGCCGCGGGTGTTGCGACCTATCGCAAGGCGCAGACGGCATACCGGAACATGAAGCGCATCGCCGATCGTGACTCGGCGCTGTTCAAGAATGACGCGATCGCCCGCGGAGACCTCGAGCAGGCCCAGGCCGACGTCTCCGGCGCCGCGGCTGACCTCGAAGCCGCCATTCAGCAGATGCGCGCGTTAGGCGTCGAGGAGTCGCAGATCCAGGCGGTGCGGAGCGGCGGCTCGGCGCCGATCGAAGCGATCATCCGAGCGCCGATCTCCGGCACCGTCGTCGAGAAGCTGATCAGCCCCGGCCAGTTGCTCGCCGCCGGCGCCACGCCGACGTTCACGATCGCCGACCTGCGCACGATGTGGATCAACACCAGCGTGTTCGACCCCGACCTCAAGGACGTGACGGTCGGGCAGACGGCGGAGATCATCACCGACGCCAGTCCGGTGTCGATTCCGGGGCGGGTCGATTACGTTGCCGCGCTGGTCGATCCCGGCTCGAAGGCGGTCTCCGTGCGCATCGTCGCCCCGAACAACAGCCTCGTGCTGCGGCGCGACATGTTCGTCCGCGTCCGAATCAAGTCCGCGCACGAGCACAGCGGTCTGCTTGTCCCGGCGGCGGCGGTGCTTCGCGACGAGCAGAACCTGCCGTTCGTGTACGTCGCGAACGGAAACGACTTCGTCCGCCGGCGGATCGAACTCGGGTCGCGGATCGACGATCATTACGAAGTGGCTTCGGGACTGAAGCCGGGCGACCAGGTCGCCGGCGACGGCGCGCTCTTCCTCCAGTTCGCGGAAAGCCAATGACCGCGCCTAACGCTGGCGACGGTCCCCCCGCCGGATCTGGTGCTCCGCGTGGTGACGATGAGATGGCCGGGCATCCGTCAGGCGAAACGAAGGGTGGCGCGATCCAGAGCCTCGTCGCGGCCGCCATCTCGCAGCCACTGCTCGTCGCACTGCTGACCGTCGCGCTCATCGCGGTCGGGATCTGGTCGCTTCGTCGGCTGCCCGTCGACGCCTACCCCGACGTCAGCCCGCCGCAGGTCGCGCTCACTGCGCAGTGGCCGGGCCACGCCGCGGAGGAAGTCGAGCGACTCATTACGGTTCCGATTGAGACCGAGATGAGCGGACTGCCGAACCTGGTGGTGACGCGATCGGTTTCGCTCTACGGGCTGTCGAGCGTGAAGATGACCTTCACCGATCCGACCGATCGATACTTCGCGCGGCAACAGGTCTACGAGCGGCTGTCCGGTATCGGGCTGCCGGCCGGTGTGTCGGCCGACGTCGAGCCACTCTTCTCGCCCTCGGGCCTCGTCTACCGCTACACGTTGCAGAGTGCGGACCGCAGCCCGAGCGAGTTGAAGATCCTCCAGGATTGGGTGCTCGACAAGGCGTACCGATCCGTTCCCGGGGTGGCCGCAATGTCCTCGCTCGGCGGCGAGACGATGCAATACCAGGTACTCGTCGACCCCAACAAGCTGGCTGGCGCCGGTCTCTCGGTCGCCGACGTCTCCGCAGCGTTAGGCGCCAACAACTCGAACGCCGGCGGCGGGTTCTACTCGGAAGGCGGACAGTTCTTTTATGTTCGCGGACTGGGGCGCGTCGCGACGCTCGACGATATCGGCAAGGTGGTTCTCGCCGTGAAGGACAAGACGCCGATCCTCGTGCGCGACGTCGGCACCGTCGCCATCGGCTACGCCCCGCGACTCGGACAGTTCGGCTTCAACCGGCAGAACGACGCGGTCGAGGGCGTGATCCTCATGCGCACCGGCGAGCAGGCGCAGGTGGTCCTCCAGCGTGTCGAGAAGAAGACCGCGGAACTCAACGACCAGATTCTGCCGAAGGACGTGAAGGTCGTTCCCTTCTACGATCGCCGCGACCTCGTGAAGCTGACGACGCGCACGGTGAGCGACAACCTGATTCGCGGCATCCTGCTCGTCATCGTCGTGCTCATCTTCTTCCTCTACGACGTGCGGTCAGGGCTGATCGTCGCGGTGACGATTCCGCTCTCGCTGCTCGTCGCGTTCATCTGCCTCGACCTGCGCAACATTCCGGCGAATTTGCTCTCGATCGGCGCGATCGACTTCGGCATTCTCGTCGACGGCGCGGTCGTCATGGTCGAGAACATCCATCGACAACTCGCCCGCCGGCACGGAACGAAGTACAGTGTGCGGAACGTGATCCTCGACGCGGCGGCCGAGGTCAATCGGCCGATCGTGTATGCAATCGCGGTGATCATCGCCGGCTTCCTGCCGATCTACGCACTGTACGGCGCGTCGGGGAAGCTGTTCCGGCCGATGGCTGACACGACAATCTTCGCGCTACTCGGTGCGTTGGTGCTGACGTTGACGGTCGTGCCGGTGCTCTGCGTCGTCGTGCTGCGAAAGGGCGTCGTCGAGCGGCGGAACCGCGCGTTCGAATGGATTCGTGATTGGTATGCGCGCGGCCTCGATTGGTCGCTCGCGCACGCGCGGGCCACCGTGGCCGGCGCGTCGGTGCTGTTTGCGCTGTCGTTGCTCATCGCATTCACGCGCGGCGGCGAGTTCATGCCGAAGCTCGACGAGGGCGCGCTCTGGGTGCGGGCGACCATGCCCTACACCATTTCCTTCGAGGAATCATCGAAGATCGTCCCGCAAATCCGGGCCATCCTCCAGACCTTTCCCGAGGTTACGGTGGTCGGCTCGGAGCACGGCCGGCCTGACGATGGCACCGATCCGACAGGATTCTTCAATTCGGAATTCTACGTCGGACTCAAGCCGTACAGCGAATGGCACGGACAGTTCCGGTCGAAGGACGAGTTGATCGCCGCAGTGCAGAAGAAGCTCGCCGTATTCCCCGGCGTGACCTTCAACTACACGCAACCGGCCGAAGACGCGGTCGACGAAGCGCTGACCGGGTTGAAGAGCTCACTCGACGTGAAGGTGTTCGGCGCCGACCTGACGCTGCTCGAGTCGAAGGGACGCGAAATCAAAACCGTGATCGAGAAAGTGCCCGGCATCGAGCACGTCACGCTGGTACAGGAGCTCGGGCAGCCGAGCCTGACGATCAGCGTCAATCGCGAGAAGATGGCGCGCTACGGCTTGAGCGCTGATGCGATCAACGGGTTGATCGAGGCGGCGGTCGGTGGCACGGCGGCGACCGAAGTCGTCCAGGGGGAGCGCACCTTCGACCTCGTGGTTCGCCTGCAGCCGCAATATCGGCAGACGCCGGAACAGATCGCGAGCATCCTGCTGGCGACGCCTGACGGTCAGCAGATCCCGCTCCGCGAAGTGGCCGATATCGAGGTCGCGAACGGTGCGGCCTTCATCTATCGGCAGGACAACTCGCGATACATCGGCGTGCAGTATTCGGTCGAAGGCCGCGACCTCGCGAGCACGGTACGCGAAGCGCAGGCGGCAGTCGACGCGCAGGTGAAGTTCCCGCAGGGTTACGGCGCCCGCTGGGGCGGCGAGTTCGAGGAGTACACGGCGTCGCGCGCCCAGATGGGCGTCGTGCTGCCGGTGACGATCTTCCTCATCTTCGCGATCCTCTTCGTCCTCTACCACAACCTCAAGTTTCCGCTGATCACCGTAGTCGGCGTCATCCTCTCCGCGCCGTTAGGCGGGCTGCTCGCGATGCTCTTCACCGGCACGCCCTTCTCGGTATCGTCGATGATCGGCTTCCTTGCCCTGTTCGGCGTCTCGGTGCAGACGGCGGTCGTCTACATCTCCTACGCCAACGAGCTGCGCCTCGGCGGATCGAACATCGCCGAGGCAACGCGCGCGGCGGCCATCCTCCGCTTGCGCCCGATCATGATGACCGCGCTTGTGGCGGCACTGGGACTGCTCCCGGCGGCGATCGCCAGCGGCGTCGGCTCCGATACGCAGAAGCCGTTCGCCCTGGTCATCGTCGGCGGGCTGTTCTCCCGGCTGCTGATCAGCGTGTTCCTGATGCCGGTGCTCTACCTGATGGTCTCGCGCGAGGGCGATCATCTGGAGGTGTAACTGTGCGATGCGTGACGGGGCGTAATGCGCTGCGTGATGCGTGAAAGGGCGTGAGGGGATACGTCGAGGGGGTGTTTGAGTAACGCCCCTTGCCGCCGGGCTGGGCGCGTCGTATTCGTAGGGTGACACAACGCGCCAGGCTGCCCAGCGAGTCGGGCCCAAAGCAGCGCGTTCTTCCGGGATCGTGATGATGGAAACGCGTGACTCGTATGCCGCGCTCGCGCTCTCGATCGAGCGGACGGTTCGCGCCGAACTCGCACCGGAAGCGGCGCCGCACGAGCTGGCCCCGTCGATCGGCCGCACGCTGCTCGTCGAGGCGCGGGGGCGCGAACTCCAACTCTCGTATCTCCGCGTCGGGGTGATCGGTTCCTACCTGCTCATCGCCGGCGGACGGTTGCTGGTCGACACGGGAGGCGGCGCGCGAGCGGCGCGCGTTGGCGCCGTCGTACTCGGTACGATTTCGCTGGCAATCGCGGTTGCAATGGCCGCGCGCCTTCGCCGCGGCTGGTGCCCGCAGTGGCTCGGCTTCGCTGCGCCGGCCTTCGACGGATCGATGATCTGGGGCGGGTTCGTCATCGCCTCGCTGGCGTCGGGCGGCATCACCGCATCGCCGCCACCGGGAGTGCTGGTCTGCGTGGCGATCCTCTGCGCGCTCCTCACGATGTCGGGCGCGATGCGGCTGTCGCGCTCCTCGGCGGCAATCGGTACCGCGCTGGCGGTCGCAATCTTTGTCTATGCCGCAGTCGGGACGGGCATCGATCCCGTGCAGATGCTGCTCGCTGGTGGTCTGCTTGCGCTGATCGGGACGTCGGGCGCACATCTCGCGACGCTGCTCCAGCGCGCGGTTACAGAGCAGATCGAACGGACGACGCTATCGACGATGTTCCGCGAGGCGCAACTGACGATCGATGCACGCGAGCAGGTGTTGAAGATCGTTTCGCACGACCTGCGCAATCCGCTGCACACGATCTCGATGAGCACGAGCTTGATGCTCGAGGTGCCGATGGACGAGGTGCAGCGCGTGAAGCGCCTGCAGATGATCCAGCGCGCCGGCGCGCGGATGACGCGCATGGTGCAGGATCTGCTCGATGTCGCCAAGTTCGAGTCGGGACGGTTGGGCATCGACAAGCGCTCGGTCGAGATCGGACCACTCATCGGCGAAGCGATCGACATGCTGCGTCCGCTGGCGAGCGAACGTTCCCTCCGGCTCGACGCCGCGATCGATGAGGACCTGCCACCGATCGCCGCTGATGCGGGCCGCGTCCTCCAGGTGTTCTCGAACCTGATCGGCAACGCGATCAAGTTCACGCCGTCAGGCGGACACATCGCGATTCACGCTGAGCCGATCGGCGGCCAGACGCGATTTTCGGTGACCGACACCGGTCCCGGGATCGCGGCCTCACAGCTGCCTCACGTTTTCGGTCGCTTCTGGCAAGCGGACGCCAGCGACCGCCGCGGCATCGGCCTCGGCCTCGCGATCGCGAAGGGGATCGTCGAAGCGCATGGGGGCCGGATCTGGGTCGAAAGCGAAGTTGGCGCGGGGACGACGTTCTACTTCACGTTGGCCGGCGGCGCTGACACTCGGCGCTCGGAGAGCGGGTTGCGCGTGTCCGCCGCGACCGCCGGGCTGGGGCCCAGCGGCGCGGGCGGAGAGCGGTTCGTCGCGCGTTAGGCGCGACTCACCTGATTCTCAGTACGGCGACGTCGCGCAACACCCCGAGCCGCAGCTCACCCAGGCCGAAGCGACGACAGTAGGGCGTCGTTCCGGCCGGAGCGGAGGCGAGGAGCGGAGCGAGACAAACTGGAAGTACGACGAGTTCGTCATCCCGCCGCCCGTCGTTGCCCGCGGCATGACACCATAGTGGCTGCTGGCGTCCATCCCACTCTGATTGCAGTTCCAGAATTTTGCGCGCGCCGGCAGCCACGAAGGCGCGTCCGGATGGTCGCAGCGCACGAAGGGATGAAGGCGTCCGACAATTTTGATCGCGGGACCCTTGGCAGCGTACGTCCGTACGAAGAACCGTGATCGGAGCGAGTCACTGCTCGAGTCGACCACCCACCACGTCTTCATTTGTGCCGGATATCCAAAATCGCGCTCGTCGCGCCCGAGCGTGTCATGGTTGATTACCCGCGCCACAACCATCCCGTATTTCCCGATTGCGTTGTGCGCGACCTGGTTCATCCCCGCTTCAGGCTGGATGAGGATGCGCGCGCTATCGCCGTCCGGGCACGCATGCCCAGCGACGACGCAAGGTGCGTTGGCGGTTTGAGTATCGCTCGTATCAGTGTCGGCGGTGTAGGCCAGCGAGTTGAGGTATGCAACCAGTTCCGCGTTCGTGAGCGAATCGAGCCGCTTCCAAAGCGGCGGCGTCCTGCGCGGTCTTACTACTACCTCGAGGCGACCTCGTTGCAGCCGCGATCCCGGCGACGACACACTCTCCGCTTCGACTTCGACGGTGAGGCGAGCCACACCCGGATCGGGCGGCCTAGCCTGGTGACGCGCACAGGCTGCGACTGCGCAGATAAACGCTCCTGACACCACCGCCGCCAATCGATACGTCGCCGCTCGCGTCATCGCCCACCTCCATGTTGTGTTGTGCAACGCCTAACGCGCGGCGCCGCTCTTCGGCACCGCGCTGCAGCTCCTGCTCAATGCGCACATCGTTCGCACGTACGGCTGCAATTCCGGATCGGCGTGCGACCAGAGGGTCGCGACCGCGGCACCCCACCGCGCCGCGTTTGCCTGGTCGCCGGCCGCTGCCGCCAGCTCGGCCCGGAGCCCCATCGCCCGGACGAGCGCCGCGCTGTGTGCCGGGTAATTCAGGATGAATGCGCCTAACGTTGGAAGGGCTTCGAGCGATTGATCGAGATGGGCCGTCGCCGCGGCAGTGTCGCCGAGCGCGGCCAGCATCCAGCTCTCCATGTAGGTGTAATCCATCGACGTATCGCCCGGGCGGTCGAGCGATCGGTAGGCGGTCATGCTACGGTAGATCGCGCGGAATGCCGGCTGGTCGCCGGCGGCCACCGCCTGTTCGAGTTCCACCATCCGGTCGGTCGCAGCGTTGATGCCGACGAGCGACGCTGCGCCGACGCACGGCATCGCGACGGACAACACCCGACGGAGCAGGACGCCGCGAGCAACGGCGCGCCGGTTGCCATCGGGGATGTAACTGGCGAGTTGTCGGTCGAGGCGTACGCGGTAACCGCGGACGCTGTCAACGCACGCGCCGCTCAAAGCATAGGCGTAGGTCCCGGCGGCGTCCTGCTTCAGCGCCGGCGAGACCTCGAGCGCCGTACCGTTAGGCATGTCGAGCGCGAAACCGGGCGACCCGCTCGGACTGCGGAGGATCGTCGCCAGGGCCTGGATGCGACCGGTCAGCGCCGCGGGTCCGGCCAGTGCCGTATCCGCCGCGGAGGAGCGGCTCTTCGCGAACAGCGAATCCGCCATCGCCGCGACCCGCGCCCACTCCCCGGTCTTGACGAGAAGCCGGACCTCGGTGCGAGCGAGCAGCGCTCGCTGGCCGGAATCGGTCGACAGGTTCCGCGCACGACGGATCTGCCAGAGTGCGGAGAGTTCTGGCGCGTCGCGGCCGCCGATTTCGTCGAGTGATTCGAGCAGGCTGGCGAGCGCGGCGTGCGCCTCAACGGTCGCTGGCGCACTGGCCGCCCACGACCGGTACAACCGGCGCAGGAGATTGCGGTTGTGCTCCAGCGCGCGTGCCTTCGCGTCAGCAGTCGAGGGTCCGACGGCGGCGTCGTTCGAGCCGAGCGGATACGGGACCAGCGTCAGGGTATCTGCATCGAGGGTGGGATACGCGCCGAACTCGATACGCACCGGGCCTTCCGCGTGGCCTGGCCGGAGTTGTATCCCGGATGTGAAGAGCAGTTGACCGAGCCGGGAGTAGACGAATGGCGGCTGCGGCGGCGCGTGATCATCGACGATGCGCAGGTACGCGGCGATCGCCTGGTTGGTGCTGCCGCGGAACCGCCACCCCGAGCGACTGGTCCCGTCGCGAACGACCAGCGAATCGCGCGACAGGCATTCGCCCACGCCGTACCACCCGATCACACCGGTGGTGTCGGTCGCGGCGACGCGTCGGAAGGCAGCGCAGGCATCCGGATAGCGGCGCTCAGCGAGCGCGAGTAGCGCGGTAGCGAGGGCGGTGTCGCCCGCGGCGAGGCGGTCGCGCGACTGGCGCGCCCGCTTCGCCGGGAGGCGCCACTGTTCCGCCGGCGCACCAGACCACATCTCCGTCAGTCCGAGCCAGAGGTTTGCCTGCGGGTGCGAGCCATCGATCGCCGTTGCCGCAGCAAACTGACGCGCCGCCTCGGCGATGTCCCAGCGCGCGGCAGCGTTTCGCCCCGCATCGTAGGCGAGCCAGGCGGGGAGCGAGGGGTGCTCCCCCGCGATCTGGCCCGCCCACGGCAACTCGCTCCTCGTCCGCAACATGGTGTTCGCCGTTAGGCGAACCTCCGCCGTCGACGGGGCTGCATCGCCGTACGTCAGCGTCGCCCGCTTCAACTCGCGCCGCGTCGCGACATCGTAGACGGCGAGGCGAGCGCTCCGACCGCTTCCCTCCGTGCCGATCTCGCCCCACACCGCCTTTGCCACACCAAGCCGCGCCGCGATGTCGAGCGCATCGTCGAGACCAAGCGGACCGCCGGGAGTCCGCGCCCTGACCGCGTCGGCGACTTGCCGGCCACTGACCACGCGGATCCCGTCCCATTCGCCTAACGCGTCGGCGATCCGTTGTGCGACCATCGCCGTGTCGCGCCGGGCCGCCGAGTCGGCGCTGATCAGCGGGAACACCGCATAGCTGTTCGCATCAGCGGCTCCCGACGCCGCTTCGGCCGCGCGCCCGCGCCCCTTGCCGAGGGCGATTATTGCCGCGATCGCAACCGCGACGCCGACGATAGACGCCGCGACGACCGGCAGCAGCCGACGGCGCCTCGTCGCGAGCGCGGCCGGCGTGTTGCGCGGCGGCGAGTCGATTCCTGTTGCCGCCGTGATCGCCGAAACGAATTCCCGCGCCGTCCGAAAGCGGTCGGCGGGAGTTTTTTCCAGCGCGCGTTCGACCGCGCTTTGCAGCGCAGGAGGACAGTGCGGGCGATGCCCACAGAGCGACGGCACCTTCGCCGTCAGCTGTTGCGCGAGCAGCGCGGCCGCGGTCGCTCCGCTGAACGGAGGCACCCCGGCAATCATCTCGAAGAGGACGCACGCAAGGCTGTACTGATCCGTACGCCCGTCGATTTCCGGGTCCGCTGCCGCCTGCTCGGGGCTCATGTACGCCGGCGTGCCGACGGCGATCGCCGGCTCGGTCAACTGCCGCGTTCCCGCGCTGAACAGCGCACGCGCCAGTCCGAAGTCGGCAACGAGCACGTGCTCGCCGACCAGCAGGATGTTCTCCGGCTTGATGTCGCGGTGTACGACGCCATGCCCATGCGCATAGTCGAGTGCGGAGCCGACCTGCCTGGCGATCGCGATCGCGTCGTCCACCGGAAGCTGGTGCTCGCGGTCAAGGCGATTGCGCAGCGTCTCGCCCTCGACGTACGGCATCACGTAGTACAACATCCCGCGCGCGTCGCCAGAGTCGTGGAGCGCGAGGATGTTCGGGTGCGTGAGCCGCGCGGCGATGTTGATCTCGCGCAGGAAACGCTCGGCGCCAAGCGACGTCGCCAGCTCGGGGCGCAGTACCTTCACTGCGACCTGCCGGCCGTGCTTGGCGTCGCGCGCGAGATAGACGATCGCCATCCCGCCGTGGCCAATCTCGCGCTCGATGTCGTAGCGGTGCGCGAGCGCCGCGATGAGCTGCTCCTGTACGTCGATCACAGGGTCACCCTCCCCGGGGACTCCAATCGATAGTATACGACAGACCCGAGCGAGGCGCGAGCACACCATGTCGGTCTGGATGCGGCGCTGCAGGCCGGCACGGGCGGAGCGACGATGGCGTGCCGCTTGCCCGCTCCACACTGAATTCCTCTCACAACCCGACCATGCCGACTACCAATCCGACCGGCCGACCCGCCATCCGCAGCGGCACCTTCAACCTCGGCGGCTCGTTGCTGGTGCACCGCCTCGGCTTCGGCGCGATGCAGATCACCGGCAAGGGGATCTGGGGCCCGCCCCGCGATCGCGAGGAAGCGATCGCGGTGCTCAGGCGAGCGGTGGAGTTGGGCGTCAACCTGATCGACACCGCCGATTCGTACGGCCCCGATGTCAGCGAAACGCTGATTGCCGAAGCGCTGCATCCCTACCCCGCGGGATTGGTCATCGCCACCAAGGCGGGACTCGAGCGACCGGGGCCCAACCGTTGGGAGATGAACGGCCGCCCCGAACATCTGCGCAGGGCGTGCGACGGAAGCCTCAAGCGACTCCGCCTCGAGCGCATCGACCTCTATCAACTGCACCGCATCGATTCCAAGGTGCCCGCCGCGGACCAGTTCGGAACGATGCGCGACCTGCAGGCCGAGGGAAAGATCGCGCACGTCGGACTTTCCGAGGTCAATGTCGACGAGATCGAGATGGCGCGCGCAATAGTGCCGATCGTCAGCGTGCAGAATCGGTACAACCTCGTTGACCGCGCGTCGGAGCCGGTACTCGAGCACTGCGAGCGCGCCGGCATCGGATTCATTCCGTGGTTTCCCCTCGCGACGGGCAAGCTCGCTGCACCCGGGGGCCCACTCGTCCGCGCCGCCGAGCGATCGAAGGCGACGCCATCGCAGGTCGCGCTCGCCTGGCTGCTCGCGCGATCGCCCGTGATGCTGCCGATTCCGGGGACATCGAGCGTCGCGCACCTCGAGGAGAACGTTGACGGTGCGCTGCTCGAACTCGACGACAGCGAGTTGCGCGCGCTCGGCGAGACGCCGGCCGAGGCCCGCTGACTCGCACCGGTGCGCCGCCGCAGGGCTGATCTGGCTGCTCACCATCGCGGCCGGCGTCAGCGTTGCGAACCTGTACTTGCTCGCCGTGGCGGCCGGCAGCCGATCGTTAGGCATGCTCGCCGCTGCGAGCTTCGCGATCGGCGTGACAACGGTCGTTCCGCAACTGATCCTGCCATTCGCGGCGGGGCTGTCGGCACCGGGCGTGCGCGGGCGCGTCTTCGGTCACGTGGTGTCCGGTCTGCTCGTCGGGATTCTCGCCGGCCGTGTGATCGCCGGCGTTGTCGCGCACTTCGCCGGTTGGCGGAGCATGTTCGGCGTCGCGGCGATCGCGATGCTGGCGCTCGCGCTGGTGCTCCGCAGGATGCTGCCGCTTGCGCCGCCGGCCGCGAGCCACCTTTCGTATCGCGCACTGCTCCGATCGTTAGGCACGATCTTTCGCGGCGAGCCGGTCATCCGCGACGCGGCACTGCTCGGCGCCCTGACCTTTGCGTCGTTCAGTGCGTTCTGGACGACGCTGGCATTTCGCTTGGGCGAGGCGCCGCTCCATTACGGGAGCGCGACAGCGGGCGCCTTCGGCCTGATCGGGCTGGTCGGGGCCGTGATCGCGCCGCTCGCCGGCCGGATGGCCGACCGCCGCAGCCCTCGGCAGACGGTCGGCATTGGTCTGGTGGTCAATGTCGCCGCGTGGACAGTGATGCTGTTCGCCGGTCATACCCTTGCCGGTCTCGCCATCGGCGTCATCCTCCTCGATGCCGGGACGCAGGTCGCCCAGGTCTCGAACCAGGCGCGCGTCTACTCGCTCGCCGCCGAGATGCATGGGCGGCTCAACACGATCTACATGACCTGCTACTTCATCGGCGGTGCGCTCGGGTCGGCCGCCGCGACGCTGGCTTGGGGGGCGTGGGCATGGAATGGTGTCTGCGCTGTCGCGTTAGGCGCACTGGCCGCAGCCCTCGCCGTGTACCTCACATCCCCCGGCGCCGGCACGCCTGACCCGCGCCCTCGACCGAATCTATCGCCTGTTGCCAACGCGCCGCGCTGAAATGTGAGCCGAGCATCCGCTTCGCCGAGTCGGGAGGAAGAACGACGCTGTTCTTTCCGAAGGCGGCGAGATATGGAAGCGCAGCAGCGGTGTCGCCGATCGCGAGCAGCGCGAGTGCACGGGTGTCCCGGCCCATCCAGATGCAGCTGTCGACGCGGGAACTGTCGGTGAGCAGGACTGCGGCGCGGTAGTTCCCGCGCGCCAGCGCGACCGATCCGAGGCTCCAGTACGCCCGCGATCGTTCGAGCAGCGAGTACCACGATTCGCTTGGCGAGATCGTCGCCAGTATGTCGCGCGCCGCCGCCTCGACTGAATCGCGCAGTTCCTGATCGCGGAGCATGAATCGGCGCCCGTAGAATTCGTTGAGGTAGTAACCGCCACTGCGCGCCTGGCGCAGCGACCAGCGGCGGATCGCCGCTGAATCCCCGTTGTTCGCGACCACCGATCGCAGCGTATAGAACTGCCGGAGCCGGTGACCGTTCTGCGCATAAAGCGTATCGAGCGACGGGATCAGTCGGGCGATCGAGTCGCGGGGTGCGCTGCGCAATTCCATTTCGTGAATCTGCTGCACGCGCATGTAGAGCGCTGACGGATCCTCCGGGTGCTCGCGCACGAGCCGCTCGGTCCACTCGGCGGCCGCCTCCGGTTCTTCGATGCGGTAGGCAAGGCTCGCCATCCCCGCCAGCTCGCCAGGTCGCGCGTCAGGCCTGGCGTTGAGACGCGTCGCCAATCGGGCGAACTGGCGCTCGGTGGTGTTGAAGAAGTCCACCCAATCGAGCATCCCCTTCGTCCGGGGAGCGGGCGTGACGATCCAGCGCAGCGGATGGTTTGGTGCCCACCGGGTGAAGGCGGCCGCCAGCACCCCCGGCGACATGAAATCGCGCCCGTTGAACGCAGCGGCTTCCATCGCGTCGAGCGAAGGTCTGGTCGGATCAGTGCTGCTCGTGAGCAGCACAATCTCAGCGAGCGGCCGTCCGCCCATGACCGGCGCGGGCTCGGTCTTGACGCGCAGGTAGCCGGCCAGCGCATTGGCCGGCAGCGTCAGCCGCCCGCGATACCCGCCATCGCCGGCCCGAACGAGCACCGCTGCGACGCCAACCGCGTTCACTCCGTGGGCGGTCGCTGGCGAGTCGCTGAGGTCGACGATCCCGTCCACCCAGACCGTGTCGCGGCCGACCCACTCCGCCTTGGGCACGAAGCGGATGCCGATCGTCGTGCCCGGGCGCGGGTAGCGCGGAAAGATCGTCGCATCGCCGTGGCTGGCTGCGGCGAGGGGCGCCGCTCGCCAGGACGGAAAGATCAGCACGACGAGCACGATGACCGCGGCGGCCGCGATGACCGCACCCCGCTTCCGGGTAATCCAGTGGCGCGGCCGCGCGGTCACCGCGCCTAACGCGACGGCGATCATTTCCAGCGACGAGCGACGCGGTGCCGCCGTTGGCACCGCCATTCCCTGCGCGCGATCGGCAACGAGGCGCGGCAGCAACGCTGGTGGCAGGACAGGCTCCGCCATCCCGCGCGCCGCGTCGCCGAGTGCGAGGAGCGCAGCGATGGCCCGGGCGCAGCGGTCACAGCGCGCGACGTGTCGTCCGGCCCGCGACCGCATGCGCTCGAGCTCCGACTGGTCGGCGAGCCGCGACAGGGTTTCCTCGTTCGGGTGGAGTGCCATCGAGAGCAACGTCATCGTGAACCTCCAAGCAGGATGCGCAGCGCCTGGCGCGCGCGATACAGGCGAACTTCGGAGTTGGCCACCGTGATCTCGAGCAGCGACGCGATCTCGCGATGCTCGTAGCCCTCGACTTCCTTCAGCAGGAACACGGTGCGCTGTTCCTCGCTCAGCCGCGCCAGCGCGGTCTCGATCGAGAGCCGCTCGAGTGCCCTGTCGTCCCGCGCCAGGAGCTCGGCCACCGACCCGGCATCAACTTCACGCCGCCGCCTGACGCTCCGCATCCGCATCAGTGCCAGCCGCACCGCTACCCGGCGCAGCCACGGGCCTAACGCTCCGCGCGACGGGTCGTATGCGGTGAGCGATGCCGGCAGGGCGAGAAACAGCTCCTGCGTCACGTCTTCGGCGTCAGGCGCGTTGCCGCAGAGGCGAAACGCCGCGCCGTAGGCCGCCGGCGCGTGCGCGGCGTAGAGCGCGGTGAACGCCTGCTCGTCGCCTCTGATCGTCCGCGTCACCAGCTCGCGCTCGTCGCTGGAGCGATCGTTCATTTCGTTCTGCCCGGCGTTCGGGGGGTGCTGGCGGGACGCGGTCATACCAGCCCTATGCCGGCGGACGCGATGACCTTACATACTGGGCCCCCGTTCCGTCACATCAGCAACGTATGCCGCAGGATCGCGAAGGCCACGCTGAAATAGATGATCAGTCCCGTGACGTCGACCAGCGTCGCGACGAATGGCGCCGACGCGCTTGCCGGATCGAAGCCGATCCGCTTCAGCAGGAACGGCAGCATCGAGCCGGCGAGTGACCCGAACGTCACCACCCCGACCAGCGCGCCGCCGACCGTCGCCGCAATCAACGCCCAATGCTCGCCGTAGTCGTACCAGCCAAACTTCTGCCAGAGGACGATCCGGATGATCCCGATCACCCCGAGGATGATGCCTAACGTCAGGCCGGCGGGCAGCTCGCGAAGGAGGATTCGCCACCAGTCGCTGAGGCGGATCTCGCGCAGCGCCAGCGAACGGATGATCAGCGACGTCGCCTGCGACCCGGAGTTTCCTCCCGAACTGATGATCAGCGGGATGAACAGCGAGAGCACGACCGCCTTCGCGATCTCTCCCTCGAAGTGCCCCATCGCCGTCGCCGTCAGCATCTCACCGAGGAAGAGCGCGCAGAGCCAGCCTGCCCGCTTCTTGATCATCCGGCCGAAGGAGATCTCGGTGTACGGCTCGTCGAGTGCCTCCATACCGCCGAACTTCTGCACGTCCTCCGTGCTCTCGCGGACAATCGCATCGATCACGTCGTCGACGGTGACGATGCCGAGCATGTGCCCGCCCTCGTCGAGCACCGGCAGCGCGAGCAGGTTGTACTTCGAGATCGTCCGTGCCACTTCCTCGCGATCCGTCGCCGGCGACACCGATAGCGGCCGCCGCCGATTGCCGACGTTGATCACGAGCGCGGCGCGATCCGTCATCATCAGGTCACGCAGCGACACGACGTGGACGAGCACCTTGCTCTCCGGATCGACCGCGTAGATCGTGTAGACCGTCTCCTTCGCCCGCCCGACGCGCGCGATGTGCTGCAGCGTCTGCTCGACGGTCCACGTCGTCGGCACCGCGACGAACTCCGTCGTCATGATCCCGCCCGCGGTGTCGGCGCGGTAGCGGAGCAGCACGCCTAACGCTTGCCGTGTCGGGGCATCGAGCACCTTGAGGAAGCGCGGACGCTCGCGCTCCGGCAGCTCGCGAAAAAGGTCGGCCTGCTGATCCGACGACATCGCATCGATCAACGGCGCCGCGACCTTCTCGCCCATCTGCTGGATGATCTCGCAGCGATGCCCCTCGAGCTCCGGCTCGTCGAACACCTGGACAGCGAGGTCGAAGGGCAGCGCCGCCATCACCTTCGACGCGGCTTCTGGCCGCAGCTCGCGAAGCGCATCGGCGACGTCGGCCGCTCGCATCCCGGCCAGCGCCTCGGCGAGATCGGTCGGGTCGCCGTGCAGCAGGTAGAGCAGCTCGGGAATGGTGTGCGTCGAGTCGGGTGCGGTCATCGATGGCAGGCGACGTGGGTGGCGCGGAGGAGATGCTGGTCGAGCGCAGCATCTTGTCCGCGAAAGGCTCAACGTGCGATGAACGCGCTGCCCCTAGGACGATGCGCGCTCCTTCCCGGCACAGCCGCTCCGACCGCGAACCTTTACGCTTCGCGGTCGCACGGGCAGATTGCCAGTCGCTGCCCTGCGGCAGCGTGGACGCCACTTCCCTCGATCTCGCACCCGACCACCAAATCATGAGCTGCCGCTTCGCCACCCGGACCGTGCTCGTTGCTCAGGTCTTCCTGCTCGCCGCTGCATGCTCCCCACGAATGGCGCCGCGACCAGTCGCGCCGACGCTGCTGATCACCAACGCGCGCGTCATCGACGGCACCGGGGCGCCGGCGCGCCGGGCGAGTGTCCGCATCAGCGGAGATCGGATCGCGGCCGTCGGCGATCTTCGCGCGCAACCCGGCGATTCGGTGGTCGATGCCGGCGGGCTGACGCTTGCCCCCGGGTTCATCGATACCCACAGCCATCACGACCGGGGCCTCGACATCGACCGCGCGGCGCTTGCCGTCGTCAGCCAGGGCGTGACCACCGTGATCGTCGGGCAGGATGGCGGGTCGCACATTCCCCTCGCCGGATTCTTTGCCGCGTTCGACGCGCGGCCAGCGGCGATCAACGTTGCGTCATACGTCGGCCACGGCTCCGTACGCGACAGCGTCATCGGCGCGGACTTCAAGCGTCACGCGACGCCGGCGGAAGTCGATCGGATGCGCGCGATCGTCGCGCAGGAAATGGGCGCCGGTGCACTCGGCCTGTCGAGCGGACTGGAATACGATCCTGGCATCTACTCCGACCCGGCAGAAGTGATCGCGCTCGCCCGCGTCGCTGCCGACTCAGGGGGCCGCTACATCTCGCACATGCGCAGCGAAGACCGCGAGCTCTTCCAGGCGGTCGATGAGTTGATCAACATCGGGCGCGTGAACCACATGCCGGTGCAGATCTCGCACGCGAAGCTGGCCATGCGCTCGATCTGGGGGCAGGCACCGCGCCTGATCGCCAAGCTCGACTCCGCCCGTGCGGCTGGTGTCGACGTCACGATGGACGTCTACCCGTACCAGTTCTGGCAGTCCACCCTAACGGTCCTCTACCCGGCGCGCGACTTCGCCAACCGCGCGACGACCGACTTCGTGCTGCGCGAGGTCGCCACACCCGATGGCCTGCTCATCTCCAGCTTTGAGCCCGATCCGGAATACGCCGGCAAGACCGTCGCGCAGATCGCTCAGCTCCGGCACAGCGATGCGGCGACGACGCTCGAATGGCTGATCCGGACGGCGGAAGACGCGCGGCTGAGTGGTGGCAAGGGCGGGCAGGGAGTCATCGCGACGAGCATGGACGAGCGCGACATCGCGCGACTCATTGCCTGGCCCTTCGCTAACATCTCGAGCGACGGCGAGCTCGATGGCCGCCATCCCCGCGGCTATGGCAGCTTCCCTCGCGTGCTTGCCCACTATGTGCGCGACCAGCACCTCGTCAGCGTCGAGGAGGCGGTCCGCAAGATGACATCGCTCGCCGCCAGCAACGTCGGCGTTCGCGACCGCGGCACCATCGCGCCGGGCATGTTCGCCGACCTGACGCTGTTCGATCCGACGACGGTTCTCGACCGGGCAACGCCGGCGGATCCGCATGCGGTCTCGGCTGGGATCGACCGCGTCTGGGTGAATGGAACGATGGTCTACTCGAGGGGCGCGACGACTGGCGCGTTCCCGGGACGCGTCATCCGCCGCGCCCGGCGCTGAGGGACAAGCGTCAGGCGGGCTGCGCGAGCGCGCGCGAGGCGACACGCGCCGTCTCAGCGAGTACGGCGGCGCCGATGAAGATGCTCTCCTCGGCCGCGTGAAATTGCGGCGTGTGGGCCGGAATGACGGCGCCACCTGCTTCCCGTGCGCCGATGCGGAGGAAGCATCCGGGTACGCGCTCGAGGTAATGGGCGAAGTCCTCAGCTGCCATGTTGAGCGTGCCTAACGGCAGGCGCGAGGCCGCGCCGAGGAGCGATGCGATCGCCTCGCGCGCCCAGCCCGTCGGCCGGGCTGGGTTGACCACCGGCGGCGTACCCTCCTTCACAGTGACCCGCGCCTCGAGGCCGTAAGCCGCTGCAGTCGCCTCGGCGATTCGAGCCAGGTCGCCGAGGAGAAGGGCCCGCGTTGCCGGGTCCACCGCACGCACGGTCCCGCCCAGCGTCGCGCGATCGGGGATGACGTTAGGCGCGGCGCCCGCGTGCACCGTACCGATCGTCAGCACCGCGGCCGTCGCCGGGTTCACGCGCCGCGAAACGATCGTCTGCAGGGCGAGGATCAGCGCGCCGGCGCCGACAATCGGATCCGCACCCTCGTGCGGACGCGCCGCATGCGCGCCCTTCCCGATCAGTACGATCTCGAAGGTATCGGCCGAGGCGGCGAGTGGACCCGTGTCGGCCACAACCTGTCCGACGGCGAACCGCCGATCGACATGCCCGCCGAAAATCGCCGCAACGCCGTCGAGCGCCCCGCCACGGATCATGCCGAGTGCGCCATCGCCCGACTCCTCCGCGGGCTGAAGCAGGATCACCACATCACCCTCGGCGGGCGCGCGAACGAGGAGCGCCGCGGCGCCGACCGCCCATGTCGCATGCACGTCGTGACCGCAGGCGTGCATCACCCCCGGGATCGTCGAGGCAAACGGGAGTCCGGTCGCCTCCTGCATCGGCAATGCGTCGATATCTCCGCGGATGGCTACGACGGGCGCGCCACGGGCGCGACCCGGGACGCGCGCCACGAGCCCCGTCTCGCCGACGCGCCGCACATCGCTCGCACCAACGCCGACGAGGGCCGCCGTCAACCGCGCCGCGGTCGCATGCTCTGCATTCGAGAGCTCCGGATTTGCATGCAGCTCGCGTCGCAGCGTCACGAGCCGCTCGCGCAGCGCGCCCGGAAATAGCGCCTGCACAGCGTCAGGCAGCGATGCGTCAGCGGCAGTGACCGCGCTCATCGGGCAGCGACGCCAGCTGTCGTCAACAGCTCGCGTCGCACCGTCAGGTCGTCGATCCGGCCAATGTCGGGATCGACCCCCATGCCCGCTCGGCCAACCGGGACCGGGACAAGCCCGTCACGATCCATCGTCCACTCCGGCACCACGACGTCGTGCTCCCAGTAGCGGGAACTCGGCGACAGGTCGCCAGGCAGCGAAAAGTTCGGCAATGAGGCGAGCGCCACGTTGTACGCGCGACCGATTCCGCTCTCGAGCATCCCACCGCACCAGACGGCCATCCCCTGCTGCTGGCAGAGGTCGTGAATCCGCTTCGCGACCGTGAACCCGCCGACGCGGCCGGGCTTGATGTTCACGATCTTCCCGGCGCCGAGCGCGATCATGTCCTCGCAGCGCTCGGCGTCGGTGATTGACTCGTCGAGACAGATCGGCGTGCGCAGGCGCCGCTGCAGCTCGGCATGGCGCAGCAGGTCGTCGCGCCCAAGCGGCTGCTCGATCATCAGGAGGCCGAAGTCATCGAGCTGCGCAAGATGGCTGGCATCGCTCAGCTCATACGCCGAGTTCGCATCGGCCATCAGGCTGACATCATCGCCTAACGCTCGGCGGACGGCGCCGACGTATTCGACGTCGGCCCCGGGGCGAATCTTCACCTTGATCTTCCGGTAGCCGTCGGCAAGCGCGCGCTCGGCGCGGGTGACCAGCGCAGCGGGGCTGTCCTGGATGCCGAGCGAGATCCCCGTCGGAATGCGGTCGCGCGTTCCGCCGAGGAGCCGCGAGAGCGAGACGCCGCGCTCTGTGGCCGCGAGCGCCCAGCACCCCATCTCGATTGCCGCCTTCGCCATGTTGTGGCCGCAGACATTGCGCTCCAGCAACGCGTGCACCAGCTCTGGTCCGCCGACCGGGACGCCGAGAACCATCGGGGCGAGCCACTCGCGGATCGCGAGCCACGCGGTGTCGATCGTCTCCGCGCTGTAGTACGGCAGCTCGCCAGCGACGCACTCCGACCAGGCAACCGCACCGCTCGCCGCGGTCAGCTCGAGGAGTGCGATCCGGCGTTCGGTGCAGATTCCGGACGAGATCCGGAACGGTTCCTTGAGCGGAAGGCGGATCTCGCGGAGCGCGATCCGTTCGACCTCGATCGTCACGCCGACGCTCCGGTCGGGCGCGCGAGGACGTAGTAGCCACGCGCCCCAGGCAGGTCGCCGACGAATCGCTGCACGGTGTAGCGATTCGCCAGCGCCCACTGGAATGCCGCACGCGTGGACGCGCGCCACTGCGCTGCGTCCCCCGGCGACGCGTCGCGCACCTGCACGATGTCGAGTGGGATCTCGATGCGAACGATCGCGGGGGGGGCGGCGCCGGCACTCCGGCCGCCGACTGGGGCAGCCGCGCGCCCGGCCGGGTTGAGCACCACGGAGTCCGCCACGACCGCGTCCTCGCCACCGTTAGGCAGTTGCACCCTGGCCGCACCGAGCTTCCAGGCGACGATCAGCCGGTCGGTGCCCAACCCACGATGCAGCTTGCTGGCCGACGGGCCGTACATGTCTTCGATGTATTCATCCACGCGCACGCCAAGCCGGTTGAAGTTCATGTGCGCGTTGCGCGCCACGAGGGGATCGTAGCTCCAGTACATCGTCGTCGCTCCGCTCGCGCTGGCCGCGTTCCGCTGGAATTCCTTCAACCGCTGCCCGATGCCGCGGTCGCGCGCGTCCTCGCGCACGGCCAGCATGTCCGACCAGTGGATGATATCCTGGCCGCGCACCCCCGCCATGCCGAACACGAACCCGAGCAGCTGTCCATCGATCCCGAACGCGCCCGCCACCACACCGCCAATTTTTTGCGCGACCCTGAGCACGCTCGGCGGAACGATGTCATCGAAATCCGAGCCCCACGTCGCGCGCTGCAACTCGACGCATTGACGAAGCTCGGCGTCGGTCTGCAGCGCACGAATGTGGATCCCCTCGCCAGCGCGAGCCTCGACGTTCGGAGAGCGGTCATGCAAGCCGGGGCGCATCATGACGAGGAGTACCCGGTTCCTCGCCTAACGCGACGGGGCCGCGACGGCGCCGGTTGCCCGGCGGTCGCCCTGCCGCGCCGCACCGTCGATGAACCGGCGGATCCCGCCGCGCAGTTTGGCTGCCGAGGCGTCGTCGATGTACATCATGTGTCCAGCGGTGAAATAATCGGTCACGATGTTGGCCCGGACTTCCGGCGCGACGCGGAGCTGCCCGAGCGTGTACTCTACCGCGAAGTACGGCGTCGCCATGTCATAGTATCCCAGTGCGACGTACAGCCGAAGGTACGGATTCTTCGTGAATGCCCGCTCGATCGACGGCGAGACATCCGAATAGCCCTGAGTCTGCGGATACTTCCAGCGCCCGATCCCGCCACCGAGGATGTAATAGACGTCGTCGTTGCGATACTTCAGCTCGCGTCGCACGTAATCGTTCCAGGCCGGCGTGAAGGTATTGCGGATCGTCGCCTCGCTCGGGTCGATCTGCACTTCGTCGGAACCCGGATCGAGATCGTAGGTGCTGAACCGGCTATCGAGACGCCCGACGATTCGCCGCTCACTGCGCAGCAACTCGTGATTGAAGCGGCCAAGCGTCACCCGCAGGTCGTTGTCGGCCACGAACTGCTCGGGCAACCCCGTGTATCGCGCCAGCTGCTTGACCACGACGCCGCGCTGGTCCGCCGTTAGGCGCTCGCCGAGGACCAGCGCCGGCTGATACTCGGTCACTGACCACCGCTTCGCCTCGTCCAGCAGCTGGCCGAGTGTCCGCGCCTGCAGATCAGCCGGCAGGCGGTGGTGGTACCACGCGGTCGCCGCATACGACGGCAGGAAGTTCACGAACCCGATCGGATTGCCGCGATCCATCGACGAAGCCGCGCGATCGATCACGGTCGAGAGGAGAATGATCCCGTTCAGCGTGATACCGCGGTCGGCGAGATATCCGGAGAGTCCGGTCGCCCGCGTCGTGCCGTAGCTCTCGCCGCCGATGAACAGTGGCGCGTTCCAACGCGAGTAGCGCGTGAGGTAGAGGCGGATGAACTCGCCCATCGCCGCGATGTCCTCGTCCAGCCCCCAGAATTTTGCGCCGAACTCCGGACGTGCGGCGCGACTGTAGCCGGTGCCCACGGGATCGACGAACACGATGTCGGTCTGGTCGAGCAGCGTCTGCGGGTTGTCCTCGACCTGATACGGTGGCGCCGGTGCCGACCCGTCCGCCATCAGCCGCACGCGGCGTGGACCGAAGGCGCCGAGATGCAGCCAGACCGACGACGATCCCGGGCCTCCGTTGAAGGCGATCAGCAGTGGGCGCTTCGTGCCATCGGCGACTCCATCGCGCGTGTAGGCGACGAAGAACATGCCCCCTTCAATCACTCCGCTGCTGTCGTTCCGGATCGGCAGCATCCCCGTCGTCGCCGTGTAGCGCAGCTCGCCGTTAGGCAGCCGCGCCATGTGATGGGTGACGACCGCAGGCTCGTTCACCCGCGCGATAAAGTCGCGGATGCTTGGCCGCAGCGAGTCACGTGCTGCCGAGTCTCCGGGCGCCGAGGCGAGGCGACTGCGCGCCGTGTCAGCAGCGCGAGCCGAGTCGGGGCGCTCCGTCGGGCGGCGGTTCTGCGCGCCGGCGGGCCCGGCGCAGGTCGCCACCGCGAGCACGAACAAGACCGACCGGCAGCGAGACGACAGCGGGCGGCGGGACGGGACAGTTCCCGCCGCCGCGGCGAATTTCATGGACATTGAACCGTGATCAGGGACGACGCTGGCACTTCATCGCTGCCAAGCTCGCCCCGCTGCACGCGGGCGGCAAGGCCGCCCGCGTGCCGAACCCGCTACTTGCAGACCGGCTCGCCGTCGCCCGCAGTCGGCACCAGGCTATTGCCGGTGTTGATCGCGATCTCGCAGCTCTTGCCGACGACCGCGGTGTGCGTGACGCTCGCCGTCCAGAAGCCCGCGCCCACCGTGATGGTCGGCGTCCAGACGCCTGTCGACTGCTTGTACTTGAGCTGCGACATCGTGCTCGTGTACTTCACCGAGTCGGCGAAGAACGCTTCTTCCGCGGTCACCAGGTTGCGCAGGTCGGACTTCATCTGCGCGACGTAGGCCTTCTCCTTGGTGTTCGCAAATTTCGGGATCGCGATCGCTGCGAGAATTCCGATGATCACGACGACGATCAGCAGCTCGATCAGTGTAAAGCCCTGTCGTGTGTTGCGACGCATCGGTATCTCCGGTAACTGGGGTTGGCGGCGCGCGAAAGCCTCGCCACCGGCATTGGTCATACAAGCAACCCGCGTTCCGGGTTGGCACGATCCGCCAAGGTGTTTCCCGACAACAACTTGCGGCATATTGCCAAGGCAGCTTTTCGCGCGCCGCCGAGGTATACTGCAACTCCGGTCGCAGTTTGCGCGGCAAATCATACGACAGTTTGGCGCGGCACGCGAGCCTCGGCCGCGATCATGCACAAGCATCCATCAGGCGCTCTCGCTCAACCCATCTCGCTCGAGGCTGCGTGGCCGATCGAACCGAAGGCGTAACATCCGCACGCTCTCCCCGGGAAAAGCGCGGAGCATCAGGGTCGGTCATGACACCAGACGTCGACGCAGCAGCCAGCGCGCGACCGGTGGAGTCGGGCGCACCGACACCTGACATCGAGAAGACCGAAGACGCGGCGAGCGGACGACAGGCACGGTCGGCAGCGATCACGATCCTCGTTCTCCTCGCGCTGCTCTACACGCTGTATTTCGCGCGGGATTTTCTCATCCCGATCACGTACGCCGTGCTGCTGAACTTCCTGCTCAGCCCCGCGATCCGCGCGTTGAGCCGGTTGCGCGTGCCCCCTTCGTTGAGCGCGGCCGTGGTAGTGCTCGCGCTTCTGGCCGCGCTGGGCGGTGGGACGTATGCGCTGGCCGGACCCGCGCAGCGATGGGCATCGTCGGCGCCGGAAACACTCAGCCGAGCCGAGTCGAAGCTGCACCATCTCATTCGACCGGTACAGCAGGTGAGCCGGCAGATGGAGCAGGCCGCGGGCGCAGTCGGTGATGCGACCAACCGCGACTCCAACGTGCGCAGTCCGCAGCAGGTCGTCGTCGCGTCCGGCCCGAGCGTGTCGTCGCGGATCTTCGGCACCACCGAGAAGCTGATCGCCGCGATCCTCGAGATCGTCATCCTGCTCTACTTCCTGCTCGCCGGCGGTGACCTGTTCCTCCAGAAATTGATCAAGGTGCTGCCGCACTTCAGCGACAAGCTGAAGGCCGTGGAGATTGCCCGGGCCACGGAATCTGCGGTCTCGGCGTTCCTGACGACCGCGCTGATGGTGAATGTCGCCGAGGGGGTTCTGGTTGCCCTCGCCCTGTGGGCGATCGGGCTGCCTAACGCGCCGCTCTGGGGAGTGGTCGTCGCGCTCTGCGAGTTCGTCCCCTACCTCGGTGCGCTGGCGGTCGTCATCATCCTCGCGCTGGCCGGCCTGACGACGTTCGACAACGTCGGCCGTGCCCTGATGGCGCCGGGCAGCTTTCTCCTGATCAACCTCGTGCAGGCCAACGTCGTGTCACCGTTGCTGCTCGGCCACCGGCTGACGCTCAATCCGGTCGCGATCTTCGTCGGGCTGGCTTTCTTTTTCTGGATCTGGGGGGTGCCGGGGGCATTTCTCGCCGTGCCCACGCTTGCCACGCTGAAGATCTTCTGCGACCACATCGAGTCGCTGGCGGCAGTCGGGGAATTTCTCGGCCAGCGGGACGAGGACGAGCGGCGGAATGTCGTCCGCCCGGGCACGGCGCCGGAGGCGCTCAGCCGTTAGGCAGGACGGACGAGCGCTCGCTGAGGATCCTCGTCGTGAATCGCTGCGCTTCGCTCATCCGCTCGATCTCGATCGCGATCGAATCGACCGCCTGCTCGAGTCGCTCGAACCGTTCGTCGGTCACCGGCGCGATGACGCGGGGGCGGGTGCGTTGCAGTGCGAGCTTCGTCCCGATGCCGATCGCCGCCATCGCAGCGACGAACCCGACAATCGTGGTGACGACGATGACGAAGCTGTAGACATCCGGATCCATGGGCGCGCTCCAGTTTGCGATGAGACGAACCGTACGACCGCGGGTTACTCCGGTTTCGCCCCGCAATCATGATCGATGAACGCCAATTGACCCCAGCACTGCGCGGACTGGGCCAACGGGACGCTGGCACGATTACCGCGCATGGCGAGGACATTTTGAGAGGAGCAACATGAGTGCACGCAGCTGGGCCGCCGCGTTCGCGGCGCTGACATTTTCGGCCGGCGCGCTCGGGGCGCAGGCGGTCAACCGCCCGTATTTCGCCGTCGGCAACGCGGGCTATGCCTGGGACCAGCCCCATCGTGGGTTCTCGGTCAACGCCGGCGTCGGCGCCGGGACGTCGAAGCTGTTCGGCTACCTTCTGCCACTCGACGTGACCATCGTCCAGGGGAAGCAGGATCGTCGCTACATCCAGCAGACCACCGTCTACGGCGCCCTGCTCTGCCAGGACCGGCAGACCGGTCGCTATGTGGGGGCCGGCAACTGCCGGGCGCCGATCAGCACGCATTTCGGCGGCGCGGTCGAAGCGAACTTCGCCCCGATGACGCGCGCCGGATCCTTCTTCGCCGGAGCCGGCTATCGCATCGGCTATGCGCGGACGGCGTATGGGACCATCGGGTACATCGGCCGCGCGACGGGCCGCACCTTCGGGCTGGCGCGGCTGAGCATCGGGTCAGGATTCGCGCAGCTCGCGATCGGCGGACATCTCTGACCGTTAGGCGCGCTGCAGCGAGTGGCGCGCCGGTCGTTAGGCAGGCACCGCGCTAGAACGGCAGGTCGTCGTCGCTGAAGTCAGGCGCTTCATCGTCGGCGAACTCGCGCCCGGCGGTCGGGGGCGGCGGGGGCGCACCCGCTGCCGGACGGCCGCGGGGCGGTGCGCCGCGCGTCGCCGCGGGCGTGGCCGAGGGGCGGCGTTCACCGTCACGCGGCGGCCAGATCACACCCTCGCAGCCCGGGCCGCCCTGAAACTTCGGCTTGTTGCGGCACTTGAAGTCCGGCGCGCGCGGATTGCGCTTGCTCGCGCGGTCGTCCCACATCTTGCCAGCGCAGATCGGGCAGGCAGGATCGTCAGGCGTCCCCGCCGGCACGGCGACGACGGGCGCGGCACCCGGCTCGCGCGGCGGCCAGATTACGCCCTCACAACCGGCGGTCTTGCACTTGTAGTCGGGGGCGCGCGGGTTCTTCTTCGTGGCGCGATTGTCCCACATCTCGCCGGCGCAGCGAGGGCACAGCGGCGACATCGATTCGGGGGCGGCGCCCTCGGGCTGCAGCTCTTCGGTCATTCGCGAAATTTAGCAGGATGACCGCGGCGAGACGAGGCGGGCGCCGACTTTCAGCTGTCTGCTGATGGGCTCCGGCCGGCTCGGTGCGGCAACGAAAAGGGACCGCCACCGGCGGTCCCTTCCCTTTGCAACGCAGTCCGCTGGGTTACGGGTTCGTCGGCTTCGTCTGCTTGTCGACGTTGTTCCCGACGACGCCGCCGATGATCGCGCCGGCCGCACCGCCGATAATGCCGCCCTTCACCTTGTCCTTGCTCGTCGTCGCGCCGATGATCGCGCCAGCCGCCGCGCCGATCGCCGCATCACGCTGCGTGTGCTTGACGGTCGTCGTCGCGCGCGTCGTCGTGGTCGTACCCGAGCTGGTGCCCGTCGAGGAGGTCGTTCCGCTCGAGGTCGAGCGGGTGGTGGTGGTCCGACGAACCGGCGCGGGCGCGACAGCGGCCGAGGTGCCGGTCGTGCGCTGCGTCGTCGTGGTGGTCGTCGTGATCGTTCCGGAGGGCGTGCGT
The DNA here is from genome assembly GCA_046593895.1 of Gemmatimonadaceae bacterium. Lineage (GTDB taxonomy): Bacteria > Gemmatimonadota > Gemmatimonadetes > Gemmatimonadales > Gemmatimonadaceae > JABFXC01. The sequence goes on along the minus strand of JBKJQR010000098.1, from coordinate 12,076 downwards.
TCGAGCGCCGACACGGAGTCGAGGCTGCCGCTGGCCTTGAGCAGGTTGAGCGAATCGCGGGCGCTCTGGTCGTTGCTGGAGCAGGCCGCGGCTGCCAATGCCACTGCGCCGATAGTGAGCATGGTGATAATGCGCATCGAGAGAATCTCCTGAATTGGGGCCACATGATCGCGGCTTTGTTCTCATTGTGCACCGTCCATGCCGGACGCAGCCGCGCGGCCCCCTGCCCGTGCTCGAGTGACCCATCCCGCCCTTCCCATGGGTCGCCGCCGCTATAACCTTGCCCAATGAACGCTCGCCATCTCCTCCGGCGGTCGGCCGGTCCGCTGGCCCTCCTCGCCGGCATGGCCAGCCTCGCTGCGGCAGCGCCGGTTCAAGCCCAGGTCAGCATCCGCCTAACGGCGCTCCCTGCAGCGACGCCCGCCGGCGCCGTCGTGCACGTCGCCGGTTCGTTCAACCGCTGGGATCCCGCGGCGCCCGGCTACGCGCTCGCCCCGCAGCCTGACGGGAGCTACCTCGTCACGCTCCCCGAGGGGGTCGGCGGCACGATCGAGTTCAAGTTCACCCTCGGCTCGTGGGGAACGGTCGAGACCACCGCCGATGGCGGCGATCTACCCAACCGCACCGTCACGCGGCCTGACGGCGGGCACACGCTCGTGACCGCGACGGTCGCCGGGTGGCGGACCGCTGCCGACTCGCGCGCGGCACCACGCGCCTCTACTGCGTCCCGTTCAGTCTCCATCCTCAACGACAGCTTCGCGATCCCGCAGCTCGGACGGACGCGACGCGTCCGGCTTTACCTGCCCCCCGATTACGCGACGACAACCAAGCGTTATCCCGTGCTCTACATGCACGACGGGCAGAACCTGTTCGACGCGGCGACGAGCTTCGCCGGTGAGTGGGGAATCGACGAGACGCTCGACTCGCTCCATGCGCGCGGCGACGCCGGCGTCATCGTCGTCGGCGTGGATCATGGGGGCACGCACCGGCTCGACGAATACAATCCCTGGCCCGCCGTGCGCGCCAACCTCGGCGGAGGCGAAGGCAAGGCGTACGTCGAGTTTCTCGTCCACTCGCTCAAGCCGTACATCGACCAGCACTACCGTACGCGTGCCGACCGCGACAACACCGGGACGATTGGCTCGAGCATGGGCGGGCTCATCTCGCTCTACGCGGCGCTCCGGTATCCTGACGTGTTCGGTCGCGCGGGAGTGTTCTCCTGCGCCTGCTGGATCGCGCGCGACAGTATCCTCGCCTATGCGCGGCACGCGACGCCGCGCCACCCGCTGCCGAGGCTGTACTTCGTCGCCGGTGGCGCGGAGAGCGCCGACGGGGAGCCAGTGCGCGACCAGGCGGCAGTAGTCGACAGCCTCGCGGCGGCGGGATTCCCGATCGGTACCGCGGTCCGGGCGAGCAGCCCCGCCGACGGAGCTCACTCCGAATGGTTCTGGCGACGCGAATTTCCGGCCGCCTATCGCTGGCTGTTCGCCGCGAACTCGCCACCGGCAGCACCGCCTAACGCTGCCGACTCTGCCGCGCGGCCGCAGGGGTTGCCGCGCTGGACGCGCGGCGCCACCTGCTACGAGGTGTTCGTCCGCTCCTTCCAGGACAGCAACGGCGACGGCGTCGGTGACATCAACGGACTGATCTCCCGTCTCGACTACATCAACAACGGCAATCCCAACTCGACCCGCGACCTCGGCGCCCGCTGCATCTGGCTGATGCCGGTTGCCGAATCGCCGAGCTATCACGGCTACGATGTCGCCGACTACTACCGGATCGAACACGACTACGGGACGAACGACGACTTCAAGCGGCTCGTACGTGAGGCGCACAAGCGCGGGATTCGCGTGCTCGTCGACATGGTGCTGAACCATGCGTCGATCACGCATCCGTACTTCGTCGCCGCGATGCACGATACCACGTCGGTCTATCGCAACTGGTTCCGCTGGTCGCCGACGAAGCCGAGCGAGCTCAATCCGTGGGGATACAGCAACTGGCGCAAATCGCCAGCGCGTGACGAGTGGTTCTATGGATTTTTTTCCGACAGCATGCCGGACCTCAACTACACGTACACGCCCGTTCGCGAGGAGGCGAAAAAGGTCGCCCGCTTCTGGCTCGACGAGATGGGCGTCGATGGTTTCCGCCTCGACGCAATTCCCTATCTCGTCGAGGAAGGCACGGTGATCAACCATTCACCCGCCACGCATGCGGTGCTGCGCGAATACGGAGCATACGTCCGTGCGGCGAAGCCAGCATCGTTCACGATCGGTGAGGTGTCGGACAGCACGAAGGAGATGCTCGGCTACTATCCCGACCAGCTCGACGCGTACTTCGCGTTCGAGGTCGCCGACAGCATCATCAGCGCGGTTCGCACCGGCTCGGCGAGAGGATTGCTGCCACCGGTGCTGCGGCTGCAGCGCGACGCGCCGCCCGGGCGCTGGTCGCCGTTCCTGAGCAATCACGACCAGCCGCGAACGCGTACCAAGCTCGATGGCGACAGTGCCCGCACGAGGCTCGCATCGTTTCTGTTGTTCACGATGCCCGGCATTCCCTTCGTGTACTATGGCGAGGAGATCGGGATGACTGGCGCGAAGCCCGATCGACGGATTCGCACACCGATGCAGTGGACCCGTGCGCATGGTGCGGGGTTCACCCGTGGTACGCCATGGGAATCGCTGCAGTCCGATACGATGACAGTGACGGTTGCGTCGCAGGATCGCGTGCGCTCGTCGCTGCTCAACCAGTACCGGCGGCTGATCCAGCTCCGCGCGCGAAGCTCGCCACTGGCCAACGGCGTGCTGGTGCCGCTGTCGGCGAGCAATGATGCGGTTGCCGTGTACGCGCGTCGCGAGGGGAATGACGCCGTGCTCGTCGTCGCCAACCTGGGAGCGATCGCGCAGCGGGGCGTACGGGTGAGTGCATCGGCCGGCGCGCTGCCCGCCGGCCGCTACCGAATGCGAAGCTTGGTCGGCGGCGCGGGTGGGGCACCGCTTCGTGTCGGGCTGGACGGCAGTGTCGACGCGTACGTCCCGCTGGCAACGCTCGCACCGCGGACCGGATACCTGCTCGAGCTAGTGCCCGAGAAGCGTTAGGCGGACGGCGTCGAGCAGCGCGGTGTTCTCGCGCCCGTTCATGTTCCGGTCGAGCGGTGTGTAAACGATCCGCAGCGCGTGCTGGCCCGCCTTCAGTCGCAGCTGGAGCGCGTTGCTCCATCCCCACTCCGACCAGCGACCGACGCCGCGCTGCGGCATCACGACGACCCCGGTGGTGTCGCCGTCGACGAGCAGCGTGCGCACCGCGACTTTGTCCTCGGTATTCAGCGGGCCGTTCCCGTTCGCATAGCGAACGTCGATCGCGTAGATGCCATCGCGGGTGACGCTGAGCGGAATCGTGACCGCGGTGTTCGCGTCACGCGTCAGGCGGAGATAGCCGCCGCCCGTATATCCGCTTTCTGTGTGCTCGAGCGCGGCGTGATCCGGCTTGACCGTCTGCTCCATCCCCGCCGCGACCACGCGCACTGGCTCGCTGAGAAAGGACTCGTCCCCCACCGCATTGACAGCGAGGACCTGGTACTCGGCGAGTCCGTCGGCGGCGCGGACGCTGGCATTCGTGTGCGTCGTCGAGGAGGTGGGGCGGCCGTTCACGTAGACCACATACTGAACCGCGCCCGGAACCATGGACCAGGCGATTGCGCCACCACGGCGAGCAGCATGAGGTGTCGCCGGAGCGAAGCGACTGGGGACGAGGTGAGTCTCGGCCGTCGGCCAGCGCCCGTTCATCGTCAACTCGAGCCTGTGCGAGCCGCTGAATGTTGCCGGGATCTCGGCCCGGTGCACGGGTTCTCCGTCGAGCTTCACTGTTGCGACCGAGTCGCCGAATCCGTGCACCGTTATGGCGAGGTCGACTCCGCGATAGTGCACGCCATGCAGCGTCCGATCGCCGCCATACGATGGCGGCACCATCGGCTTGAGCACGAGTCTCTCGGGCTCGAGACGAATACCGAAGAGCAGTCGGTAGGTCGCCGCCAGTGTGCCCGCAACGCTCCATAGCTGGCGATCGGAGTTCAGCGCGGTGCCCTCGTAATGTCCGGTCGAGGCGACCATATTCTCCTTGTTCGTGAGGAACAGGGCCGCCGTCCGCGTCGCGTTGTCGAGTCCCTGCTGCACGGCGCGGGTGTTGCCGCCCTCGGCGGCCGCCCACGTCGAGTACGCGGTAACGAAGGGCCAGACGGTCGCGTTATGATAGAACCGCTCACCGGCGATGTACGGCCAGAACGTCGGCGTCCCGGCGGCGACAACCGGCGCGTTCCGGGTCAGCGCCTGCCGCTGCGCCAGCGACGCCGCGCCGTAGATCGATGCGAGCGCCTCGCCGAGGCCGTCGGCGCGCGGCGATAGCGAAAGGTGATTGCGACCATAACGGTACTGGCCGTACCAGCCGCGCGACGGCTGCCAGAGATACGTCGTCATTCCCCGCTGGATACCGGCCGCGGTCGAGTCCCAGCGCGCCGACGGCTCGCCTAACGCGCGGGCCATGTCGCCGAGGATCCGATAGGCCGCGTAGTGAATCGCGTTGGTGCCGAGGTTCTGCGACTGGTAGATGTCAGCGGGCTGCATCCAGCGCGGGTAGCTCTGTTCCCGCCAGTCCTCGAACGACGACTCGCCGTTGAACAGCCCAGTCGCCGGGTCGCGCACTGCGTGGAGGTCGGCCTCGGCGGAGCGGCGGATGATGTCATACGATTGGCGCAGCCAGTCGCCGTCACCGGTCGCGGCGTAGAGCTCCCACGCGGCGAGAGCCCAGACCATCCGGTCGCTCGAGACCGGCCACGACCCGCCGGTGCCAGTGTCCTGGATGATGCGACCCGACGAATCGACTTTGGCGAGGAGACTCCGCCGCGTCGCGTCGGGCGCGACCAGCGCGAGAGAAAGAATCACGCTGAGGGAAACGTCGCGCGTCCAGACGCCGCCCCACTTCGCGCCCGCCGAGAGTGCACCGTCGTCGCGGATGAGTTGCTGGAGCTCCTCGAGAGAGAGTCGGTAGACGGCGTCCTGCAGGCGCTGAGAGGATGAAAGTTCGGGATATCCGCTAAGATCGAGGTGCCGGGCCCAGAGCGCGCGCCCGTCAGCTGTGCGCGGCCGTGCGTATTCGGTCACGATCGGCACGGTGCCCTCGTAAATCCCGTCGCCGTCGCGATCCTTCAACTCGAGCCCGGAACCCGGATGGAGCGCGCGGGTGTCCCACGTCAGCGGCGCCGGATCGCCGCGCACGTACACGGCGCGCAGTCCACCGCGGAGGATTCGCGCGCCTAACGGCGGATCGTAGTGGCCGGTCAGGCGCAGGCTGCGCTCGACCGCGCGGAGGTCGACGCGGAAGGTCACCAGTCCCGTACCGTCCTCGCTGCTCGCTGACTGCTCGGCGGTCGGCGGTGGCGGCGCGGTCTCGACGCCGAACGCATAGAGCAGAGTGACCAGCTTGCCGGCGACGGGACGCAGGTAGACGGTGTGCTCGGTGCCCGGCGGAAACTCGTTCTCCGCGCCATTGATGCTGAAGCTGAACCGCACTTCGCGCGCGGCGCGCGGATAGCTCGAGATGATGGTATCGCGCGATCGCGCGATCGCCTGGAATCGTCCCTGAATCACCGAAGTATCGGTCACCACGAACGAGGGCGCCTGGACCGCGGCCGCCCCCTGCGCATGCAGCCCCGATACGCTCGCGACGATGGCGAGCGCGACGACGAAGAACGCCAACCCCCGTGTCAACGAACCATCGTGCCTGACGATCAGCGCGGTCCCCACTCGGTAATTTCCCGCCCGGTCAGAGCTTCGTGGCGACATCGATGGCGACCGCGGCGTCTGGATCGAGGGCGACCCTGACGCTGCCGAATCCGTCCACCACCACGCTGCGCCCGACGCACGCCGCGCCATTCCTGCCACCGGTGAGCAGGTCGCAGTACGTCCCCGGCGCGAGGCCGCTCCCTAACGTGAGACTGAGCGCGACGGTCTCGTGGTTGATCGCGACGAACCCCTTGTCGCCGCGCGAAAACGCGATCGCATTGGCGCCGTTGTCCCACCAGTGATTCTGGTCGGTCCCGGCGACAACGCGACGGAAGCCCACCATGCTGGCGATGTACGGGTCGCGGTGTTCGCAGACCCACTCGCCGACCATCGCCGTCTCGAGACTGGACGAACAGTTGACGGGCAGCGTCCATCCGGCGGCATCCGACGGTGGTCCCATCGAGTTACCCGAGGGACAGACGAACGCGAAGCTCGAGAGGACGGACGGATACCCGTACGGTTGCGCGAGCATCCAGACGTTGGCCAGGCGAAAGACCGGCGGGTTGCGGTAGCCGAGCCCGCACTCGTGCTGCGTGTCGTGGTTCTGGAGGAACACCACCGCCTTGTCGGAGGGCATGATGCCCCAGGCCGACGGCGAGAACTGGTTGCCCGGCGTACCGTTAGGGTTGAGCTGGAAGATGTGCTGGTTGCCATCTTTCTGCGTGAACTTGTCGGCGACCCCGCGGAATATGAACTCGGTGATGTCGGCTGCACCGCCGGAGCTGTACGCCTCGCCGAAATAGTCGCGCGTCGAGAGGGCTTCTCCGCCTCCACTCGCCACCTCGAGGAACCAGTACGGCACTGGCTTCTGTTCCGCCGTCATCGTCGAGTCGACGAGCGTGAAGATCTTGTCGAGCTCCACCTGCTGAATATGCTTCGCCGCGTCGATACGGAATCCGGCAACACCGAGCCGCGCGAGCATGATCAGGTAGCCGGCGATCTTCTGCCTGACGGTCGCCGAGCCGGTATTCAGGTCGGGGAGGCTCAACAGCTCGCAATCCTGGACGTTCGCCGCGTCGTTGTAGTGGATCACCGTACACGGCGTATGAAAATCGCTCGCCGTGTAGAGCCCGGGATACTCGTACTTGGTGTACGCCGTACCGTTGCTGCCCTGCCCCGGGCTCGGGAAGTTCGTCATGTGGTTGATGACGGCATCGACATAGATGTCGACACCGACCGCCTTGCAGCGGGTGACCATTGCCGCGAACTCGTCGCCGGTGCCCGAGCGACTGCGCGCGATGCTGTAGCTCACCGGCTGGTAGCGTTCACTCCAGTCGCGGCTCGGCGTGATGCTGTGCTCCTGGGGCGGCGAGACCTGCACCGCCTTCCAGCCCGCCGGTCCGAGCCGGCTCTCACACTCCGCTGCGATGTCGTTCCACCGCCAGTCGAACAGGTGGACGAAGACGTCGCCAGCCGCGGCGTGGCCGCTCGGCCGGTAGGTCTGGGCGAGCAACGGTCTCACGACCGGCGGCGGCGGGGTATACGGCGTTGCGTCGGGGGACGACGGACTGCTGCCGCAGGCCCCGAGAACGAGCGTGCCTAACGCGGCGGCGACGATGTGCCGGCGATGCCGGGTGAGCACCGGGTGAGCACCGGGTGGATGTTGCGATCACATCCACCGGGCACCCGAAGTTCAGTAACCAGGGTTCTGCCTAACGTTCGGGTTCGCCGACAATTCGTTGGCCGGGATCGGATAGAGATCGTGGAAGTTGCCGGTTACCTTGGCGGCAGGCACGCCGGCCCTGCACACCCAGGTGCCGGCGGCGTCACATCCTGCCACTCAGCCGCGATCCGCCCCGCGCCCGCGCAGCGAGACCGTCACGCTAACGCCGCTCCCATAGAGCGTCAATACAAATCTCGCGCGCTCCGCCAAGCAGGCAGCAGCGTGCAGTCCGCGCCGTCGGCTGTGAAGGGTGCGATCGATCGGGCAGCAAACAATGGCGACCGGCGCGGCGCTCACCAACCCCGCAATTTGTAGCGGATCACGTTGATCTTGCGGACGTTCGGTCTGGGGGATATTTCAGGGTCATCGAACAGGCGTGGCCGATGGCGGCCCGGCGCCGTTCGGGATCGATCAAACCCAACCGCCCTGCCGAGTGCGCACGCCGGTCGGCGCCCGCGCCGCGGTCAAACCCCCGAGGAGTTCATGCAGCATTCACGCTCTGCCTGGTCGCGCCGAGTCGCGCCGAACCAGCGCTCGCTCACCACGCTGATCGCCGGCGTTGCCCTCGCATCGGCAGCCGCGTGCAGCGCCGACCGCCTGACGGATGCAACCCCGAGCGGCTCGGCGACGCCCGCCTCGTTCGCGCAAACCAGCACCACAAAGCCGCTCGTGGTGAACGTCAGCGATGACACCACGGCGCAGAACGAGACCCCGCTCGCCGTCAACCCGCGCAACTCGCTGAACCTGATTACCGGGAACAACGACTGGAATTACAATGACGGCTGTGGCGTGAACGCGAGCCTCGATGGTGGAAAGACGTGGACGAAGACGCTGCCTAACGGTTTCCTCCCGGGCATCAGCAAATACACCAACGATCCGAGCGTCGCCGGCACCGGTGCCTACGACTACGGCGGCGATCCGGCGGTCGGATTCAGTGCCGACGGGTCGACGGCGTATTTCGCCTGCTTCGGTTATCAGGCGTCGCCGCCCTACGGCGTCGTGTTACTCTTCAGCCGATCGTATGACGGCGGACGGACCTGGCTCGCCGGTGGATCTGCCGCGCCGCTCGCGCTGGTGTCGAACTTTCAGGGGAACGGCAAGGCGAAGGGTTCGACGGGCCAGTTCCCTGATCACGAGTCGATGCACGTCGCGAACGACGGCACGATCTACGTACCGTGGGCACAATTCACCGGACTGTCGGGGCACTCACCGATCTACGTTTCGACGTCGCGCGATGGTGGACTCTCGTTCTCGGCGCCGGTTCTGGTGACGAGCGGTTCAGTGCACAGCGACCAGGACGCGCGGATCGTAAGCGACCCGGCGACGGGCTACGCGTACCTGACCTTCGACAACAGCGTCCAAGGCGGCAACGGAACGGCGATGTTCGTCAGCGTGTCGAAGGACCGCGGCGCCTCCTGGAGCGCGCCGACGAAGATCGGCTTGTTCGAGAATCCCGTCTGTCTGTATCCGCCGTACTGCTTCAACGTCTCCGGTGCGCCGTTCCGCGGACCGGGGTCATATCCTGTCCCGGCCTTTGATCCGACGACGAAGCGCCTCTATGTCGCCTATACCGACATCATCGGCGGGCGCGCGCAAATCCGTCTGACGTCGGCTGACGTGAGCAACCTCGCGCAGTGGTCGGCGCCGCAGACGGTCGCACCGGGCGCCGGCGATCGCATCAACGTCGAGATGAGCATCGAGCCGGGCAGCGGCCGCATCGACATGATGTCGAACGACCGCAGCTGGAGTGGCAACACGCTCTACGACATCTCCTACTTCGGGAGTACCGACCGCGGACAGAGCTGGACGGTACAGCGGGTCACGAAGTCGAGCTGGGACCCGGCGCAGTACGGAGTGCCGAGTGGGTCGGGGATCCGGCCATTTATCGGTGACTACGACGGGATCGTGTCCACGCCGGCGTCGGTTGGGATGACGTGGACCGGTCCGGGGCGGACATTCGGCGCGCTACCGACGAACCTCGAGGTGTATTACGCGAATGTGACGCCCTGACGCGGCGCCCTGGAAAGCAGAGCGCGGCGGGGGATGCAACGTCATCTCCCGCCGCCTTGCTTTTCTCCTCCGTAGCGCGACCCCCAGCGTCGGGTTCATCGGGTCGTCGCCCTGATACTCGCATCCGGAGATTTGTGTTAGTGCCCGGTCGTGCCCCGCGGTATCTTGGCTCTTCGCGCAGTTCAACCATTCCGTAGCCCCCCCGCTATGGCCACGCCCGTCGCACCCGCTTGCCCTGATCCGCATCAGCCGGATCCGGCCGATGATGTCAAGCTGCGCGCCTTGGAGAAGTCACTCGTCGTCGCGCTGATCTCTTCCGCAGCGACCGCGGTTCGCGACGGTTCAGTGGACGGAGAGGTACGCGCCTACGTGGAGTACCTGCACAACGTCGGCTGTCCGCCCGAGCATGTCGTCATTCGCGTGAAGCGTCTGTTGCAGAAGGCGACGCGGGCAATGCGCGATCGCGCCGAAGCGACGGCGGTCTCCGAGGCGATGGTACTGCGCGCCATCCGGATCTACTTCGAACGGCCGGCGTAAACCAGTCGCCGCCCCGATACTCAAACACGGCGCGACCACCGTTAGGCACACCCCGGGTTGACGAGCGACGTCAACAGCCGCAGCACGATGCCGTACGCAGCGAGCGCGGCGAGCAGGATCCCGGCGCGGATGACGAACCGCATCCGATCGGCCGAGCGTGCATCGGCCGCAGCGCCATCAAGGCTGCGCAGCGACCGGCGCGCGCTCAGCACTCCGCCGCCCACCGCGATGAGTGCCGTGACGGCGACGATGCTCAGCAACAGAGGCACCAGCGGAGCCGCGGCGCGCAACGGGCCGGCACAGGCGCGGGCCGCGATGACGAGCGCGACGCCTTCGTCCAGCACCCACGCGAGCGGGCCGGCGAGCACCGCGATCCAGAGCGCACGCGGGGTGACAGCGCCGCTGGATTGGCCGCCCGATGTCATGGCTGTACTGCGCCCGCTCATAATCTCGGCGAGATGTAGAGCGCGGCCACGATCGCGATCCAGACGAGATCGACGGTGTGCCAGTAGAGCGCGCCATTCTGCACGGCGAGATGGCGCTCGCTCGTGAAGTGCTCGCGCGTTGCACGGACGAGGTTCATCGCGAGCATGAGCATGCCGAGCAGCACGTGCGCGCCGTGAATGCCAGTGATCGTGTAGAACACCGACCAGTACGCGTCGGTCTGCGGCATGTGCTCGAGCCGCGAGTACTCGACGGCCTGCGTGGCGAGGAAGGCTCCGCCGAGCGCAATGGTCGCGACGAGTCCGAGCGTCAGGCGGCGGACATCGCCGCGCCGGATACCGAGTTCTCCCCAGCGGAGCGTGACGCTGCTGCTGACGAGCAGCGCGGTGAGTAGCAGCGGTAAGCCGAGTGCGGGCAGCGTTCCCCCTTCGGCCTGGAAGGCGACGACGCTACCGCGCAGGTAGAAGTAGCTGCCGACGAAGTAGAGGAAGAGCGAGCTCTCGGTGATGCAGAAGAGCAACATCCCCCACCACCCGGGCGCGCGTGGCCCGAGGCCGGTGCGCGGTAGCGTGCTGCGCCCCTCGGCCACCGCCGGTTGTGCCGCGATCGCCGTCATGCGCGCACCGGAGGAAACTCCGCGCCGGGCCAGATCCAGCCCGCGGTGAGAAGTAGCGACGCGATCGCCCCACCGCCGCCGAGCAGCGCTGACTTGTAGAGGAGCCCGACGAAAAGCACCGTCAACGCGAGCGCGAGGAGTAGCGGGTAGAGCGTATCGCCGGGCATGACCAGCCGCCGATTGGCGACCGCGTCGAGCACGCTCGTGCCTAACGTCTCACGCCGGGTATCGAGGATGCGGTCAGCGTCCGGCGCTGCGCTGGCATCCGGCGCATCCCAAAGTGGGTCGCGCGAGGTGACGACCGGAATCACCGCGAAGTTGTACGCCGGCGGAGGCGAGGACATCGACCACTCGAGGCTCGACGCATTCCACGGATTGTCCCCGGCCGGCGCACCGCGCCGCAGGCTGTAGATCACGTTGATCACGAAGAGCAGCACGCCTAACGCGAAGAGGTAGGCGCCGAACGTCTCGACCTGGTTGAGCGTGTCCCATCCGAGGCCGCTCGGGTAGGTGTACACCCGCCGCGGCATCCCGCGCAGCCCGAGGATGTGCATCGGGAAGAAGGTGACGTTCATTCCGATGAACATGACCCAGAAGTTCCAGCGGCCGAGCCGTTCGCTGAGCAGCCGTCCGGTCATCTTCGGTAACCAGTAATAGCTCGCCGCGATCACTGGAAAGAGGTTCATTCCGACGAGTACGTAGTGCAGGTGCGCGACGACGAAGTAGGTGTCGTGCGCCTGCCAGTCGAAGGGCACCGATGCGACGAGCACCCCACTGATTCCACCGATGACGAACAGCGCGATGAACCCGGCGATGAACAGCATCGGCGTCGCGCGAGCGATGTTGCGCGCCGCCCAGAGCGTCGCGATCCAGGCAAAGATCTGCACCGCGCTCGGCACCGATACCGTCATGCTCGCGCCGCTGAAGAACCCGGCGGCGGCGATTGGAATGCCGGTGGCGAACATGTGGTGC
>JBKJQR010000097.1:0-3284 GCA_046593895.1 Gemmatimonadaceae bacterium | reverse complement strand
CTCAAGATCCAGGCGATCTTCAAGCACCAGTCGCAGAAGGACTCGGCGCCCTTCCCCGGCAACGACGACCGCGAGTTCTGGCAGCGCGTCGAGTCGCGCAACAAGGACACCGCCGCGACGCTCGACCGGCTTGGCCTCGCCGAATACTTCGCGATGGAAGCATACGTCGTCGAGTAACTTCACTCCGTACCCATGACATCGAACTTCACGGCGATCGACCTCGTCGTCCTGCTCGCGTACCTGACGGGGACGACGGCGTTAGGGATCTGGGTCGGCCGCCGCCAGCGCGACGCACGCGACTACTTCGTCGCCGACCGGGAAATCCCGTGGGGCGCGGTGATGTTCAGCGTCGTCGCCAGCGAGACGAGCGCGCTGACGTTCATCTCGATCCCCGGCCTCGCCTGGGGGGGAAACCTCGGCTTCCTCCAGGTGGCCGCCGGCTACATCATCGGCCGGATCGTCGTCGCCAACACCCTGCTCCCGCGCTACTACGAGGGCGAGCTCGTGACTGCATACACGCTCCTCGAGCGCCGCTTTGGCCTGACGACGCGGCGCTTCACGTCGATCGTGTTCATGGTGACGCGCGCGATGGCCGATGCGGTGCGCGTCTTCGCGACTGCGATCCCGGTCGCGCTCATCCTCGGCTCCTCGGTTCGCCGCGAGCTCGTGATGCCGGTCGCGATCCTCATCCTCGGCGCGCTGACGATCGTGTATACGTACCGCGGCGGAATGAAGGCCGTGGTCTGGACAGAGATCGTGCAGGCGACGGTATACCTGATCGGTGGTATCAGCGCGATCGTCCTCATCGGCAAGTCGGTGCCCGGCGGCTGGAGCCAGATCATCGACAGCGCGCGCGCGGCGGGCAAGCTCGATGCGATCGACTTCAGTTTCACTTTCTCGAAGCCGCACACGGTGTGGGCGGGGTTGATCGGCGGTGCATTCCTCTCGATGGCCTCGCATGGCGCCGACCAGTTGATCGTCCAGCGCCTGCTCTCGTCGAAGAGCCTGCGCGATGCGCAGCGCGCCATCATCGGCAGCGGCATCGTCGTGTTCTTCCAATTCATCCTCTTCCTGATGATCGGCGTCGGGCTCTGGGCGCTGTTTGCCGGCCGCACCTTCGCCGCGCCGGACACGGTGTTCCCGACATTCATTGTCGAACGGATGCCGCACGGGCTGCTCGGACTGATCGTCGCGGCGATTGTCGCCGCGACGATGAGCACGCACTCGGGAGCGATCAACTCACTCGCTGCGTCGTCGCTGCATGACATCTACCTTCCGGTGACCGGCGATCGGCCGGACAGTCCCCGCGCCCTGCGAATGGGCAAGAGGTTCGCCCTCGGCTGGGGGGTGGTACTGACGGGTGCCGCGCTGCTGTTCAAAGAGCAGGGGACGCCGGCCGTCGTCGTCGCGTTAGGCATCGCCTCGTTCACGTATGGCGCGCTGCTCGGCGGGTTCTTCCTCGGGTTGTTCGTCCATCGGGCGCGGCAGCGTGACGCGATTCTCGGAATGTCGGTCGCGATCTTCGTCATGGCACTCATCGTCTTCTCCAAGCAGTTCATCGGGTTCGTTCCCGCGCTCCAGGGTGCGCTCGGCCGATTCACCACGGTTGCCTGGCCGTGGTACGTCCTGATCGGCACCACGGTCACGGTCAGCGTCGGCACCCTGTCGTCGCTGTTCGGCGCGCCGCGCGTGGTCGGCGCCGGTCCCGAGGCAGCGCGGCCGGAGCGGGTCCCATGATCACTATCGTTGCCGGCGTCGACGGCGGCGGGACAAAGACCCGCGTCGTCATCGCCGACGAAACGGGCAAGACGCTCGCCGACGTCGAAGGGCCGGCATCAGCGGTCCGCCCAGGTCACGTCGATCAGTCAGCGGCGGCGATCGCCGCGACTGTCAGGCACGCGCTCGAGGACGCCGAACTCGGGCTCGTCGTCCCGCGGGTGCTCTCGGTCGGCGTCGCCGGCGTCGGCCGCGAGCCGGAACGTCAGGCACTCTGGCAGGCGCTGGCGGCGATGGAGATCGCGGATGAAGTCGTCGTCAACACCGACGCGATGATCGCGCTCGACGACGCGTTCAGCGACGGCGTCGGTGTGCTGCTCATCGCGGGCACTGGCTCATTCTGCTTCGGCCGCGGGCCGAGTGGAACGGTCGCGCGTTGCGGAGGCTGGGGTCCGGTGATCGGCGACGAGGGGAGCGGTGCGTGGATCGGGCGGCGGGCGCTGTCGGTGGTCACCGCGGCGAGCGGCGGCCGTGAGCCGGAGACGGCACTCATTGGCGCGATCTTCACCGCGGCGCAGGTGAACGACGTCAACGATCTCGTCGCCTGGGCTGCGGCGGCGACTCCCGCGGCGCTGGCGACGCTCGCCCCGGCGGTGATCAGCGAGGCTGACGCCGGCGACCTGCGCGCCAACGCGATCCTCAGCATGGCCGCCGAGGAGCTCGTGCTGCACATTCGCGCGCTCGCGCGGCAGCTGTTCGTGGACGAGCGCGCCGCAGTTCCCGTCGCACTCACCGGCGGTCTGCTCAAGCGCGGCGCGCCGTTGCGGAAGCGGCTCGAACAGCGGATGAAGAGCGCCGTCCCCGGCGCACAGTTGCAGGGCGGCGAGGTGGACGCGGCGCGTGGCGCGGTCCGCGACGCGCTGCGAATCCTCGCCGGCGGCTCGGTCCGGGTCTGACCGCCTAACGCTCGACGCGTCCACCGCTCGCCCACTCGGGCGCGCTCGCCGTCCGGGCGCCCGGATACGGCACGCGCGGCCCCTTGATCGCGACCCAGAGCAGGCGGTTGAACTCATCGTCGTTCGCCCGGTCCTCGGCACTGAAGTCGAGCCGGGCCGAGGCGCTGCTGCCGACCGCCCCGACGGGCGTCCGCTCGTCGAGTGACGCGCCCGGAACGAGCGCTGTGAACGGTCGGACGTCCGGCGTGTCGCGCCAGATGTCACGCAGTGGCTCGCCGTAGTGATCGAACTGCGAGAGCGATCCGAGCTTGAGCAGGCCGGCGATCGTCGCGATCACGTCGGTGGTGTTCGCCCAGCGGTGATGGAGACCGCCCCGCGCCCAGGGCGAGATCACGAGCAGCGGCGAGCGGTGCGAGTCGACGTGATCGGGACCGTCCTGCGCATCGTCCTCGAGCACGAACACGGCGGTGCTCGACCAGAACGGGCTGTGCGATAGTGCTTCGATCACCCGGCCGAGCGCGAGGTCGTTGTCGGCCATGTGGGCGCGCGGCGTCGGCCGGCCGGCGGCGGCACCCTCGGTGTGATCGTTAGGCAGGCGCATGATCTCGAGAG
>JBKJQR010000286.1:0-26458 GCA_046593895.1 Gemmatimonadaceae bacterium | reverse complement strand
CGACGACGATCAGTCGATCTACGGCTGGCGCGGCGCCGACGACGCAGACGTTCTGGTGCTCGGTGCCGAGCATCTTCACGAGCTGATACTGCGCGTGGTTGGTGTCCTGATATTCGTCGACGAGGATGAACTGAAACCGCGCGCGCAGTTCGGCGTGGAAGGCAGGACTCTCGCGCAGCATGCGCACCGGGAGGACGAGCAGGTCATCGAAGTCGACGGCGTTCGCGGCGCGGAACGCCGCCTCGAGGTCCTCGTAGACCTGGGCCGCCGCTTTCGTGAATGGATCGCTGGCGAGCTTTGCATACTCAGCGGGCGAGACGAGCGCATTCTTCGCGCTCGAAATCGCCGCGTGAATCGCGCGCGGGGTGAACTGTTTGGGCGAGATGGATCGCCGCTCCATGACGCGCTTGACGACGTTGAGCTGATCGTCCTCGTCGTAGATCGTGAAGCCGCGATCGCGGCCGACGATGTGCGGCGCCGAACGGAGAATGCGCGCCCCGATCGCGTGGAAGGTCCCCGCCCACATCCCGGCCGGTGTCTCGCCGAGGATGCGCGCGATGCGCTCGCGCATCTCACCGGCGGCCTTGTTGGTGAAGGTGACAGCGAGAACGTGCTTCGGGTCAACGCCCTGGTGGCCGATCAGGCGCGCGACGCGCGACGTGAGCACGCGCGTCTTGCCCGATCCCGCCCCGGCGAGCACGAGCAGCGGACCCTCGAAATGAAGCACCGCCTCGCGCTGCGAGGGGTTGAGTCCGGAGAGCAGCGTGTCGTCAGCGAGAGTGTGCATCAACGGAAGATAATCTCGAACGTCGCACCGCGGTCGGCAGGGACGACGCGAAGCGTTCCGTCGTGCCATTCCTCGATGATGCGCCGCGCCAGCGGAAGGCCGATCCCCCATCCACCTTTCTTCGTCGTGTAGCCAGCCTCGAAGATGCGCGTGCGCGCATCGCGCGGAATGCCGGGGCCGTCATCGCTGACGCGAATGCGCGCACCGCCTTCGAGGGGCTGCGCCGATAATTCGATGGTGCCACCTCGGCCGCCGAGCGCATCGACGGCGTTTTTCACGAGCGCCTCGAGCGCCCATTCGAGGAGCACCGCGTCGCCGGCGACTATCACGGGCTGCGGTGCGTTGTGCATAGTGATGCGCACCGCGCTGGCAAGGGTGGGAACGCGGGCGCGAAAATAGTCGCCGACTGTTCCGACGAGTGCGGCAACGTCGACGGGCTCGCGGCGCGGCGGGCGACCGATGCGCTCGAATCGGTGCGCGACGCGCTCGAGGCGTTCGATGTCGCCGCGCATCAGCTGGGCAGTTTCACGCGCGCCGTCGCCGGCATCACGTTCCTCGAGCAACTCGAGCCAGCCCTGCAGGCTGGAGAGGGGCGTCCCGAGTTGATGCGCCGACTCGCGGGCCATCCCCGCCCAGACGCGGTCTCTGTCGGCACGCCCGCGCGATCGCAGCGAGAAGATGCCGGCGGCGAGCAGCAGCGCCAGCGTAATCCCCTGCAACAGCGGGTAGAGCTGCAGGCTCCGCACGAGCGGCGTATCGCCGAAGTGGACCATCCCGACGCCGCGAACGACGACGGGGTCGTTGCGCACATCCAGCGTCGCCGCGTAGGCGCGTACGCGCCGGTCGTTCGGGTCGGCGTCGAACGGAAGGTTAGCCGCCGCGGTGGGCGTTCCGTCCATCGTCGTCACGATGAGCGGCACACCAGCTTGGCGGATTTCCTCCGCCAAGGCGAGGAGCGCGCCGATTCCATTACTGTCGCGCGGGGAGTTCAGGCCGCGGTAGACATGCGCATACATTCGCGCGGCGCGCTTCGCGTCGTGGCGCAGTTCTCCGACGACGCGCTGCGTGTACGCGGCGTACCAGGCAAGCAGGGCCGCAATGCCGACGGCGATCAGCACCGTCGGCGCGCGGCGGCGCATCTCGCTAGCGGAGAACGTCGGTGCGGAGGTAGGGCTGCAGCGCGGGCGGCACGCGGACGGTGCCATCCGGCTGCTGGTGATGTTCGAGCAGGCCGATGATCGTCCGCGGGAAGGCGACGCCAGAACCATTCAGCGTGTGAACGAACCGCGGCTTTTCACCCGAGGCCGGGCGATAGCGGATGTTGGCACGCCGCGCCTGAAAGTCGAGGAAGTTCGAACAGGACGACACTTCGAGCCACTTCGCAGTACCTGGCGCGTAGATCTCGAGGTCATAGGTCTTCGCGCTGGCGAAGCCTGTGTCGCCACTGGCGAGCAACAGTACGCGATACGGCAGCTCGAGGAGCTGGAGCACCCGCTCGGCGTTGCGCGTGAGCGCTTCGTGCTGTGCCGCGCTCGCCTCTGGTGTCGCGAAGTGCACGAGTTCGACCTTGTCGAACTCGTGGACCCGAATCAGGCCGCGGGTGTCCTTGCCATGCGCGCCCGCCTCACGGCGAAAGCACGGGCTGTAGGCGACAAGCCCGATCGGCAGCGACGCCGCTTCGATGATCTCGTCCCGATACAGGTTGGTGAGCGGGACCTCGGCGGTCGGGATGAGGAAGAGATCATCGTCGGCGACGGCGTACATGTCGTCGGCAAACTTCGGCAACTGTCCGGTGCCAACCATCGACGCGCGATTGACGACGAACGGGACCCATGTCTCGTCGTAGCCGTGCACGGTGGTGTGCAGATCGATCATGAAGCTCATCAGCGCGCGGGCGAGCCGCGCACCCAACCCGCGGAGCACGACAAAACCCGACCCACTGATCTTCGCGCCGCGCGCCAGGTCGACGATGCCTAACGCTTCGCCGACTTCCCAGTGCGGCTTCACGCTCGCCGCCGGCCGCGGCGTACCCCAGCTGCGGACGACGGTGTTCGCTTCCTCGCCACCGTCAGGCACGTCGCCGAGCGTGACGTTGGGAATCTCGAGGAGGATTGCCTGCAACTCGTTTTCCGAGACCGCGAGCTCGCGTTCGAGCCGGGCGATCTCCTCGCCGAGCGAGCGCGCCTGGGCAACGAGCTCGCTCGCATCCTGGCCAGACTTCTTCCGGCGGGCGACTTCCTGGCTTGCCACGTTGCGCGCGGCCTTTCGTCCCTCGACTGCCTGGATCGTCAGGCGGCGGTCACGGTCCAGCTGCACCGCGCGATCGACAACGGGCGCCAGTGCGTCGAGCTTTCCGCGGCGGCGCATGCCGTCGCGCAGCGCGTCGACACCGTCGCGGAGCGCTCGAAGGTCGTGCATGGTGAACTGGTTAGTGGCGGGGCGTCGTGCCGGGGATCAGTCCGCGGAAGCCGCAGTTCGGATCAGCGACCACTCGCGCGAAGACCGCGCGTTCCGCGAGGTGGACGCTATCGATCACCATCTTCGCATAGAGATCGTACGTCGAGATGTTCGACGGCTGGCAATAGATCTCCTTGGTCACGAATACTGCGGACGCCCCGACAGGAAGGACAGTCAACGAATCGTACACGTAGCCCGACTTCGGTGCATCGTAGATCTGGTCGAACTTGATGGAGTCGGCGCGCACGATCCTCACCCCGAGTTGGCAGGTCGTCGTGCAGGTCACGACCTTCGACCGCGGAATGAGCACGACGTGGCCGCTCGCGTCGATGTCGAGGGCGAAATCAAATTGCTCGGCGAAATCGGGAACCTCGCTCGCGGCGCTGATAAGGCGCACACCGCTTTCGGCTTCGGGCGCCGTGCCATTGAGCGCGAGGATCCGCAGCGTATCGCTGATCACCGGAAAGCTGGCCTTCGGAGCGAAAGGATCGCTGCTGCAGCCAAAGGCAACGATGAGCGGGAGCGCGACGAGCGCGAGAAGAAAACGACGGGGCATTCTGTTCAGGATCACCAGAGGAACGTGCGCAGCTACGAGGCTTACAATACCCCGCAGAGAGGAAGAGTTCAAGCGATTGTCGCTGCTTGACTTCGCCCTGTGCCGACTCTAGCTTCGCCGAACCATTTCACGGAGCGAAGATGGCGACAATTCGCGACCTCGTCGGCGCGATTCGACAGCGTGAAGGGGTCGAAGCTGCGGTCGTGCTCGGACGCGATGGGCTCCTCATCGACAGCCAGGTGCTGCCGAATCTCGACGCCGAGCACATTGCGGCGCACATTCCCTCGATCATCAACGCCGCAGAGGAGCTATCCAGCGCCGCGCGACGCGGCGAGCTGGTCACGTCGGTACTGGAATTTCAGCACGGCTACGCGATCATCTCCGTCCTGTCGAAGGAGGCGCTGCTGCTCGTACTCGTGCAGCAGAACGCCGATGTCGGCAAGCTCCTCTTCGAGCTGCGTCGGAATCGCCATCACATCGCCGCGCTTGTCTGACCCGGCGGGCGACGACGCGCGCGGCGCGTTGTGCCATGTGCTCGTCGCCGACGACGAACCGCACATCGGGCGCATCATCAAGATGAAGCTCGAGCAGGGCCCATTTCGAGTGACGCTGGCGTACGACGGGCAGGAGGCGATTGACATCCTGCACCGCGATGCCGACATCCGGCTCGTGCTGCTCGACGTGATGATGCCGCGGCTCACCGGTCTCGACGTCCTCGCCAAGATGCGAGCCGACGACCAGCTCAAGGACGTTCCCGTCATCATCCTGACCGCCGCCGGCCAGGAGGCGCAGCAGCGCCGCGCCCTTTCGCTCGGGGCGAGCGAATTCCTGACGAAGCCGTTCAGTCCGAAAAAACTGTTTGCCCGAGCGGCGGAGCTGGCTGGCGTTGCCGTGGACGTGACGGACACGCAATGACGCGTTGGGCAGTCGTCCTTGCAGGCGGTGTCGGTTCGCGGTTCTGGCCTTTGAGCACTCCGCAGCGACCGAAGCAGTTGTTGCCGCTGATCGACGACGCACCACTCCTCCGCAACACGCTCGATCGGCTCGCACCGCTGGTGCCGGCAGCACAGACGCTCGTGTTGACGAACGCCGGGCTGGTCGCGGCAATCGGCGCACTCGCCCCTGAGCTTCCCCGAGACAACATCATCGCGGAGCCGCGGCCGGCAGGAACCGCGGCAGCGCTGGCGTTCGCCGCGTCGGAGGTCGTCAGGCGGGCCGGGTCGTCGGCCACGATGATCTGTGTGCACGCTGACTGGTCCGTGGGCAATCCGGATGAATTCCGCCGCCGGCTTGCCGAGGCGGCCACGCTCGCCGAACAGCGCGAGGTGCTGGTGACCGTGGGAATTGTGCCATCGCGACCCGATCCTGGCTTCGGATACATCCAGCCGGGCGACGTCGTCGAGGGTGATGCCCGGCGCGTCGCGCGATTCGTCGAGAAACCGACGCGGGAGGTCGCCGAGCAGATGGTGCGCGACGGGTATCTCTGGAACTCGGGGATTTTCGTCTGGCGCGCCGGCGACTTTCTCGACGAGATTCGCGCCTATACGCCCGAAGTCGCGCCCGCGCTCGCGGCGGCGCCGGACATCGCCGCGTTTTTCGCCGCGGCGAAGTCGGTCTCGGTCGACGTCGGCGTACTCGAGCGGAGCAGCCGGGTGTTGGTGCTCCCGGGCGATTTTGCGTGGGACGATGTCGGCACGTGGGCATCGCTCCGCCGCGTGCGCCAGCGTGATGCCGCGGGCAACGCGGCCACCGGCGACGTACACGCCGTCGAATCACGCGGGAACGTCGTGCACGCCGAGGATGGCGCCGTCGTGCTCTACGGAGTGTCCGACCTCGTGGTGATCACACGCGACGGGCTGACTGTGATCACGACGATCGAGCGCGCGGCCGACCTGAAGAAGCTGGTCGAGGCGTTGCCGGCCGAGGTTCGCGAGCGGCGATGACGGCGATCGTCCTCTACGACGACGCGCGGGCCCGGCGTTTCGAACCCTTCGCGCTGACGCGTCCCGCCGGTGAGCTGCGGGCCGGGGCGCTGCTCATCCGCGAGCGCTGGACGCGCGCGTTAGGCCTGACGGTGAGCGGCTTTGTCGGCGGCGCGCACCTCTCGTCGTTCGACGAGGCGGGCGCGCCGAACGCGGTGGACGGGATCGCCCGCGGCGCGATCATCGCCAATGCGCGGTTTGCGCCGCAACTGCTCGCCGCCAACCCGACGGCCGCGCGCTGGCTGGCCGACGGCCGCGTCGCCGCGGTGCGGATCGCCCGCGACCTCATGCCGAACGACCTGCACGAGGGGCGGGTGGCACTGGAGGCGCTGGCCGCCGCCGAGGGCAGTGACGCGGCGATCGAGGGCTGGTGGCTGGACGAGGTCTGGCAGCCGCTGGCCCTGCTCAACACGATGCTCGGCGCTGACCTGCCGCAACTGGCCGCCGGGATGCGCACGTTAGGCGCGGGCGACGCGATCCTGATCGGGCCGCACCCCGTCCTCGTCGAGCCCGGGGCGACGGTCGAGCCCGAGGTCTGCTTCGATACCACACTCGGCGCAGTGATGGTCCGCGCGGGGGCGACCGTGCAGGCGTTCACGCGCGTTGTCGGCCCCTGCTACATCGGCGAACATTCCCTCGTCTCCGGGGACCGGGTCTCCGGCTGTTCCATCGGCGCGCACTGCCGGGTCCACGGCGAGATCAGCGCGAGCATCCTCCTCGGCTACGCGAACAAGGGACACGACGGCTTCGTCGGGCACTCGTACCTCGGGCGGTGGACGAACCTCGGCGCCGAAACGGTGACGAGCAACCTGAAGAACACCTACAGCGACGTGTCGCTGTGGACGCCGGACGGGGTGCGCGACACGTCGCTGCAGTTTCTCGGGACGCTGTTCGGCGATCATGCGAAGACGGGCATCAACGTGTCGCTGACGACCGGCACCGTGCTCGGTGCGGGGGCGAACGTGATGGGCGGGATGCCACCGAAGGTGGTCGCGCCGTTCGCCTGGAGCGACGGGAATTCGTCCAAGACCTACCGGCTCGACAAGTTTCTCGAGGTCGCGGCGCGAGTGATGGCGCGCCGATCGGTCGTCCTCACGGAGCGTGGACGCGAGCAGCTATCAGCCGCACATGCGGCACGGTGGAAGGCGTGAGGCTTTGGTCGTTAGGCAGCGGGAGCAAGGGAAATGCGCTCCTTGTCGAATGCGGCGATACGCGGCTCCTGATCGACGCCGGCTTTCCGGCGAGGGCGCTGGCAACTCGCCTCGCCGCAATCGGGATAGCCCCCCAATCGATTACCGCCTGCGTGATGACCCACGAGCACATTGACCACGTGCGTGGCGCGCCTGTCGCGCAGGCGCAGTGGGGTTGGTCGCTGCACGCCAGTGCCGGAACGTTGCGCACCTCGGAGCAGTTGGCCGCGGCGCCAGTCACCCGGTTCGACGCCGGGGCGACGCTGACGATCGGGTGCGCGGACATCGCGACGGTTCCCGTGTCGCACGACGCGACAGAGCCAGTGGGGCTTGTCATCACCGACCGAACGTCCGGCGTGCGTGCGGCAATTGTCTACGATCTGGGCGTCGCGACGAGCGCGGTGCGCGATGCAGTGCGCGACGTGGACGTACTCGTGATCGAGGCCAATCACGATGAGGGCATGCTGCGGAGCGGGCCGTATCCCGCCTACCTCAAGGCGCGGATCGCCGGTCGGAGCGGGCACCTCGGCAACCGCGCCGCGGCGAAACTCTGTGCCGAGGCAGCGCACCAGGGCTTGAGCCACGTAGTACTGGCGCACCTGAGCGAGACGAACAACGAGCCGCGCCTGGCGACCGATGCGATTGGTGCCGCGTTAGGCAGGACACGGTTCCGCGGGCAGATCTCGGCTGCGGCGCAGCACGCGCCGGTCGGGCCGTTCTGTGCGAAGCACGCGCGGATGCCCGCGGTTGAGCAGCTGCAGCTGGGACTCTGATGGCAGCGGTGAGCCATTAGCCGTTAGGGTTGAGCGACGGCAGAAGGGCAAACGGCGAGTGAAACGCGAAACGGCGGCGGAGCTCAATGCTCCGCCGCCGTTCGCTCACCGCTAATAGCTGCAGTCTTAGTACATCCCGCCCATGCCGCCGCCACCGGGGCCGCCGGCGGGAGCGCCCGACTTTTCTTCCTTCTTCTCGACGACGATCGCTTCCGTCGTGAGGAGAAGGCCAGCGATCGACGCGGCGTTCTGCAACGCCGTGCGGGTCACCTTGGTCGGATCGATGACGCCAGCCTGCACGAGGTTCTCGTAGCTGTCGGTCAGCGCGTTATAGCCGTAGGCGTCGTCCTTCGAGGCACGCACCTTCTCGACGACGATCGAGCCTTCGCCGCCGGCGTTCTGGACGATCATCCGGATCGGCTCTTCGATCGCCTTGCGAATGATGTCGACGCCGATCTGCTCGTCAGCTTCGAGCTTGAGCGTCTTCAGCGCACGCTGTGCGCGGATCAGCGCAACACCGCCGCCGGGGACGATGCCCTCTTCGACCGCGGCACGCGTCGCGTGCAGCGCGTCTTCGACGCGGGCCTTCTTCTCCTTCATCTCGGCCTCGGTCGCGGCGCCGACGTTGATCACGGCAACACCACCGGCGAGCTTGGCGAGACGCTCCTGGAGCTTCTCCTTGTCGTAGTCGGACGTCGACTTGTCGATCGCGGCGCGGATCTCCTTGATACGCCCCTGGATCTTGTCGTCTTCACCGGCGCCGTCGATCAGCGTGGTGTTGTCCTTGTCGACGACGACGCGCTTGGCGCGACCGAGGTCGGTGACGACGGCGTTCTCGAGCTTGAAGCCTACTTCTTCGCTGATGACCTGACCGCCGGTCAGCACCGCAATGTCCTGCAGCATCGCCTTGCGACGATCACCAAAGCCGGGCGCCTTGACCGCGGCAACGCGGAGCGTTCCACGGAGCTTGTTGACGACGAGCGTCGCCATTGCCTCGCCTTCGATGTCCTCGGCGATGATCAGGAGAGGGCGGCCCATCTGGGCGACCTTCTCGAGCACTGGGAGGAGGTCCTTCATCGAACCGATCTTCTTGTCGTGGATCAGGATGAGTGGATCCTCGAGGACCGCTTCCATCTTGTCCGGATCGGTGACGAAGTACGGCGAGACGTAGCCGCGGTCGAACTGCATGCCGTCGACCGTCTCGAGCGTGGTCTCGAGGCCTTTCGCCTCCTCGACCGTTATGACGCCGTCCTTGCCGACCTTCTCCATCGCTTCGGCGATCAGGTTACCGATCTCCTTGTCGTTGTTCGCGGAGATGGTGCCGACCTGCGCGATTTCCGTCTTGCCCTTGGTCGGGACGCTGATCTTCTTCAGCTCCTCGACGATCGCGGCAACGGCCTTGTCGATCCCGCGCTTGATGCTCATCGGGTTCGAGCCCGCCGTGACGTTCTTCAGGCCTTCGCGGAAGATCGCCTGCGCGAGCACGGTAGCGGTGGTGGTACCATCGCCGGCGATGTCGGAGGTCTTCGTCGCAACTTCCTTCACCATCTGTGCGCCCATGTTCTCGAGCGGATCGCTGAGCTCGATCTCCTTCGCAACGGTGACGCCGTCCTTGGTGATCGTCGGCGCGCCGAACTTCTTGTCGATGACGACGTTCCGGCCCTTCGGTCCGAGGGTGACCTTCACCGCCTCGGCGAGCTTGTCGACGCCGCGCTTCAGAGCAGCGCGCGCATCGACGTTGAAATGCAGTTCTTTGGCAGCCATAATTTCGCTCCGTGTGGAATTCTTGAATCGTAGGTAGATCGGCCATTAGCCATTAGCCGTTAGCGTCGAGCGACGGCGTTAGGCACTGCGTTGGTGATGCTAATGGCGTACGGCTAAAGGCTGTTGTTCAGCCGACCACCGCGAGCACGTCCGTCTCGCGGAGGATGAGGACCTGGTCGCCTTCGAGGGTGACTTCGGTGCCGCTGTACTTGCCGTACAGGACCTTGTCGCCAACCTTGAGCTCCATCGGAACTCGCTTCCCTTCCTCGAAACGGCCCGGGCCGACGGCGATGATCTCGCCCTGCTGCGGCTTCTCCTTGGCAGTATCGGGGATGTACAGGCCGCCGCGCATCTGCTCGGTCTCTTCGAGCGCCTTGATCACGACGCGATCGGCCAGGGGGCTGATCTTCGTAGCCGTTTTATTGGCCATGCGTCCCTCCTCGGGATGTGTAAGGTTCATGTCAGTACCGCTTGTGAAGCCGGTTAGCACTCGTTCGTCAGGAGTGCTAACAGAATCTGAAGTTATCACGGCCGACGCCGACAGTCAAGGGGGCCACTCCGCACGGCAACTGGTGGCGAAGTCGTTGATCTCATTGGGCTTGGATCAGTTGCGAAACAGGACTTGACCGGCTCGCTAACGCCCGCAACGCCCTGCCCACGCGTGACTTAGCCGCGTTGGAGACCGCCCATCAAATGCTCGTGCGCCATGCGAATTCCCTGCAGCGTGAGCGAGGGCTCGACACGATCAAAGCTCGTGCAGAGCCGCTGGAACTGCTCGGCCAGTCCTCCCGTCGCAACGCAGATCGGCCGCCCTCCTCCCGGCCACTCGGCACGAATGCGGCGGACGATGCCGTCGATGGCATCGGCGCTGCCGAGCATCACGCCGGCGCGAATGCAATCCTCGGTGCGTGTCCCAATCGCCTTTCGCGGGGCGACGAGATCGGTCGCCGGCAACTTCGACGTGCGTCGAATCAGCGTCTCAGCGGATGTGCGCACGCCCGGCATGATCACCCCACCGAGGAAGACTCCATCCGCCGTGATGCAGTCGAACGTCGTCGCGGTGCCCAGGTCGACGACGATCGCGTCCTGGCGATAGAGCCGGCTCGCCGCGAGGGTGTTCACGATCCGGTCGGCGCCGACGGTGCGCGGCTCGTCCACCTTGAGGGTGATCGGCAGCGGCGACGCGCCGTCGATGATGATCGGGACCACGCCGAGCCAGGCGGCGCACGCGACCGCCAGGGGACCGGTCACCGGTGGCACTACAGACGCGATGGCGGCGCCGAGGACCAGCGCCGGATTGACGTCGACCGACGCGAGCAGTGCGCGGAGATCGAGGCCCACTTCATCGGAGGTGCGCACGCCGTCGGTCGTCAGGCGCCAATGCGCGCGCAGTTCGAGGTCGTCGAACAGCCCGATCGTGGTTTCCGTGTTACCGACATCGAACGCGAGAATCACAGTGCCTCCGCGAAGACCAGTGAGCCGGAGCGGTATGACGCGACCGCACCGTCAGGCGCCCGCACCAGCAGTTCGCCGTTGGCGGCGACGCCTTCGACGATGCCCGCCCCCGGTTCGACGGCCCGCCGGCCGCGCGCGATGTCGCGCGTCGCGAGGTCGGCGAGTTCGCCGCTGTCGAGATTGCCCACCCGGGCCGCTGCGGTGCGGAGTGCGGGAACGAGCATTTCGAGCACGGCGAGCCGCGCGACGCCCCCGCGGAGCGCGCCGGCACCGGCGACATCGTCAGGAGGCGGCCGCACATTGACGCCCATCCCGATCGCGACCCATTCCGGGGTGCCATCGCGCCAGCGCGCCTCAACGAGAATGCCGGCCAGCTTCTTCCGCCCCGCGTACAGATCGTTAGGCCATTTCACGCCAATCGAAGCGTCAGCGAAAGGATCGAGCGCCGCGGCCGCGGCGAGGCCGAGCCGCAGCGCGAGCAGGGAGAGCGTGGCTGGGTCGAGAGCGCGCTCGATGAGCGTCAACCAGATTCCGGCGGCCGGCTCCGAGGTCCAGCGCCGGCCCGATCGGCCACGCCCGGCCGTCTGCTCCTCGGCCACCACCAGGGTGCCGTTAGGCGCGCCGTCAGTGGCGAGGGCGTGCGCGACGTCGAGGGTGCTACCAACGCTTTCGAGTGCGACGACAGCGGGCAGCGTCATCCGGGCGGCGAGCTGCTCGGCGGCGACGCCAGCCCAGGCACCGCACGACGTGATGGACGCCGCGGTGGTCATCCGCGCAATGCGACGAGCAGGAGGACGCCTACGCCAAGCAGGACGCGGTAAGCCGCAAACGCGCCGTAACTATGGCGCGACACGTAGCGAAGCAACACGGCGATCGCGAGCCATCCGCTGACGGCCGACGCCACCACGCCGAGGAGAAGCGCGGCGGACAGGCCCTGCTCGTGCAGCGCGGCGGGCACTTCCTTCAGTGCAGCCGCGGCCGTGATCGGCATGCTCATGAGAAAGCTGAACACCGCCGCGGCCTCGCGACGGAAGCCGAGCCCGCGGCCAGCCGTAATCGTCGCTCCGGAGCGCGAGACCCCGGGAACGAGGGCGAAGCACTGGGCGACGCCTAACGCGAGCGCCTGCGTCCACGTCATCTCGTCGATCTCACGTTCCTGCCGCCCGACCTTGTCAACAATCCAGAGCACGACACCCATCACGATGAGCGTGACGGCGATCAGCGTCGGCGAACGGAATGCCGTCTCGGCGTAATGCGCGAGGAGGAGTCCGGCGATTCCGCCGGGGATCGTTGCGATGATCAGGTAGACGACGCGGCGCTTTTCCGGCGTGTCGAGCCGGCGCGTCGTCACGATGTCGAGCGCGCTCCGGATCAACCGCAGCCATTCGGCACGGAAGTACCAGAGCACAGCGACCAGCGTGCCCAGATGCAAGGCGACGTCGAATGCCAGGCCCGGGTCGCGCCAGCCGAGCACCCAGGGGACGAGGGCGAGGTGGGCGGAGCTGCTGACGGGCAGGAACTCAGTCAGCCCTTGAACGATGCCGAGGACGACTGCCTGGAAGAGGCTCATGCGCGGTGGTGAGAGGGACCGTCAGTCAGCGAACGGCGACGAGGGCCGCCATCGCAGCGAGCATCGCCGTCTTGAAGAGTAATGACGCGCCGGCGTGGGCGGCCAGCGCACGACGCGTCGCGACGACGCAGAGGACGAGAGCAGGAACGAGCAAGACACGCAGCCGCGGCTCGGGGGTCGCGAGGAGAAGCGCGCGCCATGCGAAGAGCGCGACCGAGAGCGTCAACAGCACGAGCGTGGGGGTGCGGCCGAAGGCGACGGGAAGCGTGCGTCGATAGCCGGCGTCAGCGGCGGCATCATCAAGCGATTTTGCGAACTCGCGCGCCAGATGGAGAGGCATCGCGACCGCGACGAGCCGCAGCCCGTCCGGTGCGGCACCGACGGTGACAGCGCCGTAGAAGAAGGGCAGCGACGCGAGCGCGGCGACGACCAGATTACCAACGAGGGGGAGTCGCGCGAGCGTCGTTGAGTAAAGCGTCATGAGCGCGACGACGGCCACGCTGAGGAGACCAAGCGACGGGCGCGCGACGAATGCCAGAGCGATGCCCGCCGCGGCCGCGGTCGCGGCAAACCATTGCACCGTGCGCGGGGTCAGTGTGCCGGCGGGCAACGGGCGCCGGGGGTGCGCGGAGCGATCGATCGCGACGTCGGCGAAATCGTTGAAGGCGTTCGCATAAGCGGTCAATGCAACCGCAGCGAGCGCCGCGGCAAGAGTGGCGGGGAGCGTTACATCGTGCGCGGCCCACCAGGCTCCGACATAGACGCCGACGGATGCGATCAGTGCGTTGCGCCAACGCGAGATCGCAAGCAGCGCGCGAACGTCAGGCAAGATGGCGTTCGTAGAAGCGCTCGTACTTCTCGACGATGTCATCGCGGGCGAAGCGAAGCCGCGCGTCAGCGGCCGCTGAGTCACTCATGTGCTGCCAGCGATCGGCGTCGGCGAGCATGGCGACGGCGGCCCCCGCCATCCCGTCGACGTCGCCGACCGAACAGAGCACGCCGGTAATGCCTTCGCGGACGACCTCGACGAGACCCCCGGCGCGCGAGCCGACGACCGGCACTCCGGACGCGAGCGCCTCGAGGGCGCTCAGCCCGAACGACTCGCTCTGCGTCGGCAGCAGGAAGAGATCGGCCTCGGCGAGGAGAGGCGCGACGATGTCGATCTTGCCGAGGAAGTGGACGTCGTCGGCGACGCCAAGCCGGCGCGCCTCGGCTTCGGCCTCGCCGCGATCGGGACCGTCGCCGACCATGACGAGCACGGAGGGAATCTCGCGCGCGACTTTGGCGAAGATGCCGACGACATCACGGACCCGCTTCACCGGCCGAAAGTTCGAGACGTGCATGAGCACCTTGCGGCCGGCCTCGAATTGCGGGCGGAGCGTACCGCCATAGCGGCTCCGATCGTAGGTCTGCGGATCGATGAAGTTGTGAATCACCTCGATTCCGCAGCCGGCGCATCCGAAGGCGTGCTGGGTCTCGTCGCGGAGGAAGTGCGAGACCGCGGTCAGCCCGTCGGATCGCTCGATCGAGAACTTGGTGATCGCGTGAAACGACGGATCCTGCCCGACGATGGTGATGTCGGTACCGTGGAGGGTCGTGATGACGCGAATGTCGCGGCCGTGCTCGCGCAGGAGCATTTCCTTGGCAATCCAGGCACTGGTCGCGTGCGGAATCGCGTAGTGGCAGTGGAGGATGTCGAGGTCGTGCGCGCGGACGACTTCGTGCATGCGGACGGCGAGCGCAAGGTCGTACGGTGGGTACTCGAAGAGCGGGTAGCGGCCGACGTCGACTTCGTGAAAGAAGACGTTAGGCAGGAACTGCGGCAGCCGGAACGGCTGCTGGTAGGTGATGAAGTGCACCTCGTGGCCGCGCGAGGCGAGCGCGATCCCGAGCTCGGTCGCCACGGCACCGGACCCGCCGTAGGTGGGATAGCAGGTAATGCCGATCTTCATTTGCTCGCTCCAGTCCACCAGCGGTCAACGATCATCATCGCGTCGGGTGCGTCGGGGTTGACGAGCGTCACGGCGGCATCGCCCAGTTGATGGCGGAGCCAGGTCCGCTGGCGCTTGGCATACTGCCGGGTCTCGATCATGATCTGCTCGCGCGCGTGCAGGCGCGAGATGTCCCCCTCCACCAACCGGCGAACCACGGCGTACCCGGCGGCGTTCCAGGCTGGCGCATCGTCGGGCACTGCGTTGATCAACCGTTCCACTTCCTCGGGCCACCCGCCGGCGAGCATCTGATCGACGCGTGCGGCAATCCGGTCGCTGAGGATCGGCCCGGGGTCGACGACAAGGTAGCGTGCGCGAAAGGTCGGTGCGCGCCGTGGGAGCGCGTGGAGGTCGGACACGCGCTGACCGGTGAGCAGCGCGACCTCGATTGCGCGCTGCAGCTGCGTGGGGCCGAGCGCGGCGCGCGGCGGATCGAGCGCGAGGCAGCAGCGGCGCAGGTCGGCGGCGGAGAGGGTGGCGAGATAGCGCTGCAGTTCGCGCCGTGCAGCGTCGTCCATTTCCGGCTCGGCAAAAAGCGGTGCGAATATCGCGCGGAGGTAGAAGCCGGTTCCGCCGACGACGAGCGATTCCCTTCCCGCGCTGACATCATCGGCGACCCAGCGCTCGGCATCGGCCGCCCAGCGCGCCGCGGAGTATCGCTCGGTCGCGGCGACAACGTCGATGCCGTGGTGCGGTACGAGCTCGCGCTCGGCCGGCGACGGCTTCGCCGTGCCGATGTCGAAGCCAGTGTACACCTGACGGGAGTCGGCGCTGATGATCGCCGCGCCGTTATGATCGGCGAGGCGGAGCGCGAGCGCCGACTTGCCCGCGCCGGTCGGCCCGGTAATGACACGGAGTTCAGCGCCGGCCAAAGCGGCGCTCGAGCTCATCCCATCCGACGCGTACGATCGTCGCCCGTCCGTGGACGTCGTGGGCGGGGAGGTCAGTCCGCGCGAGCGCCACAAACAGCGCGCGCATCTCATCCAGTGACAGCAGTTCGCCAGCCTTGATGGCCGCCTTGCAGGCGACGGTCGCGGCCAGCTTCTCGTGGCGCGCCGCCGTGCTCGCGACTCGATCGCCGGTGAGCGCATCGAGGGTGTCGCGGAGGCAGCGCTCCGGGTCGAACCGTGCGTGCGGCATCGGGACCGCGCTGACGATCAGCGTGTGCCCACCGAATCCCTCCACCTCGAAGCCCAACCGCTCGAATGCGTCGCGGTTTGCGTCGAACGCCTCGCTCTCGGCGGGGCCGAGATGGAGGGTGATTGGAAAGAGCAGCCGCTGCGCGGGCGCTTCGCCGCGCTCGAGCACCGCCATGAACCGCTCGAACAGTACCCGTTCGTGCGCCGAATGCTGGTCGATGAGGACGAGGCCCTGCTCGTGCTCGAAGGAGATGTAGGTGCGCCGCCACTGGGTCAGCGCGGGGACGACGATCGGTTCGTCAGGGGCGACGTCGAGCGCGGTCGTCGTCGCCTCGGCTGCCAGGCCAAGCGGCGAGTCGCCGGATGAGCCATCCGCTGCGCCAAAGAGTGGCCCGCCCTCCGTCCCGTTAGGCAGTCGCAGCGTCTCTCTGCCGACCGCGGCATCGGGGAGCGGCCCGTCGCCCGGGGCATTCCACCAGCGCCGGGCGCCGATCGCCGCTGCCGCATCGAGCGTGCCTAACGCGCGGCGGACTGCCCGCTCGACGGCCCGCTCGACCGTCCAGCGATCGCGAAAGCGCACCTCGGCCTTGGCGGGATGCACATTGACGTCGACGTCGGCACCAGGGAGCGTGAGCGCGAGGAGCACGGTCGGCCGGAGGCCGGCGGAGATCGTCGACTTGTAGGCCGATTCCGCCGCGCGAATGAGCCCCGCGTCGCGGATCGCGCGCCCGTTCACGGCGAGAAAGATGCGCCGGCTCGCCGTGCCGACGTCGGGCGGCCGTTCGGCCAATCCCGCGACGCGAATCGGGCCGGCGACGTCGTCGACGTCGAGCAACCGCTCGGCGGTTGCGGTGCCCCAGAGCGCGGCGACGCGAGCCCGCCACGAGGAGGCAGGCGGCAGGGTGAGCCCGGGCGCGCCATCGTGTGTCACCGTTAGGCGGATCTCGCGGCGCGCCAGCGCGACGAGCGTCAGCGCGTCGACGATCGCCCGCCACTCGCTGCGCGCGCCACGCATGAACTTGAGGCGAGCCGGCGCGTTGTAGAAGAGCGACGACACGGTGACCGTCGTCCCGCGTCGGCGTGCCGCGTCGGACACGGCGACCATTGCCCCGCCGCTGGCGGCGATGCGCGTGCCAGCGCCATCGGCTGGCGCGGTCTCGATTTCGACGTGCGCGACCGAGCAGATCGCCGGCAGCGCCTCACCGCGGAATCCGAAGCTATGGATACCGACGAGATCACTGGCCCGCGTGATCTTCGACGTGGCGTGGCGCGAGAGCGCCAGCAACGCGTCGTCGCGATCCATGCCGGTGCCATCGTCGCTCACGCGAATGCGGGCGCGTCCGCCGTCGTCGATCGCGACGTCGATCGATATCGCGCCCGCATCGAGTGCGTTCTCGACGAGTTCCTTGACGACGGAGGCGGGGCGCTCGACGACCTCGCCCGCGGCGATCTGGTCGGCGACGGCGCTGGGGAGAACGGCGATGCGCGGCACGAGGGAAGTCTCGCCCGCGGTGCGTCGAGGGTCAATCGTGCGCGCGGTGGAAACGGTCAGTCGCGGCGGATCGACCGCAGCCGGTCGCTCTCGATCCACCCTTCGTCGCCGTTCGCGATTGCGACTTCCGACCAGCCGCCCTCGCGGCGGATCACGCGGACGATGATGCCGGTGCGGGTCGCTGCGCCGGGCTCGCCGGCAAGCGAGGGGATGCCACGCAGCGGCGTCGCCTCGGCGACGACGCTCAGCGCACGCGCCGCGATGTGTTCGTCGAGGAGCACGTAGGCGACGACGGATGCCGCGACGAGGCCGTGCAGGAGGTACGTGGATCGTGCGCGTGGCGCACGCCCGCCGCGCGCCACGCGAAGCGTTGCGACGGTCCACGCGGCCCACCAGAGGCCAAGCCCGATCAGCGCGATGGTGCCAGGCGGCAGAGGTGGCACCGCTGCCAGCACTCCGCGTGCCGCGCCAGGCGTCAGGTCGAGCCGCGCGCGCGCGTCAGCATCGAGCGGATCGAGGCGAAGAGCGCGCTGCCAGCCGACAACCGCGGCGGCGGTGTCGTGTGCGGCCCATCGCGCGGTCCCGACGTTTGCCCATGCGTCTGTCGCACGGGGACGCAACGCTGCCGTCGAATCGAAGGCAAGCGCGGACGCGGCGTATGCCGATGTGTCGTATTCGTGAACGCCGCGCGCAAACACCGCGGCGGGATCAACGCCGAGTGCCGACGCGATCGCGGCCGCGAGCGACAGCGCGCCAACGATCCCGAGCAGCGAGTTGAGGCCCCGCGCCGTCGCGCCAAGCACGGTCCGATCGCGCGCCTCGGCCTCGACGGCGGCGAAGGCGATGCGAGCGCGCTTGCCGGCATCGCTCGCCGAGTGACGCGTACGGGCGTAGCTGGCGGCGCTCAGTTCCTCGAGCAACACCGCGACCGCGGCGGCGGTCTTCATCGAGACGCCGGCACGGCGGAGCGCGCGCATCACGTCCGCTTCGCGCAGCAGGTCGCCGGGCGCGAGGACGCCGCGCTCGACCAGCGCGGCGATCAGCGCGCGGCGCACCGTGGACGGGTCGGCATGCGCGCGCCGGCGGGTGACGGCGCGCAGGCGCGCCGCGCCGCCTAACGGCGGTGGAGACCGTCGCCGGCGCCTGACGGCGATCGCCGACAGCGCAGGAATCGGCGCGAGCGCAGCGATGGCGGCGAAGAGCGGATGTTGGGGCGGAGGCAGCGGCTCATCGGCGCGAAGCGCGCGGCGGATGCTGAGGGCGGGAACGAGGCGGGGAGCCGCACTGTCCGTCACAGTGGCCAGGCTGCCCTCGCCGACGATGATCGAGAGCGGATCAGTCGCGGCCACCTGATACTGCCGCGTGTGCGAATTCCAGAACGGATACGCCACCGCCGGTACCGTCTGGGGGCCCGATGCGCGGGGAGTGACGATCCAGTCGAATTCCTTGGTCCCGCGAATGCGCCGGGCGATGCTGTCGATGACGACACGTTCGTCACTCGCGACGAGCGATGCCCAGGGCAACGCGACCACCGGCCGCGGGAGGAGCTTGATGTTCCCTTCCCCCTCGAGGCGCAGGGTCAGCGTCATCGGGTCGCCAACGCGCGCACTGGCGCTGTCGACGCGGGCGCGCAGTGTCAGGTCCCCGACCGCGCCAACATAGTCGCGCGGGCGACTGGAGTCCGGCGGCTCGACCGCGTGCAACGTGACCCATTCGCTCTTCGATTCGCGTCGCTCGGATCCGGCGAAGAAACCGGCTCCAATCGACAGCGCGTACGAGAGTTCGGCCGGCGCGAGATCGTGGCGGCCAGCGCTGAGCGGGAAGAGCGCGCGCTCGTAGACGAGCACGTCGTAGCACTGCGATCCCACGCGGCGCCGCATTGGCGCACGGCGACGGTCGGCCGGAAAGTCATACGCCATCAATTCGTTCAACTGCGGTGGAATGAAGCTCGGGTTGCTGCGCAGCTTCTCGCGCGCGCTTGGGCTGATGAAGACGCCGACCTGATAGCTCGCCTGCTGGCCGACGAACACCGTCTCCGGGACCACGATCGCGCGAAGCGCGACTTCGGCGGTCGTGTCGATGTCGCCACTGGACACAACCGCAGGCACACTCGACGAGTCGCGGTCACCAACGA
This sequence comes from Gemmatimonadaceae bacterium, assembly GCA_046593895.1. GTDB lineage: Bacteria > Gemmatimonadota > Gemmatimonadetes > Gemmatimonadales > Gemmatimonadaceae > JABFXC01. Next base: position 7,168 of record JBKJQR010000286.1, on the reverse strand, counting down.
CGACGATGGCCCGCGCCGCCGCGCGCGTGCGCAGCTTGCCCGCCTGCATCTCGAACCGCGGCAGCGTATAGCGACCCGGTCGATCGGTGAGCAGCGTGAGCTCGACGTCCGACATGTTCCATCCGCGGCCGAGCGCGTCGCTCGACCGCTGTGCCATGGCGCGCGACGACACGATGGAGAAGGGAGCGACCGACGGCGCGACGAATTTCGGCACGGGCCCACCGCGCGACGCGCCGAGGATCTGGACGTTGAACGGTTCGCAGGCACGGACGGTGTCGGGCGCGGTGACGGTCACAGTCAATTGCGCCGCTGACGCTGCGGGGGTCAACAGGGCGACGAGAGACGAGAGAAGGACACCACGGACGACCCGGTCGCCTAACGGCAGATGGGCCGACGCGACTCCGGTTGATCGGACCGGGCCGTGCGCCACGCCGCCTAACGGCATGGGGCTACCAGTCCTTCCCGCCGGGCGGGGAGGTCGGTTGCCCTTCCTTCTGCTTGCGGGCCTGGACATCGCGTTCATCGCGAGCGGCGCTGTTGAGAATCTGTTCGGCACGCTGCTGCCCGACCGAGCCGCTGGGCTGCGGTTGCGGCTCCTTCGATGGCGCGGTCGGGTCAGGTTTCGGGTTGGCGCTCTGATCGTTGCCACCACCGCCGCCACCACCGCCACCGCCCTGCTTCTTCTTGCGCAGGGCGAGCTCGAAATTCCACTTGGCATCGGCGTCGCGCGAGCGCATGAGCAGCACCTGCTTGTACGCCGCGATCGCCGCGTCGAGCGCGGGGGTGGCGCTGTCACCGCGCGTGGCGAGGCCTTGCCTGAGGTGCGCGAGCCCAAGGTTGAAGAACGCACGATAACGAAGCTCGGGGTCCGTCGTCTTCGTCACCTTCTCGAGCAGCGACGCGGCGCGTTCGAGCGAGTCGGTGGCGAGGAGCGCGGTGGCGAGATTGTAGACCATCGTCGGTGACGCATCGCCGCCGGCGACGAGCTTCCGGTAGAGGCGCGCTGCCTCATCGTAATGACCAGTGCGATAGGCCTGCGCCGCGTCGGCGGCATCATCGGCACGCGCGGTCCGGGGCACCAGCAGGATGAGCAGCAGCGCGGCCGCTGCGCCAGCTGTGACGGCGGCGGCGGGACCGACCGCGCGCACCCGGCGGCGACGGTCAGCGAGGAAGCTGTCGAGCAGGAGGAGGAGCAACGCGGGTGCGAGGAACCACTGGAAGCGCGGCGTGCGTTGCGCGCCAGCTGACGACGCGATCTCCGACGCGCGCACCGACGACAGTGCAGCGCGCACGCGTGCGGCCTTGTCGGTCTGCTCGGCGGGAATGAACGTCCCGCCGGCCGCCTCGGCGGCGGCGCGCAGCAGGTCGGGGCTGTAGTGCGTGATGACGACCGCGCCGGTCTCGTCCGTCTTCTGCGCCGGCTTGCCTTTGTCGTCGACGATCGGGATGGTCGAGCCCTGGGTTGTCCCGATGCCGACGGTGACGAGTGCAACGCCTGCGTCGCGCGCCCGCTTCCCGGCGTCGACGACGTCGGCTTCCGGCTCGAACGCCTCACCATCGCTGATGACCACGAGCGCGCGGCCCGAACCGGCCGGCGTCGCGGCGAGGAGATCGGTGCCCTGGCGGATCGCGCGGGCGAGCGAGCTCCCCGCCTGCCCGACGATCGATGGGTCGAGGTTATCGAGGAAGAGATCGACCGCGCCTTCGTCCACTGTCATCGGCGTCAGGATGTAGCTCCGGCCGGCGAAGGCGATCAGCCCGACGCGGGCCGTCGCGCCTAACGCGCGCAAGCGGCGCACCTCCTGCTTCGCCAGTTCGAGCCGGCTCGGGCGGACGTCGGTCGCCGTCATCGACAGCGACGCGTCCATTGCGATGACGAGGTCGTAGCCCTGGACACGGACTGTGGTTTTCTCGCGACCCCATCGCGGGCCGGCGAAGGCGATGCCGGCGAGCAGTCCAGCGGTCGCGAGGCGCGCGGCGCGCCACCGCCCGCTCGCCGAGCTGAGACCCGCCGGCAACAGCCGGGCGACGACCGGTGCATTGCCCAGTCGCGCCAGCCGCTTCGTGCGCCCGCGCTGGATGCGGAGGGCGAGGAAGCCTAACGTCACGGCAAGGCCGAGCGCGACGATCAGCGCCCACGGGTGATCGAAGATCGAGAAGGCGCTCATGGCAGCGGCGCCTTCCACGCGAGCAGTGCGAGCTCGATGCCGAGCAGCAGGAGCGCGAGCCCGAGTGGCCACTCGTACTCTTCGGTGTAGCGGGTGTACGTGCGCGACTGGACCGGGCTGCGCTCGAGGCGATCGATCTGCTCGAGAGTCCGCTGCAGTGCGGCGGCGTCGGTCGCGCGGAAGTAGCGCCCCCCGGTGGCACTGGCGATCTCGGTCAGCAGCGCGTCGTCGATGCGGACCGGCTGGTACTCGAAGCGCAGCCCGCCGATCCCGCGGCCGACGGGAACGCGCGCCATGCCGACGCTGCCGACGCCGATCGCGTAGATCTTGATTCCGAACGCCTGCGCGGCGCGACCCGCCGTGCGCGGGTCGATCGCGCCGCGATTGTTCTCGCCGTCGGTGAGCAGCAGGATGACGCGAGACTTTCCCGGCGAGCGGCGGAGGCGATTAGCCGCGGTGGCGATCGCGGTACCGATCGCGGTGCCGTCCTCCAGTTGTCCCGGCTGCAGGTTCGCAACGGCGGCTGACATCACCGGATAATCGGTAGTCAGGGGTACCTGCGTCAGCGCCTCACCGGAGAAGGCGACGAGTCCGAGCCGGTCGTTGGTGCGCAGGGCGACGAACTTCCGTACGAGATCGCGCGCCACGTCGAGCCGGTTCTGCGGCTGGAAATCCTCGGCGAGCATCGAGCTCGAGATGTCGAAGGCGATCATGATGTCGATGCCCTGCGACGTTACCTCGTGCGACGTCGCACCGCTGCGCGGTTGCGCGAGGGCGATGACGACCGCTCCGAGGACGACGTTCCGGAGGACGAACAGCGTCCGCGCGATGCCGCGGCCGGCGCGCGGGCCGCGGGCGAGCGTCGGCACGCGCGAATACACAATCGCCGCGGGACGCCGACGGCGGCGCCACACCCACCATGCGGGCAGGAGGAGCAGCAGGAGGAGCACCCACGGTGCGCCGAAGCGAAACGCCGTGAGCGCGCTCACGCCGCCGCCTGCTGCTGCTGCGCCGTGGCTGCGGCGGCCTTCGCCGTGAATGCGGCTTCGACATCGCGCGCGATGCCGCGGGCATCCTTGCCTAACGCTCGGGCCCGCTCGGGAGTCAGCGGACGCCGGGCGAACTTGACAAGGTCCGTCTCGTCGAGGAGCGCGGCGAGGCGTGTCTGCGGCACACTGCCCGCAGAGCGCAGTGCCGCCGACAGCTCCGAGGAGGTGAGCGATGCACGCGCTTCAGGTAGCCGAAGCGCGAGATAGTCGCGCAGCACATCGACCATCAGCGCGACATGCCGCCCCCGCTCGCCGGCGTCGACCAGGCCGAGCGACTCGATGCGCCCGAACTCGCGCTCGGCGAAGGCGTGCGGGTCGACGATCGCGCCCGTCGCCGGCGATCCCTTGCGACGGCGCCACCAGAGCCAGATGAGCAGCGCGATCACCGCGAGCGCGATGAGCAGCGGCCACCACTTTTTCCACCATGGAACGAGCACGTCAATCGGTGGACGCGCCGGCTTTGGCACGCGGAGCGTAGTGTCGGCGGGGAGTACCGTCTTCACGTGGACGACGATCGCCGACAGCGGCAGTCGCCGCGTCTCGCCGCCTGAGGTGACGACGACGTCACCAAGCCCGGCGGGCACATTCCCGATGTCCCAGGCAACGACGCGGTAGGTCGCCGTCTGGTCGAGCAGACCAGGGGTTGGGTTCGTCGTGACGGCTCGCGACGCAACGGCAGCGACCGCGGCGCTCGAGTCAGGCCCCGCAGGGAACGCGATGGTCGCCCCCGCTGGCGCCGCGACGCGCACGCGAATCACCAGCGGATCGCCGACGGTGACGGTATCGGGCTGCGTCGTGACGCCGACGCGCACGCCAGCAAGCGCGCCGGACGCGTCGCCCTGCGCGATCGCGCTCGCCGGCACGAGTGCCAGCGCAGCGCCGAGCAGCGCGCCGAGCACGTACGATCTCGAGCGACCCGCCGCCGCGTGTCTCATCGCTTTTTCCGCGTCGCCCGGTTGCGGAAGAACCGCAGCAGCGGCTCGACGTAGCCGCCGTCGGTGCGGACGACAATCTCGTCGATCGCGAGACGGCGCAGCAGCTTCTGCCGCGCGAGCATTTCCGTCTCGGTCGCCCTGGCAAACTGCGTCCGCACATCGGTGTCGCTCGTGTCGACGTCGATCGTCGCGCCGCTCTCCGGATCGATGAAGCGCACGAGGCCGATGTCGGGGAGCACGCGCTCGCTCGGATCCTCGACCGTTATGGCGACGACATCGTGGCGCTGGGAGAGTCGCTTGAGCGGCTTCTCGATCTCGGCGTCGAGAAAATCGGAGATGATGAAGATGATCGTGTGCTGGCGGAGCATCCGCGCGAGGTACTGCATCGCACCCGACACGTCCGTCTTCGACCCGGTCGGCTCGAAGGCAAGCAGGTCGCGAATCAGGCGCAGCGCGTGGCGCCGCCCTTTTTTCGGCGGCAGCACATGTTCAATGCGATCGGTGAACAGCATCGCGCCGACGCGATCGTTGTTGCGGATTGCCGACATGCCTAACACTGCCCCCAACTCGCTGGCCAGCTCGCTCTTGAAGCGGCCCTGCGTGCCAAAACGCTCCGAGCCCGAGAGATCGACGACCAGCATCACGGTGAGCTCGCGCTCCTCGACATAACGCTTGACGAACGGGCGCCGCATGCGCGCGGTGACGTTCCAGTCGATCGATCGCACCTCATCGCCGGGCTGGTACTCGCGCACCTCGGCGAACTCCATGCCCTGCCCCTTGAATACCGAGTGGTATTCGCCGGTGAACAGCGAGTTGACGAGCCCGCGCGTGCGGAGCTCGATCAGCTTTACCTGACGGAGGATCTCGGGAGGAACGCCGGCGCGCTTCTCCGGCGCGCCAGTCGCGCGCGCCGCGTCCGCCGCGCGCGACGGAGCGACCGCGGGGCTCACGGGCTCTCGATCTTGTCGAGCACGCGGCGGACGACCTCGTCGCTCGTGACCTCTTCGGCCTCGGCTTCGTAGGTCGTGATCACGCGATGGCGGAGCACGTCAGGCACCATCGACTTGACGTCGTCGGGCGTGACGAAGGCGCGGCCGCGGAGAAAGGCATGCGCCCGCGACGCCTGAGCGAGGGCGATCGTCGCCCGTGGGCTGGCCCCGAACTCGATCAGCGGGACGAGATCCTTCAGTCCGGCCTCGCCTGGATTGCGCGTCGCCTGGACGATGTCGACGATGTAGTCGACGATGCGATCGTCCATGTACAACTCGCTGATGCGATGGCGCGCAGCCATGATCGCTTGTGGCGTCGCGACGTGCTCGATGCTGATTGGATCGCCCCCCGCCATCCGGCGCATGATCTCCTTCTCCTCGTCACGCGTCGGATAGCCGACACGCAGCTTGAGCATGAAGCGGTCGACCTGCGCCTCGGGCAGCGGATACGTCCCTTCCTGCTCGATCGGGTTCTGCGTCGCGAGGACGAGGAACGGCTCCTCGAGCTTGTACGTCGTCCCGCCGATCGTGACCTGCTTCTCCTGCATCGCCTCGAGCAGCGCGGCCTGCACCTTCGCCGGCGCGCGGTTGATCTCGTCGGCGAGAATGATGTTCGCGAAGATCGGCCCCTTCTTGATGTTGAACTGGCCGGTCGACTGATCGTAGACCTGCGTGCCGAGTACGTCGGCGGGCAGCAGGTCCGGCGTGAACTGGATGCGCTGGAACGAGGTGGCGATCGTCTCGGCGAGGGTGCGGACCGTTAGGGTCTTGGCGAGCCCCGGCACTCCCTCGAGGAGGACGTGGCCTCCGGTGAGCATGCTGATGAGCAGCCGCTCGACCATGTACTCCTGGCCGACGACACGCTTGCCGACTTCACGCAGCACACCCTGCACGAGTGCGGTATCCGCCCCGGGCGCGACCTGAGTTGACACGATGGTTCCTCGCTGGAGAACTGCTGAAGCTGCGGTCCTGCGACGTGACTTGCACTACCGGACCGTTCAAGATCGGGGCCGCGGCGCAGGGCGTCCAGCGCCGGTGCTCTTGACGATCGCGTCGATCACCTTCCGCTCGCGTGAGAGCATCGGACGAGTCGCACCCGACGGCAACTCGCCGAGGTCGACGGGACCGAACTTGGTGCGGAGCAGCCCGAGCACGTCGAGATCGAGTGCTTCGCACAGACGACGAATTTCGTGCGTCTTCCCCTCGCGGATCGTCATCGCCAGCTCCCACACGCCGCGGCGGAGATTGCGCACCGTGATTGCGGTCGGCTTCACGACGCCGTCATCGAGCTTTACCCCTCGCTCGGCGAGACGTGCCCCGGTTTCCGCGTCGCCGCGCACGGTGGCGATGTAGCGACGCTCGACCTCGCGGCTCGGGTGTGTCAGCGCATGTGCCGCGTCGCCGTCGGTGGTGAGCAGGAGCACACCCTCTGTCATGAAGTCGAGGCGTCCGACGTAGACCAGGCCGGGCACGTCGCGCACGAGATCGAACACCGTGCGGCGATCGGTGCCGTCGGGTCGCGACGTCAACACACCAGCGGGCTTGTTGAGCACGTACCAGACGTGCTGCTCGCGCGGCGCGGCGATCGCGTTTCCGTCGACGAGAATTTCGTCGGTGCCCGGTGTGACACTCTGCCCCGTTTTCGCGACGACGCCGTTGATGGTGACGCGACCTGCGGCGACGAGTTCCTCGGCACCGCGGCGCGACGCAACGCCGGCACGAGCGAGCGCGCGCTGGATGCGCATCGAATCGTCGGTCACGCGGCTCCGGTTGTCGCGGGGATGGATGCCGCCTGCTCGGGCGCGGCGCTGCGCAGCGCGACCGCGAGTTCGTCGGCGCGCGGCAACTCATCGAGATGGCGCAATGCGAACTGCTCGAGAAACGCTGGCGTCGTCCCGTAGTGCAGGGGGCGGCCGAGTCCCTCGCCGCGGCCGACGACGTCGATCAATCCGCGCTCGTGCAGCGACTTGAGCACGCCGCCGACAGCGACGCCGCGGATCTCCTCGATCTCGGCGCGCCCGATGGGC
>JBKJQR010000227.1:0-15364 GCA_046593895.1 Gemmatimonadaceae bacterium | reverse complement strand
TCGTTGCCGTCGCCACTCCGTGCTGACCCGCTCCCGTCTCAGCGATGATTCGCTGCTTCCCCATCCGACGGGCCAGCAGTGCCTGCCCGACGGTGTTGTTGATCTTGTGCGCGCCGGATGGGCAAGGAGCGAATCATCGCCGAGACCGGCGCGGGCCAGCACGGTGTGGCCACGGCGACGGTCTGCGCGCGATTCGGGCTGGAGTGCGTCGTCTACATGGGTGAAGAAGACATGCGCCGGCAGCAGCTCAACGTCGTGCGCATGAAGTTGATGGGCGCTGAGGTGATCCCGGTAACGAGCGGCACTCGCACGCTGAAGGACGCGACGAGCGAGGCGATTCGCGACTGGGTGACCTCGGTGAACGACAGTCATTACATCATCGGCTCGGTGGTCGGGCCAGCTCCGTATCCGCGCATGGTTCGTGAGTTCCAATCAATCATCGGCAACGAGGCGCGCGAGCAGATGCTCGAGCGCGCCGGTCGGCTGCCGAAGACCGTGGTCGCATGCGTTGGCGGGGGATCCAACGCGATGGGAATCTTCCACGCGTTCGTCGGTGATGCAGCGGTCGAGCTGGTCGGGGTGGAAGCAGCGGGCGAGGGGGTGGACACCGATCGTCACTCCGCATCGCTCACGCGTGGACGCCCCGGCGTGCTGCATGGCGCGTTGAGCTACCTCTTGCAGGACGAGCACGGACAGGTGCATCCGGCGCACTCGATCTCGGCGGGCCTCGACTATCCGGGTGTCGGACCGGAGCACTCGTTCCTCAAGGATTCGGGGCGGGCCGAGTATGTCGCGGTATCCGACGATGAAGCCCTCGAAGGATTTCAGATGTTGTCGCGCCTCGAAGGAATCATCCCCGCGCTCGAGACGTCGCATGCGGTCGCCTGGATCGCGCGAGAAAAGAAGCGCTGGGCCGCCGATGAGCCGGTGCTCCTCTGCGTCAGCGGACGAGGCGACAAGGATGTCTCGCACGTGGTCGAACATCTTGCTGCGCGGAGCTGACCGGAGTTGATGACGACGCAGGCCCTTCAGAACGCCGCCGCGGATCCCGAGCGCGAAGCGCCGCCGTTTCCGCCGGCCGTGGTGGAGGAGCTGCTCAAGCTCCTCGTGAAGGGCATGCGTGCGCACCAGTTGTACCTGCACAACAATCCGATCTACCTGCGTGCGATCGAGATGCTCGGCGACGGATTGGGCGCCGTCTGGGAGCATACCGATGAGATCGCGCTGTCGTTCACTGAGGGCGAGATTCGCTGGAGCGATCGCGTCGTGCTGAGCGAACCGTCCAAGTCAGCGGACTCGCTGCCCTGGCTGTTCTTCAAGGACGGCATCCGCGAGGTGCGCATCCTGCGCGGGTTCGAAGACGAGGAGCTGGCGAAATTCCTCGACGTCATCCAGCGGGCGCGAAAGGCGACACCCGACGACGACGATTTGCTGACGATGCTCTGGGAGCAGGATTTTCTCTTCCTGCGCTATCGGTTCGTCGATCTCGCAATGGAATCGGCTCCGCCGCTGCTCGATACGACCCCCGCCGAGATGCGGCCGTCGGAGGAAGCGTCACCGGAGCATGTGCAGGAATCGGTCGTCAGCGACAACCGCCCCGGCGTCGTCAGCCTCGAGGATTTCGACACGACACTCTACTTCCTCGACGAAAAAGAGATCGACTACCTTCGCGAGGGAGTGAAGAACGAGTACGCGCGCGACCTGCGGCCCTCGGTGCTGGCGCTGCTGCTCGACATCTTCGAAGCGCAGTGGGACGTCGCGGTTCGCGACGAGATCTGCGAGATCCTCGACGGGTTCATTCTTCACTTGCTGTCGGCGAGCCAGTTCCGCGCGGTCGCGTACCTGCTGCGCGAAGTCGGCGTCACGATGGGACGGGCGAAGGAGGTCAAGCCTGAGCAGCGCGCCAAGCTCGACGCGCTTCCTGGTCGTCTCAGCGCGCCGGAAGCGCTCTCGCAGCTGCTCGAATCGCTTGAGGAATCGTCCGAGCTTCCGCCGCAGGCCGACCTTAGCGAACTGTTCGAGCAGCTGCGTCCGACCGCCCTGTTGACGGTGTTCGGCTGGCTCGCACGCCTGCAGAACCCGCAGTTGAAGCCGCTGCTCGAAGCAGCCGCGTCGCGGCTCGCCGGCCAGAACACCTCCGAACTCGTGAAGCTGATCGCGTCGAGCGATGGCATGGTCGCCGGCGAGGCGATTCGTCGCGCCGGGGGCCTGAAGACCGCGGCCGCGGTCGCGCCCCTCGCGGCGATCATGACCGATGGCGCGCTTCCGTTGCGGATTCTCGCCGTGCAGGCGTTGAACGATATCGCCTCGCCCGGCGCGCTCCAGGTCCTGGAAAAATCGATCGATGACCCGGATCGCGATGTGCGCGTCGCAACGTTGCGCGCGATCGCGGCCCGTGGCTACAAGCCGGCGTTCCCCCGCGTCGACAGCGCGGTGAAGGGAAAGCGCGCGCGCGATGTGGACCTCACGGAAAAGATGGCGCTCTTCGAGGCATTCGGCGCGCTCGCGGGCGAACCGGGGATTGCCGTGCTCGATGGAATGCTGAGCAGCAAGGGCTTCCTCGGCAAGCGCGAGGATCCCGAGTTGCGCGCCTGTGCCGCGATGGCGTTAGGGAGGATCGGCGGTCCGCGCGCCAACGAGGTCCTGCGCAAGGCATCGACCGAAAACGAGAAGGAAGTTCTCGTCCGCAACGCGATCAACCGCGCCCTGCGCGCGCCCGGCACGTGAGCGCCCCGGGACGCGTTGGCAGTTCGAACGAGACGTTCGGGGAGATGGGCGGCGACTCGTACGTGCGCCGCGCCGGCAAGGTTTACGTGCTCGCGCTCTACGGTGCGTTGCGCTCGATCAAGATGTACCCCGTCGAGAACACCGCCGTGCAGAAGGCACTGCAGGAGCTGGTAAACGTCACTGCTGACTTGATGAAGCGCGAGGCGGAGCTCGAGATCAAGGTGTCGGGCGAATTCATCTTCGTGAACTCGACCCGTCTCCGCCTCGACCTCGACAACTACGCCAGCTTCAGCCACCTGCTCTCGCTCTTCCGCGCGAACGGCGTCGGCGTGCTCCGTGTGCACGGTGCGCCGAGCACGCGCGACTGGCTGACGTTCCTCTCGATGATGCAGGCGCCGAGCAAGGAGACATCGTCGCAGCGCCTGCTGCAGCTGACGGGAAAGCTCGAAGGCGCAAAGATCCTCAACTTCGAACTCGGCGCGGCGAACGAGGCGGAGGAGGAAGAGTCGCGCGAAAAGACGAAGGAAGTCGCCAAGCGCACCTACTCGCAGTCGGTGGCGGTCACCAAGGAACTCGTCCACTCGGTCCGCGTCGGCCGCAGCCCGAACATCAAGAAGATCAAGCGCGTCGTCCAGACCATCGTCGACCAGATCCTCAACGAGGAAACCTCGCTGATGGGGTTGACGACGATCCGCGACTACGACGAGTACACGTTCACGCACAGTGTCAACGTCTGCATCTTTTCCGTTGCCCTCGGCCGACGGTTAGGCCTGACGAAGCTGCAACTGTATGATCTCGGCCTCGCCGCGCTCTTTCACGACATTGGCAAGTCGCGCGTCGCGGTGGACGTGTTGAACAAGGCGACCGGCCTGACCGATGACGAGTGGCGGCAGATCGCGGCGCACCCATGGCTCGGGACGCTGACGCTGTTCCACATGCGCGGCCAGCAGGAGCTCCCGTACCGCGCGATGGTCGTCGCGTTCGAGCATCACATGAAGACTGACCAGACGGGGTATCCGCGACCGATTCGCGCCCGCGAGATGAGTATCTACAGCAAGGTCGTCGCAGTGGCGGACGGCTTCGATGCTGCGACGTCGCGCCGCGCGTATCAGACGGAGCCGCTGATGCCGTCGGCGGTGCTGCAGGAGATGCGCGACAACCCGCGGCGCGGGATGGACCCGGTCGTCGTCAAGGCGTTCATCAACCTGCTCGGCGTCTATCCGGTGGGCACGTTGGTCGTCCTCGATACGTTCGAGCTGGCGATTGTGCATCAGGCGAACCCGATCGCGGAATTGATCTCGCGACCGATCGTGCGCGTGGTGAGCGACGTACGCGGCAACGTGGTATATCCCGGGGAGTTGATCGACCTCGCGGTGCGTGACGCATCAGGCGAGCGCTTCGCCCGTACCATCATCAAGACGGAGAATCCGGACCGCTATGGCATCCGCATCAGCGACTATTTCGCCTGACCTGTTGTCGCAGCGCTTCGAGGCGCTGCGCACCGCGGGGCGACGGGCGCTGGTGCCGTACGTGACGGCGGGGCACCCCGATCCCGACCGATGCGTCGCCCTGATGCAGGGACTTGCCGACGCCGGCGCCGATGCGATCGAGGTCGGGGTTCCGTTCTCCGATCCGCTGGCCGACGGTCCGATCATTCAGGGGAGCTCGCAACGCGCGCTCGGGCACGGCATGAATCTCGATCGCACCCTTGGCCTCATCTCGCGCGCCCAGCTCACTATCCCGGTCGTCCTCTTCAGCTATCTCAATCCCCTGATCTCCGCGGGCAATGATGCGCTGACTCGCGCCAGTGAAGCCGGGTGTGCCGGTGTGCTCGTGACGGACCTGCCGGTTGGCGCAGACCCCGAACGTGAGAGCTGGCTCGGCGACGGCCCGCTCGCGTTCGTGCGGCTCGTCGCGCCGACCACGCCGTCCGACCGGATGCGGGAAATCGCGCGGCATGGCCGTGGCTTCGTTTACCTGATCAGCCGGATGGGCGTAACCGGGGTGCAGCAATCATTGCCCCCCGAGCTCGGGGACACCATGCGGCGCCTGCGCGGCGTGACCACGCTTCCCGTGTGCGTTGGGTTCGGAATCTCGCAACCCGATCAGGCCAGGGCGGTGGCCGCGATATCGGACGGCGTCGTCGTCGGCAGCGCGATCGTGCGCGCGGCCGAGGAGAGCGTCGACGCCGCAGTCTCGCTGGCGCGCGCCCTGCGCGCCGCGATCGACGAGTGCTGAGCCACTAGTGCGGCTCTTTCTCAAGTACTACGCCCGCGCAGTTGCGGTTGTCGGTTCGGCCATACTGCTCCTCACGCTGCTGCATGGTGAGGCATGGGTGACGCGCACGTGGAGCATCGCGCTCCTGTTCGCGGCGACCGCCGCGCTGCGCCGGTTCCAGATTCCGGTCACGAAGTATTCGGCGCTGAACCTTCTTGGCCTGGTCGCGGTTGGCGGCTCGATCATCTCCGGCGCACCGGCAACGGCGCTCGCCCTCTACGGCGGTGTCTTCCTTGCCGACTGGCTGCTGATGGGAAAGCCGGCCGAAGTTGGCTGGATCAACGCTGGACGCGAAGTGATCGCGCTCGCCGCGTCCTACGGATTCTTCTCGGCGATCGCCGTGCTTGGCGACGCGACGCAGGGCAGCGTGATGTCGACCGACATCATCCCCGCGGCGTCGGTGTTCGTCTTCAGCTATTTCCTGCTCAGCCGGGCGATGTTGTACTTCACGCTCCTCTTCCGTGACAAGCTGCGTCCGGAGGAGAAGTCGCTCATCCTGCGCTACGAAGTCATTGCGTTAGGCGTCAGCACGACGGCGATCGCCGTGATCGTCGCGACACTCGCCGCATTCAAGGCAGTTGGCTGGCTGGTGGTGCTCACCGTGCTCGTCTCGGCCGGACTGCTCATCAAGAAGATCCTCGAGGAGTCGATCGCCGCCGAGGAGCTGAACAAGATTCACGCAATGGAGCAGGTCGTGTCGAGCGATGTCTCGCTCGGCGAGGCGTTCCTGCGCATCGAGCGTCTCGCCCACCGGCTGGTGGACTGGCAGGAGTTCCGGATCTGGCGCCTCAGCGCCGACGCGCTGCGGATGGTCTATCGCGCCGGTCCCGGGCTGCTCGACGAAACTGCCGTCTCGCCTTCCGAAGGAAATGAGCTGCGCGCCCGGGTGATCGACACGGGTGAGGCAGTCGTCGTCACCGATGCGCCGCGCGACGGCCGGGTGCGAACACCGCGCGTCGCGGCGCGAAGCGTCGTGGTCCTTCCGCTGCGCTTCGGTGACCGGCTCGTCGGGCTGCTCGAGCTCGAACACCACAAGCGCGGGGCGTATGGCGACAAGGAGCTGCAACTGTTGCAGCGGTCGGCGAATCAGCTCGCGACGACGCTCCACATTCACGACCTGCGCACGCCGCTCCTCGCGGCCGTCGAGCGGGTCAGTGTCCAGGTCGAGACGCTGAATCAGTCGGCGCGCGCACTGCGCAGCGGCGGCGAGGCGGTCGCGCGCACCGTCGGCGAGATCACGCACGCGATCGCCGAGGAGAGTGAGCAGCTCGGGCGGTCGCTCGAGATGACCCAATCGCTGCATCGCGCGACCGCGGCGGTCGCGGCGGATGGCGGGGCGGCCGCCGAAGCGAGCGCGCAGGCGACGCGCATCGCGACCGAGCACCGCGGCACGATCGGCACGGCAATTCAGCGCCTCGTCGGCGCGAAGGGTGTGGTCAGCGACAGCGCGGCGCAGATCAGCGTGCTGGCCGGCGCGACGCGTGAGCTCTTCGAATTCATTACTGTCATCCGTGAGATCGCCGACCAGACGAATCTGCTCGCGGTGAACGCCGCGATCGAAGCGGCGCGTGCCGGGGATCGGGGCCTTGGCTTCGCCGTCGTCGCTGACGAAGTGCGCAAGCTCGCCGAACAGAGTGGGCGGGCCGCGAACGAAGTGAGCGACATGCTCGAGGGGTTTCACGACCGCATGCGAAAAGTCGCCGCCAAGGTGAAGGATGGCGAGACGATCGTCGCCGACGTCGAATCGTTGTCGGAAGCCGCACTCGCCGCGCTCGATCAGATCGTGACGACGACCGCACTCAGCGCCGACCGCGCCGGCCGGATCGCAGCAGTTTCGCGGGAGCAGGAGACGCAGTTCCAGAAGCTGCGCGACGGCGTCGAACGGGTGACCGAGATTTCGGCGCGCAATCGCGATGGCGCGACTGCCGTCACCGATTCCGCGACGCAGCAGGCGACGGCGCTGCGCGAGCTCGAGGGTGCGACGCACGAGCTGCGCGATGTGGCCGTGTATCTGAACGAGTTGACGCGGCGGTTGACGAGTGTCAGCTAGGTTGTCGCGGTGCGCGCCGATCGTTTGACTCTCCATCCCGCGTCCGGTACGTTGACGACGTGACAGCCCATGAAGCGATCACTCTCCGCGCCATGCGCTTTCACGCGCGAGTCGGCGTGCTGCCTCATGAGCGTGAGCATCCGCAGCCGATCGACGTGGACCTCACCGTCTGGCACGACCGTCGTGGTCCGGCGACGATTTCGTCGATCGTCGACTATCGCGCGCTCTACGAGGTTGCAGCGAGCGTCGTTGGGGCCGATCTCGAGTTGCTCGAGAGCATCGGCGACCAGATCGCCGACGACGTGCTCGCCGGCCATGCTGTCTCGCGCGTCCGGGTGGCCGTGCGCAAGCCGCACGTCGCGCTGCGCGGCCCGCTCGCCTATGCGGAAGTCGTGGTCGACCGGCGGCGCGGTGCGTGATGTCGCGTACATCGCGCTCGGATCCAACCTCGGCGATCGCCAGCGCAATCTCGCCGCCGCGCGCGAGCGCATGGCGGAGCTGCCGCGGTCGAGCGTTAGGGCAATATCGGCGATCGAGGAAACCGCGCCCATTGGCCCGATCGACCAAGGTCGATATCTCAACCAGATGATCGCGCTCGAGACGGAACTGACTCCCGCCGAACTGCTCGCCGCGCTCCAGCAGATCGAGATCGCGGGTGGGCGCGTGCGCGACGTGCGTTGGGGACCACGGGTGATCGATCTCGACATCGTGACGATGCGGCTCCAGCGGTCGGCCGACGAACGTTGCCGCGTGCCGCACCCGGAGCTGGAAAATCGCGATTTCTGGCAGCGCGAGCTCGACGAGCTGCGCGCGCTGGAGGCCGAATGATGGCGGGCAAACCGATCACCGTTCGTGATCTCGTCGCGCGGAAGGGCGGGGAGAAACTGGTCATGGTGTCGGCGTATGACGCGATGTTCGCGCGCATTGCCGACGCTGCCGGTGTCGACATCATCCTCGTCGGCGATTCGCTGGGCAGCGTGGTCGCCGGCCAGGATTCGACGCTGCAGGTGACGCTCGACCAGATGATCTACCATGGTGCGGCGGCGCGGCGCGGGTGCGCGCGGGCGCTGCTTGTCGTCGACCTGCCGTTTCTGACCTACCAGATCACCACCGAAGACGCGATGCGCAGCGCCGGCCGCGTGATGCAGGAGACCGGGGCGCACGCGGTGAAGCTCGAAGGTGGGTCGCCGGCGCGCGCCGACGCCGTCTCGCGGATCGTCGAGATGGGCGTCCCGGTGATGGGCCATCTCGGCTTCACTCCGCAGTCGGTCCACGCGTTAGGCGGGGCGCGCGTGCAGGGCAAGAGCGAGCCGGCCGCGGCGGCGATGGTCGCCGACGCGAAGCGACTCGAGGAAGCCGGCGCGTTTTGCATCGTCCTCGAGCTGGTACCGGACGCGGTTGCTGCCCGGGTGACTGAGGCGATCGCGATCCCGACGATCGGAATCGGTGCTGGCGCGCACTGCGACGGGCAGGTGCTCGTTCTTCCCGACCTCCTCGGCCTCAACGGCGATTTCGCACCGCGCTTCCTCAAGCGCTATGCCGAGCTCGGTGCCGCGGCCGAGGATGCCGTCAGGCAGTTCATCACCGAGACGCGGGACGGCTCATTTCCCGACGAGAAGCACAGCTACTAGATGCAGACGGTGGAGCAGGTGGTCGAGCTGCGGGCGGCCGTCAGGCAGGCGCGCGCGTCGGGATTGCGAATCGGCTTCGTGCCGACGATGGGCTTCCTCCATGAGGGGCACCTCTCGCTGGTCGACGCGGCCCGTCGCCGTACCGGATTCGTCGTCATGAGCGTGTTCGTCAATCCGCTGCAGTTCGCGCCGGGAGAAGATCTCTCACGCTACCCCCGCGATGCGGTCGGTGACGCAGCGAAAGCCCTCGGCCGCGGCGTCGATCTCCTGTTCACGCCGCCCGCGGACGCGATGTATCCCCGTGCGCGGCGCGTCGACGTTGTCCCCGGTACTCTGCATGCGCGGTGGGAGGGCGCGGCGAGGCCGGGGCACTTTGGCGGAGTGCTCACCGTCGTGGCAAAGCTGCTCAACATCGTCCAACCCGATGTAACGATGTTCGGGCAAAAGGATGTGCAGCAGGCAACGCTCGTCCGCGCGATGGTCGATGACCTCAACTTCCCGACGGAAATTGTCGTCGCGCCGACGGCTCGCGAGGCTGACGGGCTGGCACTGTCCAGCCGGAACAGCTATCTCGATGGCGCGGCGCGCGCACGAGCCGCCGTGCTGTCACGGGCGCTGTTCGCGATGCGGGAGCGCTTCCGGCATGGCGAGCACCGTGTCGATTCACTGCTCACCACCGCCCGCGCGCTCCTCGATGCCGAGCAGTCCGTGGCGATCGACTATCTCGCCATCGCTGACGCGGCGACGCTTGAGCCCCTGGAAATCGCGACGCCGGAATCGGTGGCGATGGTTGCCGCACGCGTCGGTCGGACGCGGCTGATCGACAACGTCGTGCTCGGCGAATGATCGAGCTCCCGGCGTGGGCCTGCGTGACCGAGAAGCGGCGCGCGCACATCGAGCGCGTCACCACGCTCCTCGAGCGTTGGGCGAACGAGATGGCCGTTGACGCTGACGAAGCGCGGAGCTGGCGAGACGCGGGGCTGCTCCACGATGCGCTGCGCGACGCGCCCGAGGAGCGGCTGCGCGCATTGGTGCCGCGCGCCGACTTCACGCCGGAGATGCTGCACGGACCCGCGGCGGCGGAAATGCTCGAGCGCGAGGGCGAGCAACGCGCGCCGGTGCTCGACGCAATCCGCTGGCACACCGTGGGCAGCGCGTCGTGGAAACGGTTGGGACGCGCGCTGTTCATGGCTGATTTCCTCGAGCCCGGTCGAAGCTTCGCGCGAGCCGATCGCGCCTATCTGGCCACGCACGTCGCCGATGATTTTGATGCGACGTTCCGGCAGGTGTTACGGATGCGGATCGATCATGCACTGCGCGAGGGGCATACCCTCTTCCCCGAAACGGTCGCCCTGTGGAATCGCGTGCGCTGACGCGGGTGGCGGTGCTGATCGTATTCGCGGTACTGGTCGCCGCGGGCGGGGCCTGGGCGATCCAGCGCTGGCACCATCGCTCGGGGCGCCCGATCGGGGCGGACGGTGCGCGGGCGCCGGTGGGCGTGCGGATTCGTGTCCAGGTCCTCAACGCCACCCACACGCGAGGATTGGCGCGTCGCGCCACGATGCACCTCCGCGATCGCGGTTTCGACGTCGTCGATGTCGGGACCGACCCTAACGGTCACGACAGCACGATGGTCCTCGACCGCTCCGGGCACCCTGAATGGGCGCGGCTCGTCGCCCGCGCGTTAGGCGCTACGCAGGTGCTCGCGCGACCGGACAGCTCACGCTACCTCGACGTGACCGTCCTGCTCGGCGGGACGTGGCGGCCGCCGGCCGAGCCGTTCTACCCGTAGCTGTCCACAGGCGGCGGCAATGTCCTTGCCGCGACTCTTCCGGACCGCCACCTCCACGCCCTCGCGCCGCAACTCGCGGGCGAAGCGGACGATCCCGTCGCGCGGAGTCGGCGTGAACCCCATCGCGCCGCCGGGATGCAGCGGGATCAGGTTCACGAAGGCGCGGCAGTCGCGCGCCAGCCGTGAGAGGTTCAATGCATCCTCCATCCGGTCGTTGACGCCGCCGAGCATCACGTATTCGAAGGTCACCCGCCGGTCGAACGCCTTCGCCGCCTCGATCACGTCGGCGAGCGGATATTTCGTGTTCACCGGCATCAGCGTCTGGCGGAGAGCGTCGGTCGGAGCATGCACCGAGACGGCGAGGCGGAATTGTTCCGGGCGTTCGCCTAACGCGACAATCCCGGGAAGAATGCCGACAGTGGATACGGTGATGTGCCGCGCCCCGATGCCGAGCCCCTCCGGCGAGTTGAGAACGGTGAGCGCGGCGTCGACGTTCTTCCAGTTCATCATCGGCTCGCCCATCCCCATGAACACGATGTTGGTCACCGCGAACGGCGGGTCGAGCAGGCGCATCTCGCGCACCTGTCCGGCGATCTCGTGAACCGTTAGGTTGCGCTGAAAGCCCATCGCGCCGGTCGCACAGAACGCGCAGGCGAGCGCGCACCCGGCCTGCGACGAGATGCAGAGCGTCAGGCGCCCATCGTCGGGGATCGCGACGGTCTCGATGCCCTGGCCATCAGCCAGGCGAAAGAGGAATTTCTCCGTCCCGTCGACCGACTTCTGCCTGACGGTCAGCTCGAGTCGCGGCAGGACGAACGCGTCGGCAAGTGCCTCGCGCATCACGAGCGGGAGCTCGGTCATCGCCGCGAAGTCGCTCACTGGTGCCTGCCAGAGGCGGCGCGCCACCTGCCGCGCGCGATAGGCGGGCTCGCCGCGGCGCTTGAAGAACGCGGCGAGCCGCGCTTCAGCGGCGACGGGGGTCAAGTCGAGCAGGTTCTCGCGAGCGTGAACGGGAGCTGTCACTGATCAGCGGATAAGCGTCGTGAGCGTGAATTGGTAGATGCCACCCAGTCCATCGCGGGCACCTTCACGAGCGACCCCGATGTGGTACCGTCCGTATTGTAACCCGGTTCCCACACGCAACGACCATTCGCGCTCGCCGGCACCCTGATGCAGTGCGACGCCGGCACGCGCTTCCCACCGCTTGCCGTTTGCCCCCGTGAAGACGTAGTGCTCAACGGTGCGCTGCTCGACCAGGGTCAGCGAATATCCCGATCGAACGTCGAGGGTGGAGTCGGCCCGGTACAGCGATGCGTCGAGCGCACCGGCGTAGGCCGTTTCTTCGTCGGCGCCGTTGGCGGGCCTCCAGAGAAAGGTCGACGCCGCGCCGCGAATCGGGAGACCGAACAGCGAATCGGCGAGCAGTCCCCCGTCGACTCCAAAGGCGCCGCGCCGCTCCGTGTCGAGGGCGCCGATCCGGAAACGCAGGGCGACGCCGGCCGTGACGTTTTCGCTTCGTCGCGCGACGCCGGCCGACAGCATCGACGTGTTGTATGCGATGTCACCGGGCGTGGTCATCGGGTTGTCGACTGTGCGCGGGATGCCGGTGACCGAGCCTCGCACTGCCGAGAGTGCGGCAGCCAGCCCAAGCGGAAACGCTGCGGCTACGGAAACGCCCACCAGTGAGATTCCGAGGTCGCTCGGCGTCTCCACTGACGCGAAGCCGATCCGCCCGCGATTGCCCCCGCCAGGCGCGATCCCGGCCGGGTTCCACAGCGCGACGTCCGCCGGGGCGAACAGCGGGGCATCGGCTAGCGCCCCGAGCGGGAAGTCGAGCAGCTCGCGCCCCGGCACGCGTTGCGCGCTGGCGGGCAGGGCGAACAGCAGGGCAGCGGACACCAACGCAAGGCGCATCGCGTGGACCTTACAGGGGCGCCGAACCGTGGTCAAGCGCGACCTTTCATGGTGCTTCCAACGCAGCGCGACGCGGGTTAACTTTTGGAATCCCATGCGCTTCAGTCACTCCGGTGCTCTCTGCTGACCTCACGATGAAAGGTCGCAGTCCACGCTCGACCGCACCGCTCGTCCGAGCCAGGACCCCCGCGGTCGCCAGTGACTCGGATGTGCGCCGCGCTTCGCGGCGGATTCCCTTCGACAAATCCCGGTGACACGCTCGGAACCACTCGCGACCACCCTTCGCACGCATCTCTGCGGACAACTCCGGGCAGCGCACGCCGGCACATCTGTCCGGCTCGGCGGCTGGGTCCATCGCTCCCGCAACCTCGGCGGGCTGGTTTTCGTTGACCTGCGCGACCGCGAGGGAATCGTCCAGGTCTCGTTCAATCCGTCGCACACGCCGGCCGAGGTGATCACCCGCGCCGGAACGTTAGGCAACGAGACGGTGGTGATCATCGAGGGTGAGGTTGTCGCCCGCCCGCCCGAGATGCGCAACGCGGACATGGCGAGCGGCGATATCGAGGTGCGCGCGCGGTCACTCGAGATCGTCGGGCCGGCAACGCCGCCGGCGATCCCGGTCGCCCGGAGCAAGGGAGAGAACCTCGCCTCCGAGGAGCTTCGTCTCCGCTACCGGCACCTCGACCTGCGTCGGCCCGAGCTCCAGAAGAACATTGTGCTCCGGCACCGGCTGCTGCAGCGGACACGCCGCTTCCTGAGTGAGCAGGGCTTCCTCGAGATCGAGACGCCGATCCTCACCAAGCCGACCCCCGAAGGCGCCCGAGATTACCTCGTGCCCAGCCGTGTGCACGCGGGTGAGTTCTACGCGCTGCCCCAGTCGCCGCAGCTTTACAAGCAGTTGCTGATGGTCGCCGGATTCGACCGGTATTTCCAGATCGCGCGCTGCTTCCGCGACGAGGACCTTCGCGCCGACCGGCAGCCGGAGTTCACGCAGATCGACATCGAGGCATCGTTCGTCGGGCAGGAAGACATCATGGCGCTCGCCGAGCAGCTGATCGGTGCGCTTTGGTCGGAGGCGGGATTCGAGATCCCGGCGACCTTTCCGCGGATGACGTACGCAGCTGCGATGGAGCGCTACGGCATCGATCGCCCCGACCTCCGCTTCGGGCTCGAGATCATCGACGCGAGCGACGTGTTCCGCGGCCTCGATTTCGCGATCACCACCCGCGCGCTCGACGCCGGTGGCCGCGTTCGCGGCATCATCGTCCCTAACGGTGCGAAGCTCTCGCGGAAGCAGGTCGACGACATCGAGGCCGTTGCCAAGTCGGCCGGCGCTGGTGGGCTGGTTCGCGTGAAGCGCACCGGCGATGCCGTCGAAGGCAGCCCGGCCGCAAAGCTGCTCGGCCCAGCCGGCGCGACGCGGCTCGGCATCAGCGATGGCGATTTTGGCTTGTTCGCCGCCGGCGCCGATCGCGTCACGAGTCCGGCGCTCGACCGTGTACGCCACGAAATTGCCCGGCTCCTCGAACTCGTCACGCCGGGCAAGCGCGAATTTCTCTGGGTGACCGACTTCCCGATGTTCGAACACGACCCGGACTCCGGAACGTTAGGCGCGGTTCACCATCCCTTCACGTCGCCCGTGCCCGAGGATGTCCCGCTCCTCACGAGCGAGCCGCAGCGCGCGCGCGCGCGGGCCTACGACGTCGTGCTCAATGGCACAGAGCTCGGCGGGGGCAGCATTCGCATCAGCGATCCGGATACGCAGTCAGCGATCTTTGAATTGCTCGGGATCGATGCCGACACGGCACGGGCGAGATTCGGCTTCCTGCTCGACGGACTTCGCTCCGGCGCGCCACCGCACGGCGGTATCGCCCTCGGATTCGACCGGATCGCGATGCTCCTCGCCGATGCCCCATCGCTGCGCGACGTGATCGCCTTTCCGAAGACAACGACCGCGCGCGCCCTGTTCGAAGGCGCTCCGTCGGTGGTGCCGGCGAGTGATCTCGAGCAACTCCACGTGCAGGTCGTCGAGGCGCATAAATGACCGAAGCAGTCGAGACGAGGCGCGTCCCGGTCGAGGGCGCCGACATGCTCATTCTCGCCGGGGTCAACGACGCGAACCTGGTCGAGCTGGCGCGCGTGGGAGGCGTGAAGGTCTCGCTTCGCGGCGACATGTTGACGCTGCAAGGCCCGGCCGACGCGCTCGCGAAGGCCGTCAGCATCGCGCAACGAATGATCGACGCGGCGCGCCAGCGTAGCGCGCTCGATCCCGATGATGTGATGCGACTCGCCGACGAAGGGCCGTCCGATGGAAATGGCAACGGCGGTGGGGACAGCACGCGCATCGCGCTGCCGGGGGTGCGGAGGATCATCCAGGCGAAGACCGCGGGGCAAGCGGAGTACATGCAGAAGATCGTCGACCACGACATCGTCGTCGGGATTGGGCCGGCCGGCACAGGGAAGACCTATCTCGCCGTTGCCGCCGCCGTCGACGCGCTCGCCCGGAAGCGGGTGAAGCGCATCGTGCTCGCCCGGCCGGCCGTGGAAGCGGGGGAGAGCCTCGGGTTCCTCCCGGGCGACATGCAGGCGAAGGTCGATCCGTACCTCCGCCCCCTCTACGACGCACTCGACGACATGATGCCGGCGGAACGCGTGCAGCGCGCCCTCGAGACACGTATCATCGAGATCGCACCGCTCGCCTTCATGCGCGGGCGCACTCTCGGCGACGCATTCGTGATTCTCGATGAAGCGCAGAACGCGACGAACCTCCAGATGAAGATGTTCCTGACGCGACTCGGCGTGAACTCGAAGATCGTGATCACGGGCGACAAGACGCAGATCGATCTTCCGAAGCGCGAGGATTCCGGTCTCGTGCAGATCGAGCGCATTCTTCCCGGCATCGACGGCATCGGCTTCCATTACCTCAATGAGTCCGACGTCGTCCGTCATCGCCTCGTGCGTGAGATCATCAAG
>JBKJQR010000220.1:0-7114 GCA_046593895.1 Gemmatimonadaceae bacterium | reverse complement strand
GCTCACGCCGACGAGATTCCGGCCGGTGCCGCTGATCACCCCGGCGGTCACGCTTGGCTCGCTGTTGCCGAGGAGGAATCCGTACGGATTGCCGATGGCGATCGCCCATTCACCGATCAGCAGCTGGTCCGAGTTGCCTAACGGTGCGACCGGCAGCCCCCGCTTGTCGATCCGGAGGACAGCGAGGTCGTTCGCCTCATCCACTCCGAGGACCTTCGCCGGATACGTCGAACCGTCGCGCAAGGCGACCGAAACGCGGGCCGCACCGGCGACGACGTGCGCGTTGGTCACGATCACGCCGTCCTCGCGGACGATGAACCCCGAGCCGAGGCCCGGGGTGACGCGCTGCCCGCTCTGCCCGCCGAAGAACGCCTCGAGCGGGTTGGCCGCGACCCGCTCGAGAATTTCCGTCTGCACCGTGACCACGGCGGGCGCGACCCGCGTGACCGCGTCGGTGATCGCGGTACGCCGCGAGGCGTTGAGCGACACGCTGGCCGGGGGGGCGGGCAGGGCGCTCGCGGCGTGGGTTGTATCCTGCGCCGCGCTCGGCGTCGACGTCGCGGCGCAGGCAGCGAGCGAGAGGACGGTCGAGGCGCGAAGAATTCCGCTCGCCCTGCGGCGCCAGCGAGCGGTGGTCATGTCAGCGCCCGTGTGCGCGGCTGCCGCGCCAGCTCGGCGAGGAACTGGTCAACGCCGCGGTCGGTGAGCGGGTGCACGAGGAACGCGCGCAGCGTTTCCGGCGTGACCGACACCGCGTGCGCGCCGGCGAGCACGCACTCGGCAAAACGCGCCGCGCTTTCCGGACCGGCGGCGAGAATGTCGCATGGCGTCGCGTCGGCGTCGAACACCGCGCGAATTTCGCGCACGACGTTCACGCCGTGGTCGCCCATGACTTCGAGCTGTTCGAGCGAGGTGCTTACCATTCGCGCACCTGCCTTCGCCGCGAGCAGCGCTTGCGCCGCATTGAAGACCAGGTCAGCCGAGACGTGAATGCCCTCGCTCGACAGCCGGCGAATGGCGACGATGGCATCTTCGACGAGTGGCACCTGGATGATCAGGTCTTCCGAGAGCTTCGCCAGCTCGCGCCCCTGGGTGTAGATGTCGTGCGCATTCACCGCTCCCACACTGGCGCAGACAGGAAGGCGCGTTGACTGGACCAGCTCGGCGAGCAGCTCGCGCGGCTCGACGCGCGGCGTGCGACCGAGGAGTGCAGGCGTGGTCACGACTGCGTCGATGAGGCCATTCGACTCAGCCCAGTGAACTTCCTCTGGCGATGTCGTCAGCAGAAAGATCTTCATGTCGTCCGATAAAGGGCCGCAGGGTAATCGACTCGATCAAGAAACAGTGCATGCGCGGGCGCGGGCGGGGCGACGTCGCGGTTGTCCAATGCGTCGAGCAAGGCGCGGATCGACTGAAGCGCTCGACGCCCGCGGCCGATGTCGAGCATGGTCCCAACGAGGAAGCGCACCATGTGATGAAGAAAACGGTTGGCCTCGATCTCGAACGCGAGCCCCCCGGTCCGCTCGATCCACCGCGCCGAATGCACGACGCAGCGATGATCGTCCGTCGCCGGTGCCGTGCCCTGTACCGCGAAGCCGCGGAAACAGTGTTCGCCGATGATCATGTGTGCCGCATCATCGAGAAGCGCGCGGTCGAGCGGATGGCGCTCGACCAGCTCGCGCGTCCGCCGAAAGGGTGACGCCGCATCCTCGTCGGTTCCGACGACGTAGGTGTAGCGGCGCGCAACAGCACTATACCGCGCGTGGAACTCCGGGTGCATCTCGTGCGCCGCCGCGATCCAGACGTCGCCCGGCAGGGTGGCGTTCAGTGCGCGGCGAATCGTCGGAGCCGTCCACTTCTCCGCGAGCCGGACACCGGCGGCCTGCCCGCGCGCATGGACTCCTGCGTCGGTCCGACCCGCTCCCGTCACCGCGGTGGGCCCGTTGCAAACGCGGGCGAGCGTTTCCTCGAGCACACCCTGAACCGTTCGCTCGATCCGCTGCCGCTGCCACCCGGCGAAGGCGCCGCCGTCATAGTGCAGCACCAGCTGTATCGTCCGCTCGTCCATCGCGAGGGAAGTTACCAACGCGTCCCTTCAAGTCAAGCGAAATGCGCCGGGACGACCGACGCGCCGCCGATTGACTTCGCCGCAGCCGCGGCTCATCATTTCGCCTCCCTCGCCCAGCCACCGTTCGCGCTCGTCACGTTGCCGCAACCGGCGCGCGCGCGTCCCACTCGGATGCCTCCACGCACCCTCGCTTCACTTGCGCACGCACTGAGCGTCGCGCCCGATCTCGACGGCGCCCTCGTCGCGTTGGGCGAGGGGCTCGCCGAGGTGGATCGCGCCTCCAACGTTGCGCTGCTGCGTTACGACGGGCGCCGCGAGATGCTGAGCGACCGGCTGACTCCCGCTGGCGGCACCGTCGAACGCAGTGCCGTCGAGACGACGTTCGATCACCTGCCGGCGACGACCCGCCTCACGGTGGCCGCTGGCGGACAGTTCGTCGACCTCGGCGAGCAGTCCGACGAATACGCTCGTCTCTTCCGCCTGCGTGCCCAGTCGGACGGCGGCTGGCTGTCGCTGCGTGGGGTTCGCGCCGACGGTCATCTCGCAGCGGTGATCGCGCTCTACGAGCCGCGCAAGATCTTCGGTACGCGCGCATCGGAGCGTTTCGCGCCGTCGGTCGCTCTTTTTGAATTGGCGTTCGCGCGTTTCGCCGAACGTGAGGCGCGCGAGGAAGCGGTGCGCACACTCGAGGAAGTGACGCAACGCGTCCATGGCGACTATGTGCGCAAGCTCGGCGTGCTCGAGCAGCAGCTCAAGCAGGCGCAGGGCGGGGGAGGCGCCGACCCGGCGCGTGTCGTCGCGCTCGAGGGCGAAATCGCCCGCGCCAGCGAGGAAGCGCGCAAGTCGGCGCGCCGCGCCCAGGCGGTCGAGCAGCAGGTTCTGGCCGCGGTCGAGCAGCTGGAGAAGGCGCACGTCGAGCTGCATCGGCGCAGCGAGTCGCTGCGGCAGAAGACGCGGACGATCTACCTGATCGATCGCGTCCTGACCCTCGACGCCGCCACCGAGGATCCCCAGGAGCTGGTGGACAGCCTGCTCGCGCTCGTCGGCGACGACATGCAGGCGGCCCGCTGCTCGCTGATGCTGGTTGCGCCCGACGGTGAGAATCTCTATCTCGCCGCCGCCCGGGGAATCGCGCCTAACGTCGCGGTGACGTCACGGGTGAAGATCGGCGAGGGGGTGTCGGGCAAGGTGGCCCAGTCGCGCGAACCGTTGCTGGTCATGGATGTCGCGGACGCGCAGACGCATCCCCTCCTCCGCGACCAGTACTTCACCACTGGCTCGTTCATCAGCTTCCCGCTCGTCTATCACGATCAGCTCGTCGGCGTCGTGAACCTGACGAACCGTGCGCAGCGCGGCGTGTTCGTCGAGGAGGATGTCGAGCGGGTGCGCCTGCTCGCGCTCGTCATCTCGCTGGTCGCAACCCGCGCCCGCCTTGGCGAGCGCCTGCTGCACGCGTTCGCCTCGGCGCGTTAGGCAGTGTCGATCGAGCCGCTTCGCGAGGCACTGCGCGCCCTCGCCGCGCAGCAGACCCTGACGGCTGACGAGTCGCGACGCGCCTTCGACGTGGTGATGAGTGGCGAGGCGACGCCCGCCCAGGTCGCGGCGCTGCTGATGGCGCTCCGGGTAAAGGGCGAGACCGCCGAGGAAGTTGCCGGCGCGGCCCACGCGCTGCGGGATGCGATGGTGCGCCTGCCCTGCGTGCGCCCCGATGAGCTGGTCGATACCTGCGGGACGGGCGGGGGCAGCGTCCCGACGTTCAACATCTCCACCGCGGCGGCGCTCGTTGCCGCCGGGGCCGGAGCCCGCGTCGCCAAGCATGGCAACCGGTCGTTCACCAGCCGGAGCGGGAGTGCCGACGTTCTCGAAGCGTTAGGCGTGGCGATCGAGGCGCCAGTCGAGACGATGGCCCGCTGCCTCGGTGAGGCCGGTATCGTGTTCATGTACGCGCCGCTGATGCACCCGGCGATGCGCCACGTCGGGCCGGTGCGCCGCGAGCTGGCCATTCCCACCGTGATGAACGTGGTCGGTCCGCTGGCCAACCCGGCGCTCGCCGGGCGGCAGGTCGTCGGCGTCGCCGAGGCGCGGCGGGTCCCGCTGATGGCCGGTGCCCTCGAGTCGCTGGGGACGGTCCATGCGATGATCGTCCACGGGGAGCCGGGGATGGACGAGATCTCGCCGTTAGGCGTGACCCACGTGGTCGAGCTGAGAGGCGGCGCCCGGACCGAGTGGACGATCGACCCGCGCGACCACGACTACGAGAAGATCTCGCCCGCCGACCTGGCCGGCGCGCTACCCGCCGACAACGCACGCGTGATCGAAGCCGTGCTCTCGGGCCGCGGTCCGCGCGGGGCGCGGGGGGCGGTCGTTCTCAACGCCGGGGCGGCGCTTTACGTCGCCGGGTTGGCGGCAACGTACGCCGCCGGTGTCGCCATGGCGGAGCGCGCGGTGGACAGCGGGGCCGGCATCGCCGCGCTGGACCGGCTCCGGGTAGCGACTGCTCCCTGAGCGGCGCGGCTAGTAGCGCCGAAGCACCCCGACGACAACACCCTGGATGGTGATGTCGTTTTCGTGGACGTAGATCGGCGCCATCGCCTCGTTCGCCGGCTGCAGCCGGATGCGCCCGTCGCGCTCGCGGTAGTATTTCTTCACCGTCGCCGACGTCCCCTGGATCATCGCGATGACCATCTCGCCATTGTCTGCACGCTGCCGCTCGTTCACGACGACGAAGTCGCCGTCGCTGATGTGGGCATCGACCATCGAGTTCCCGCGCACCTTGAGCGCGTAGTGATTGCCGCCGCGGCGAATGAACTCTTCAGGGACGGCGAGCGTTTCACCACTGGACATCGCTTCGATCGGGACACCAGCCGCGACTGCGCCGAGGAGGGGAAGCTCGACCGACCGCGGGACCGCTTCCGAGGGAAGGATCTCGATCGAGCGGCTCTCATTGTACGACCGCTTGATGTACCCCTTTCGCTCGAGATTGCTCAGGTGCTCGTGCACCGTGGCCAGCGAGCTGTAGTCGAACTGCGACGCGATCTCCTCGAAACTCGGCGCATACCCGTTGGCCTCGGTATACGATGCGAGATAGGTGAGAATTTCACGCTGACGCTTGGTAAGCGGCATATGACGCACCAGATCGATTAGTTTTCGCCGGCAGGCCACGCGGTTCCGGCACCCGAATATTATCCGAACAACACAATATCCGAATAAGCCCCGAAGTGCAAGCACGAACTTCATGGAATCCCCCGGGGGGAACGCTCGGTCGCATCGTCGGCGAGGCGCGGGCGCGAGTGGCCGAGCTTCGCAGCCGCCGGGCCGCGCTCGAGGTGGCGGCACGGGATGCGGGAGCAGCGCCCTCGTTTTTCGATGCGCTGGCGACGGGTCGCGATCTGTCAATCATCGCGGAAGTCAAACGCCGCAGCCCGAGCAAAGGGACGCTCAATGCCGCGCTCGATGCCGCGTCGCAGGCCCGCGCGTACCGCGACGGCGGGGCGCGCGCGATCTCGGTGCTGACGGAGCCAGCGCACTTCGGCGGTTCGAACGCCGACTTCGAAAGCATTCGAGGTGAAATCGCTATCCCGTTACTGAAGAAGGACTTCCACGTCGACGTCCTACAAGTTCTCGAGGCCCGCGCGTTAGGCGCATCCGCACTCTTGCTCATCGCTCGTGCACTCTCGCCGGATGCCTTGGGCGCGCTCGCCGCCGAGTCCCGCAATGCCGGCGTCGAACCGCTGATCGAGGTTCGCGATGAGCGCGAACTGGACGCCGCACTCGCCGCCGGTGCGCGCGTAATTGGCGTCAACAACCGCAATCTGGAGACGCTCGAGATGGACCCGGCAGTCTCGGATCGCATCATCCCACTGATTCCGCAGGAGTGTCTCGCCATCTTCGAAAGCGGTGTCCGCGGGCGAATCGACGTCGAAACCGCCGCCCGCCTCGGGGCGACCGCGGTGCTCGTCGGCTCGGCACTTTCGCAGGCCGCGTCGCCCGTCGATGCAGTTCGCGCACTCACCGGCGTCGCCCGGTCCGCTCGTGACTGAAATAAAGTTCTGTGGCCTAACGCGGCCGGAGGACGCAGCAGTCGCCGGAATGCTTGGCGCCCGATACCTTGGAGTGATCTTCGCGGGCGGTCCTCGACTGCTTGACGCGAGCCGCGCGGGCGACGTGCTCGACGGTTCGAATACCGACGCGCTGCGCGTGGGCGTCTTCGGCCGAACAACAGCGAGTGAAGTGGGCCGGATCGCGCGGGTGGCGCGGCTGGACGTCGTTCAGCTGCACGGCGATCCGACCGTGGCCGACATTGCGACGGCCCGCGAGGAAACGGGTGCGCAGATCTGGGCGGTCGTGCGGGTCACCGACGCGTTCCCGCTCGGCACCAACGAGCTGCTGCAGGCTGCGGACGCGTTGCTGATCGACGCGAAGGTCAGCGGAGCGCTGGGCGGAACTGGTGTGCGAGTTGATTGGAACGCGATCCAGGCTGACGTTGCCAGTTGGCGCGACGGCCAGCGGATCGTACTCGCCGGCGGCCTGGCAGCGGACAACGTGGGCGACGCTATCCGGACGATTCGCCCGGACGTGGTGGACGTGTCATCCGGGGTCGAAGCGGCCCCGGGCATCAAGGATCACGCGCGCATGCGCGCATTTGCGGCCGCGGTGGCGGACGCAGCACAGGAGAAACGATGACCGCGACGCAGAGCGCCGACCGTTTTGGAAAATACGGCGGCCGGTACGTGCCCGAGACCCTCATCCCCGCACTCGACGAGCTCGAACGGGCCTTTGCGTCGGCGATGGGTGACCCCGCATTCGTCGCTGAGCTCGACGATTTGCTCCGGACCTATGTCGGTCGTCCATCTCCGTTGAGCGACGCGCCGCGTCTCTCCGCGCTCGTCGGTGCACCGATCTGGCTCAAGCGCGAGGACCTCAACCACACCGGCGCGCACAAGATCAACAACACCGTCGGGCAGGCACTGCTGGCCCGTCGGATGGGGAAGCAGCGAATCATCGCTGAGACGGGAGCGGGTCAGCACGGAGTGGCGACGGCAACGA
>JBKJQR010000030.1:0-6403 GCA_046593895.1 Gemmatimonadaceae bacterium | reverse complement strand
ATCGATCCGATCTGCGCGCTGCAGGCGGCGATGGAGGGGTACCAGGTCGCGACGCTCGAGGACGTGATCGACAGCGCCGACATCTACATCACCGCGACCGGCAACTTCAACATCATCACCGCCGACCACATGGCGCGGATGAAGGACAAGGCGATCGTCGCCAACATCGGCCACTTCGACAATGAGATCGACATGGCCGGCCTGAAGAAGATGAAGGGCGTGAAGCGCGTGAACATCAAGCCGCAGTTCGATGAGTACGTCTTCCCCGACGGGCACTCGGTGCTGATCCTCGCCGAGGGCCGCCTGATGAACCTCGGCTGCGCGACCGGTCACCCGAGCTTCGTGATGTCGGCGTCGTTCTCGAACCAGGTGATGGCGCAGATCGAGTTGTTCAACAACACGAGCCGCTACGAGAAGAAGGTCTACATCCTCCCGAAGCATCTCGACGAGAAGGTCGCGCGGCTGCACCTCGACAAGCTCGGCGTAAAGCTGACGAAGCTGACGCCGGAGCAGGCAGCGTACCTCAGCGTCCCGGTCGAGGGGCCGTTCAAGCCGGAGCACTACCGGTACTAGTTGATCGAGCCGCGTCGGGTCTATCGCGGCGACGGCGGTAAGCGGTAAGCTGTAAGCAGGCAGCGAACGGCGTTGGGGGTGCGTACCTCCAACGCTGTTCGCTGCCTGCTTCTCGCTTCTACCAATCGCTCGCCGAGCGCCACACCGAACCCGGATACGAAAATGGATCACCGTTTCGTCAGCAGCGCGAACTACATCCCCGGCTATCACATCGCCCAGTCGTTAGGCATCGTCCGCGGGATCACGGTGCGATCGCGGTCGGTGATCGGAAACATCGGCGCGGGCGTCCAGCGATTCTTCGGCGGCAACATCACGATCCTGACGCAGCTCTGCGAGACGGCGCGCGAGGAGGCCTACGACATCATGGTTGCCCACGCCGAGCAGGCGGGGGCGAACGGGATCATCTCGGTGGACTACGATGCGACTGAGGTGATGAACGGCGTGACCGAAGTGCTCTGCTACGGGACCGCGGTGATCGTCGAAGCCGGGTCAGATCCGGCGACCGGGTATCGTCGTTAGGCGGGGTCCGGGGAACTGCATTGAACCACAGAGAACTGCCGTGGCGTTCTGGGGTTCGCGGTGAGGGGCCGGGCCACGGGTTTTTTTTGGCGTGCGGCAAGATGGCTCCGCCGAGCGCAAATCAAGGGGCGTTCTGGACTTCGCTTGCCGCGCGTTAGGCGAGACACCCCCGCTCGGTGTGCCCCAACAAAAAGCACACGGGACTGAACGGTCACGCTGAACACCGCGTCAGGCGGGCAACGCCCACCCGGCGTGCCCCAAAGCCGTTCCGACCGCGGCGTCGCGAAGCTCACCCTCGCGGCCGTTCTCTGTGGTTCACTGCTGTTCCCCCGTCACACGGGCTTCTCCCGCTTCCGGTTGGCGAGTGCGGTCCGCGCGAATGGAGCTTCGCGGCTGCCGCGGTGGCGCTCGACGATTCGGCGCAGCTCGGTGAGCGACCTGGCCGGCTGGGCGAGGGGGCCGTCGTAGAGGTCGATCAGGCGCTGCGTTGCGTAGAGGTCGTGCTGCGACGAGCAGCCGGGGATTCGCCTGATCTCGGCGAACAGCGCAGCGGCGCGCGCCGGGTCGGTGCCGCGCGAGTAGAGCTCGGCAGCCTGGATGCGGGGGACGATCGCCAGCGGTTCGGCCGCGATCACCTGCTCGTACGCGCCTAACGCGTGAACGATGTCGCCCGCGGCAGCCATCGCCTCGATGTGCGAGTAGCTCGGCTGGTGTGGCGCGATGCCGCGGTTGGGCCAGAGGAAGCTGACGAAGCCTTCCGAGCTGGCCCGCGGAAACCAGAAGACTCCCACCCAGACGAGGAAGGTGCCCAGCGGCGTCCCGAACAGCGGGTATGGCCAGAAGGGCGTCCCAACGGGTCGCGGGACGATACCACCGACGGTCGATGACAGTATGAACGACACGACGCCCGCGAACGACAGCACCTTGATGAGGTGGGCGCGTTCGCGCCGGTCGCGATCGAGCGAATTTGCGCTCGATACCTCGGCGAAGTGGACGTACGGCTGGTGCGTTTCGCGGTTCTGCATTGTTTCCGTGGGCCCGGGGCTCCCCGCTCGACGATCGGGCGCCGTCAGGCGAAACCGAATAAAACGCGACAGATCCAGTTGGCCGGCTCGAGTCGTACTCCCTGCAGCAGGACGAGAACCACCCGAAGCATCCACGACACTTTCAGGAGATCGACCAACATGCGTTCGTTCCAGATCACCGCACTTGCCGCAGCGTTCGCGATCGCGACGCCGGCGTTCGCGCAGGGCACCATGGGCCACATGGACAAGATGGACAAGATGCACAAGGCGACGATGAGCGGTACCGTCACCGTCGGTGGCCAGGCGATGCTGCCGTCCAAGAACATCGTCGAGAACGCGGTGAACTCGGCCGATCACACCACGCTCGTCGCCGCGGTGAAGGCCGCTGGCCTCGTCGAGACGCTGGCGTCGAAGGGTCCGTTCACCGTCTTCGCGCCGACCAACAAGGCGTTCGCCGCGCTTCCCGCCGGCACCGTCGAGAACCTGCTCAAGCCCGAGAACAAGGCGGCGCTGACCCAGATCCTGACGTACCATGTCGTCGCTGGCCGCATGGACGCGAAGGCGATCGAGCACGCGATCAAGCACGGCAAGGGAACGGCCGAGCTCAAGACCGTCAGCGGCGGCAAGCTGACCGCGATGATGAACGGCGCGCGCAACATCGTCCTCAAGGACGAAGCCGGCAATGTCTCGACCATCTCGACGTATGACGTCTACCAGTCGAACGGCGTGATTCACGTCATCGACAGCGTCCTGATGCCGAAGATGTAAGACGGATCGCGACGCAAGTCGCGGGAAGACAGGGGCGCGGCAACTGCCGCGCTCCTGTTTTTCTTTTCACCACCGTGCAGCGAGCAGGAATCTTGCCCGTGAGTGGCGCATGATCATCGTCATTGGTGCCGGCGTCGCCGGACTCGCGGCCGCGCGCGAGCTCGCGCGCCGCGGGGAAGCGGTGCGCGTCCTCGAAGCGCGCGACCGGATCGGCGGGCGCATTCTCACCGAACGCAGCGACGTGGCGCAACTGCCGATCGAGCTTGGCGCCGAGTTCCTGCACGGGAAGGCGACGGAAGTGGCGCACATCGCGCGCGATGCCGGCCTGCGTGTCTGCGATGTCCTCGGTGAACGGTGGCGCGCGGACGGTAAGCATCTCACCGACGCCGCTGATTTCTGGCCGGACGTGGAGACGGTGCTCGGCAAGCTGCGCGCGGATCGCGATCCCGACCGCAGCTTCGCGGATTTTCTCGACACGGCGCCCGGTGGTCCGCGTCTCGCGCGCGCCCGGGCACTGGCGCGCCAGTACGTCGCCGGATTCCACGCCGCCGATCCGGCGCTGATCAGCGAGCGCGCACTCGCCGCGGGCGGCGCGCCGGAGAGTGCGGACGATGAGCGTGCCGGCCGACTCGTTGACGGCTACGACCGCGTGCCCCAGTGGCTCGCCCGGGAGCTCGGCGCCGCCGTCGAGACCGGGATCGTCGCCCGCACGGTGCGCTGGCGGCGCGGCGCTGTCGTCGTCGAGGCAGTGCAACGCACCACTGGGCAACCGCGGCGCTATGAGGGGCGCGCCATCATCGTCAGCGTACCGTTAGGCATGATTACCGCGGCGCCGACGGATGGCGGGGGCGACGGGTCGATCCGCTTCGACCCCGCGCCGGCCGCGCAGCTGGCCGCGGCGCGCCGCCTGACGATGGGCG
Source organism: Gemmatimonadaceae bacterium (assembly GCA_046593895.1). Taxonomy (GTDB): domain Bacteria; phylum Gemmatimonadota; class Gemmatimonadetes; order Gemmatimonadales; family Gemmatimonadaceae; genus JABFXC01. The sequence goes on along the minus strand of JBKJQR010000030.1, from coordinate 2,598 downwards.
ACGCGCGACGCGTAGTGCTCGCGTTCGATGAACCAATCTGGGAAAGCGTCAGGCATCCCCGGCTGCCGAAGGATGCGTCGCTGTCGACGATGAGCTTCCTGCACGGCGACGATTCGAGCTTTCCCGTCTGGTGGACGCTGATGCCGCTGCGGGCGCCGATGATCGTCGGCTGGGCCGGCGGCTTGCGCGCCACTGCGATGAACGGGCTGTCGGCCGATGCGGTCAGCGATCGCGCCATCGCCGCCCTCGGTCGGCCGTTAGGGATGAGCCGGCGCCGAGTCGCGCGTGCGGTGACCGGCGCGTGGACGTACGACTGGGGCAGCGACCCGTTCTCACGTGGCGCCTACAGCTACCCGCTGGTCGGCGGGAGCGAGGCCGCAAGCACGCTCGCGCGCGCGGTGGACGGCACCCTGTGCTTCGCCGGAGAGGCCACCGTTGGGGGCGGCCAGAATGGCACTGTGCACGGTGCGATCGCCAGTGGCCTGCGCGCGGCGACGCAGCTGACCCGATCGCGTCGCTAGCGGGTTAACGGGCGCTGCCGTTGCCTGGCCGGGGAGCAAACAGTCTGGTTACGGGCGCCGAATCAGTGCCCCACCTCACCGCCAGGACCGCATCATGACTCGCATCCACTCGCTCGCCGCCGCGGCGCTCGTCGTCATCGCGCTGCCGCTCTCCGGGCAGACCCTCGCCTCGACCGGGCCGGCGCCCGCAGCAGCACCGATCGCGCCCCCGCCGAACCTCCCGCCGATTCCCTCGATGCGGCAGTTCACGCACTGGGGACAGGTCGAGAGCATGTACGACGAAAGCGAGAACTCGAGCTCCGTGTCGCTGACCCTGCCCTTCGACGACACGCAGCGCAGCGTGTTCGTTCGGCGGGGCGTGATGCGCTCGGTCGAGATGAGCACCGGCTACGTCTTCCCCGGGAAGACGGCGACGGCCTATCCCGAGGTGCTGACCGTCGTCCTCAAGTTCACCCGCCCGACCGACGTCGCCCTGCGCTCCGATCGCGAAGGCACCGGCGACATGGCGATCTACGTGGACGGTGGCGTTCCCCTGGTCGTGCCTGGACCGCTCGTCTCGCGCAATGGCGTCGACATAGTCGGCGGTCGCGCGCGCTACGTGGAGGACACGTACATCGTCGTGCTCAGCCTCGCGCAATTCCTCAAGGTCGTCAACGGCGCGCAGGTGGATGCACAGCTGCACGACATCCGGATGGAGTTCACGGGCGGCCCGCTCGAGGCCATGCGCGATCTGGCCAGCCGCCTCCAGCTCGCGCCCTGAGCCGTTAGGCTCGTAAACGACGCACGCAGTCGGATGCAGTCGCGCGCAGTCCGCGCGGTCTGCCTGGCCTAACGCGCGGACGGTTCGCGGAAAATGCGACCGCCCTTCATGACCAGCGACACCTTGCGCAGCGTGGCGATGTCGTGGGTCGGGTCGCCGTCCACGGCGATCAGGTCGGCGAGAAGCCCCGCGCTCACGGCGCCGATGCGATCCTCCATGTGGAGGACGCGCGCGTCCGTCGATGTCGCGGCGCGCAGCACCTGGATCGGCGTCATTCCGTAGTCGACGAGGAGCTCGAGCTCGCGCGCGTTGTCGCCGTGCGTGAAGACGCCGACATCGCTGCCGTTGCAGATCGTGACGCCGGCGGCGAGTGCGGCCTTGAGGCTCGCGCGCTTGGCGACGATCGCCGGCGGATCCGGATCGACGCCACGGCGCCAGCCACGGTACTGGAGGATCGCGTCGCCGGCGGCGACTGTCGGGCAGAGCGCGACCTTCTTCAGGGCCATCAGCCGGAAGACTTCCGGCGTTCCATCGTCGCCGTGCTCGATCGTCTCGACGCCGGCCAGCACGGCGCGACGCATGCCCTCGGCGGTGGTCGCGTGCACCGTCACCGGGCGCCCGCTGCTCCGCGCCGTCTCGACGATCGCCGTCAGCTCGGCGAGGCTGAACGTCGGCCGCGCGTCGCCGTTAGGCGCCCAGCGATAGTCGGCGTAGACCTTGATCCAGTCGGCGCCCTTGCCGATCTGCGAGCGAACGACGTGCGTCAGCTGCTCGACACCGTCCGCTTCCTCGGCGCCCTGCGGAACGGTCCAGCGTGGATCGAACCCGTTCGGCGCGTAGCTCCCCGTGGCGACGATCGCGCGGGTGACGACGATGAGCCGCGGACCGGGAATGATCCCCTGATTCACCGCCTGCTTGAGGCCGACGTCCGCGTAGTCGGCGCCTTCGGTGCCGAGGTCGCGAAGCGTGGTGAAGCCGGCGTCGAGCGTGGCACGCAGGTGATTTGTCGCGCGGGCGACGCGCAGCGCGAGCGGTTCGTGGAGCACCTGGTCGCTCCACGGCGTCTCGTTGTAGGGATGGAGGAGAATGTGCGAGTGCGCGTCGATCAGCCCGGGGAGCACCGTCGCGCCGGGCAGCTCGACAATGCGGGCGTCGGCCGGTACACCAACCTGCGCCGAGGGGCCAGCACGTTCGATCTTCTCACCCCGCACGAGTACCGTCCATCCGTCGTGCACGTCGGTCCCGTCGAAGACGCGCGCCGGGCGAAGCAGAATCGCCGCTGCGGGGGCTGGCGTCGACTGCGCCTGCGCGTGCACT
>JBKJQR010000048.1:0-3503 GCA_046593895.1 Gemmatimonadaceae bacterium | reverse complement strand
CCGATGTGAACAGCGATCGCACGACCGGAAACTCGCTCAATGGTGATGCGGCGCGAAGTGGTGAACGACGTCTGCTCACCCTGCCGAACACGCTGTCGATGTCGCGAATCGTTCTCGCCGCAATCTTTCCCTTCGTTAACCGGCCGCTGCCACAGGCGGCGCTGATCGGCCTCGCCGCGATCTCGGACTTCCTCGATGGATGGATCGCGCGGGCGCGGCACACGGCGTCGAAGTGGGGCGCGCTGCTCGACCCGATCACCGATCGCGTGTTCGTGATCGTTGCCCTTGCGACGTACATCCTCGTTGGCGCACTGACCACCGGCGAGTACTTCACGATGATCGCCCGCGACCTGGCAACGGCGATCGGGTTTCTCGTTGCGCGAGCAGTGCCCTCGCTGCAGCGGGTCACGTTCAAGGCGCGATGGGCGGGGAAAATCACGACCGCGGTGCAGCTCCTCGTCCTCGTCGCGGTCCCGCTGGCACCGGCGCTGGTCCGTCCGCTGGTGATCGTGGTCGGCGTGCTGTCGGTGTGGGCGGTCCTCGACTACACGATCGCGTTGCAGCGCGCTCGCCGCGCCGCGGTCGTGGGAGTCGTGCTGCTGCTCATCGGCGCGCCGCGCACCGGTCATGCGCAGCAGCATGCGGTGATCGTCCCCGAGCTGCGGCTCGACGCGAACTCGGCGCGCATTCCCCGGCTCGAGATGTCCGCCGGCGCGGTGGTTCCGATCGGCATTTACGTGCGGCTTGCGCTGACCGCGGGCGGCGGTGTCGCGCGCGAAAACACGATGACGCACGCCACTGCGCGCGGCGACGCGATCGCTCGTTTCGAGCTCGATCCACTTAAGCAGCACACGCGCGGCGCCTACGTTGGTGGCGGCCTCTCCCTGCTCGGTCGCGACGGCCCGCATGTGACTGCGTACCTCGCGCTGGTGGCTGGGCTCGAGCTCAAGGCGCGCGCAGGCTGGGTGCCGACGATCGAAGCAGGGCTCGGGGGCGGCGCGCGATTCGCGATCTCGTTGAAGCGCGCGATGGAGTTGTGGCGGTAACTGCAGCCGTTAGCCATTAGCCTTTAGCAGTCAGGAACGGCGCGACGACAACGCGCGGCGCTCACCGCTACTGGCTAACGGCGCATGGCTGATGTAAAGAGCGCCCCCGAACATCGGGGGCGCTTATGACTTCATCACTGCTGCGTCAGGCGGCCGAGGTCTGCTCCTGGCGGGCCTTCGGCGGCTGCGCAAAGCGCTCGCCGAGGGTGCGGAGCTGCGTGTGCTCTGTCTCGGTCAATTCGGGATAGCGCGCGATGAGATAACCCATCGTCTCGTCGAACCACGCGCTCTGATCCTGGATTTCGGCGCCAACAACGCCACACTGCATGATGTGCTGGAACATCTCGTCGCGCGCTTCTTCGAACGGGGTCGGAGCCGCCGCGGCTGGTCTGCTCGGTCTTGTGTTGTTTCTGACTGATTTGGCCATGAATGATGATTTTGGGTTTCAAAGAGTGAAATATAACCGGGTCGGGAAGGGGACGAACGGCCACCACGACTCGATGATGCGTGAAAACTGTAATGCGAATTCCGTGCTGCGTGACTGGTACACCAAAGATGCGCCGCGGGTCGCAATAGTTCCCATTGCCCGATGCCGCGGCCTAGCGTCCCTCAGCAAAGCGGAGGATAAGCTCGGTGAGCGCTTCCGGCGCCTCCTCGGGAATCAGTCGTCCCGCTCCGGCAACGCGCTCGAGACGGGCCTCGGGGATTATCCCGGCAAGGCGTTCCGCTGTCTTCAGGTCCAGCCACCGATCGCGATCACCGGCGACGATCAGCGTTGGCGCCGCCACCGAGCGCAGTTCTTCCTCGTGCAAGTCCTGGGCGCGCAGCGACCGCATGATCGTGTGAAGCTGGTCCACCCCTTCACGCCCGACGTAAGGCGCGAGATATCGGGCGACGAGCCGTTCGGGCATTGCGTGCGGCTCGGCGACACTCGCCTCGAGTAGCGGGCGAAGCAGGGGCGACGCCCCGAGGACGCCGCGCTGCTGCCGAATCGGCGCGCGACGGACCGCTCGCTGAAAGAGCTTCACGTCTTCGCCTGGTATGTCGTCGATGTCGGGTGGGCTGACGAGCACGAGTCGCTCGACGCGGTCGGGATGCGAGACAGCGAGGCGGAGCGCGACAAGGGCGCCGAGGTCACAGCCGACGATCGTTGCCCGCGCGATGCGGAGCGCGGTGAGCACGCGATCGAGGTAGCCCCCCTGGGCGGCGATGCCGTACTCACCGTCGTAGGGGCGATCGGATTCGCCGTGCCCGAAGAGATCGACGGCCAGCGCGGTGTGACTCGCGCGGGCGAGCTCGGGCGCCACCTCCCGCCAGAGGAAGTTGGACGTCCCGAGGCCGTGCAGCAGGACGATCGGTCGGCCGCCGTGGCCGAAGCGGGCGACGTGCATCGCACCCGGACCGACCGGGACGCGGAGAAGATCGGCGTCGATGGGAAGAGCTGGTGAGAGACATGCGCGGCGTACAGACCCAATGCTCACCGGACGCCGCGCCGCGGTCAAGCGCCATTTCGTTCGAGACACACCGCTGCTGGTTGGCGTCGTCCCGTCTTTTGCCTAGCTTTCCTCCCGGATGGCGGACGAGACCTACGATGAAGGACGCGCAAACAATCTTCAGGCGCTGCTGCTCGCGCTCGCTGAACGCATTCGCGAGCTCCACGAGGCGGGGACGCTGCTCGAGCACGCGCCGGAACTGACCCGGCTCATTGGCGAAGTCAGGAGCGAGCTGTTTCACTACGAAGTCCGAGCGACGTACGACACCCCCGAAGTCGCCGAGAACCGGCGCATCGTCTCGGAAGCCCAGAAGAAGGAAGACGCCGAATGGCAGCCAAACGAGTGGACACCGGAAGAGGAAGACGATCCCGAGTGGTGAGCGAGCAGCGCCGCTCCAACCGGCCATTCGTCATCGCGTTAGGCGTGATCGCCATTGTCGGCGTGCTGGCGCTGGCGTGGTCGGCGACGCGGACGAAGCAGGGGGTGAGAGACGTCGACCTCAAGGCAGATCCGTCGCAGGCGCGGGGCTACCTGCTCGGCGACTCCACCGCGCCGGTGCAGATCCTCGAGTTCGCCGACTTCGAGTGCCCGGCCTGCGCGCAGTTCGCGACGCTGACCGAGCCCGACGTGCGAAAGGCGCTGGTGACGACGGGGAAGGCGAGCTATCGCTACTTCGACTTCCCGTTGCCCATGCACAAGAACACCTGGCCAGCGTCGAACGCGGCGGCCTGCGCCGACGAGCAGGGGAAGTTCTGGGAGATGCACGACATGCTCTTCGCCAACCAGGATCGCTGGAATGGCGAGGCGACGAGCAGTCCGAAGGGCGCGCTCAAGGGCTACGCCCAGTCGCTCGGGCTCGACGTGCCGAAGTGGGAGAAGTGCTTCGACGAGGAACGCTACCGTCCGCGAATCGCCAGTAATCGCGCCGAAGCGGAGCGGCGCCACGTCGAGAGCACGCCGACGT
>JBKJQR010000282.1:0-4743 GCA_046593895.1 Gemmatimonadaceae bacterium | reverse complement strand
TACGCCCAAATACACGAGGCCTGCACGCGACCGCGAACTCCGGCGCGCCGCGGTAGTTCTCTGTGGTTCATTGCGGTTCGCCTAACGCACGAGCCGCTTGATCCCGTCGCGGAGCAGCGTCACGTTGAAGTTGCAGATCAACGCCCGCCGCAGCTGCAGCAGCTTGAGGTACGTCAGCACCTGTGCCTCGACGATCGGGTTGACGCGGTCCACGGCTTTTATCTCGACGATGACCTCGCCCTCGACGAGCAGGTCCACCCGGTATCCGATGCTGAGTGAATTGCCGCGGTAAACGACTGGCACTGCATGCTGCCGCGCGACGCTCATCCCGCACGCCGTCAACTCCCATGTCAGGCACGCCTCGTAGGTCGACTCGAGCAGCCCTGGCCCCAGCGCCTTGTGCACCGTGATCGCGCTCCCGATGATGCGTTCGGTAAGCGGGTCTCGCTGCGTGTCGGCGTCGGGCGGCATCATGCGCAATGATCAGCCGGTCTGTCATCACCACGTCAGCCGGGTCGCACGCTCGAATGGCAAAGACTTTAACCACAGAGAAAAGCCGCGCTAGCAGCGGTTCGCGGCACCCGCCCATGACAACATTTTTTAGGCAAGCCGGCCAGCACCATCTCGCCCTACGCCCAATCACTCATAGCCCGCGCTCGACCGCGAACCCCCGACCGCGACGGCAGTTCTCTGTGGTTCATTGCAGTTCCGGGCTCGCCCCAACCCGCACCCCGCATCACCTTACCCCTGCCCCGCCCTTAACCGCCCTTCCTCGCCCCCGATGAACCTGATCCGCTCCACTCTCCCCGTCGCGCTGCTCCTCGCTGGCTGCAGTTCTCATCTCGTCGCGCCTGCGCCGGTATCCGACCTCGCGCGCCTGCAACGCGTGGCCGAGAATGTCACGATCACCCGCGACGACTGGGGGATCGCGCACGTGCACGGTCGGACCGACGCTGAGGCGGTGTTCGGGATGGTCTACGCGCAGGCCGAGGACGACTTCAATCGCGTTGAGACGAACTTCATCAACGCGATGGGCCGGCTCGCTGAAACCGAGGGCGAATCCGCCGTCTATCAGGACCTGCGGATGAAGTTGTTCATCGATCCTGACACGCTGAAGGCGCAGTACGCGGGGAGTCCCACCTGGCTCCAGTCGCTGATGAACGCGTGGGCCGACGGGTTGAACTTCTACCTCGCGACACATCCCGCGGTGAAGCCGCGCGTCATAACGCACTTCGAGCCGTGGATGGCGCTCTCGTTCAGCGAGGGGAGTATCGGTGGCGACATCGAGCGTATCTCGATCCCTCAACTGGCCGCCTTCTACGGACCGCGATCTGTCGGCCTGCTTCCGCGTCCCTCGTCCCTCGTCACCGCCGTTAGGCGGCCCGCGGCATCGCCCAGCTTCATTGAGCCCACCGGCTCCAACGGCATCGCGATTGCGCCGTCCAATTCGGCGTCGCATCACGCCCTCCTCCTCATCAACCCGCACACGTCCTTCTTCTTCCGCTCCGAGTTGCAGGTGACCAGCGACGAAGGACTCAACGCTTACGGCGCGGCGACTTGGGGACAGCTGTTCATCTACCAGGGGTTCAACGCGCGCAGCGGCTGGATGCACACCTCGAGCGGCGTCGACGTCGTCGACGAATTCGCCGAGACGGTGACCGAGCGCGGCGGGAAGTACTACTACCGCTACGGCAGCGCGGAGCGGCCGGTCGCCGCGTCGATCATAACGGTTCCCTACCGGGCGGCCGGTGGCCAGCTGGCGCGGAAGACGTTCACCGTCTACCGCACGCACCACGGCCCCATCGTCCGCCAGGAAAACGGCAAGTGGATCAGCGTCGCCCTGATGAACACGCCGGTCGCCGCACTCGAGCAGTCGTACCTCCGCACCACGGCGACCGATTACGCGTCGTTCGCCAAGGTCGCCGAGCTGCGGGCGAATTCCTCGAACAACACCATCTTCGCCGATGCCAGCGGCAACATCGCCTACCTGCACCCGCAGTTCATCCCCCGGCGCGATGACCGGTTCGACTACACCCGCCCGGTCGACGGCAGCGACCCGGCCACCGACTGGCGCGGTCTCACCCCGCTCGACTCCGCGCCGCACGTCGTCGATCCGCCTAACGGCTGGATCTTCAATACCAACGACTGGCCGTACTCGGCCGCTGGTCCGTACAGCCCGAAGCGCGAGAACTTTCCGCGTTACATGGACAGCTTCGGCGAAAACCCGCGTGGCATTCACGCCCAGCTCGTGCTCGAGAACAAGCACGACTTCACCATCGCCTCGCTCATCTCGGCGGCGTACGATCCCTACCTGACGGCCTTTGCCCAGCTCATTCCCACCCTCCTCGCCGCGTACGACTCGACCCCCGCGTCGAACCCGCTGAAGGGGCAGCTCGCCGAACAGATCGCGTCGCTGCGCGGGTGGGACTACCGCTGGTCCGTGCGTTCGGTTCCCACCACACTCGCCGTCTTCTGGGGCGAGGCCGCGTGGGGCACCGCACGCGTTGACGAAGACGACCAGCGGATGTCGGCCTATGACTACATCGCGACCCGGATGCCGGCTGCGGCGAAGCTCGACGCGCTTGCCCGCGCGAGTGGGCGGCTCGAGCACGATTTCGGCAGCTGGCGCACGCCGTGGGGCGACATCAACCGGTTCCAGCGGCTGACCGGCGACATCGTCCATCCCTTCAGCGACGCAGCGCCGAGCATCCCGGTTGCGTTCACGTCATCGCAGTGGGGGTCGCTCGCGTCGTTCGGCGCGCAGCCGCGCAACGGGTCGAAGAAATATTATGGGACGAGCGGAAACAGCTTCGTTGCGGTCGTCGAGTTCGGCGACAGCGTCCGTGCGCGCGCCGTCACCGCGGGCGGCGAGAGCGGTCATCCCGACTCGCCACACTTCAACGACCAGGCGGCACGCTACGCGACGGGCAACCTTCGCGACGTGTATTTTTATCCGTCGCAGCTCGTTGGCCACACTGAACGGACCTATCGACCCGGCATGTGAGCGACACACTGACGCTGCACCCCGAGGCGCACCGCACACACCGCGTCGGCTGGCTTCGCGCGGCAGTGCTCGGCGCCAATGATGGGCTGATTTCGACATCGAGCCTGATCGTCGGCGTCGCAGCGGCTGGCGCGTCGCGCGGCGCGGTGCTCGTGTCAGCGGTTGCCGGCCTCGTCGCGGGAACGATGGCGATGGCCGCGGGCGAATATGTGTCGGTCAGCTCGCAGGCCGATACTGAGCGCGCCGACCTCGAACTGGAGCGTCGCGCGCTCGCGACCAACGAGCCCGGCGAGCGCGCCGAGCTGGCGGCGATCTACGTCGGACGCGGCCTGACGAGCGAACTCGCCGCGGAAGTTGCGGCGCAGCTGATGGCCCGCGACGCGTTAGGCGCGCACGCACGCGACGAGATCGGGCTATCCGACGTGCTGAGCGCTCGCCCGCTGCAGGCCGCCGCCGCGTCGGCGGTCAGCTTCGCGACGGGCGCGTTGTTTCCGGTGCTGCTCTGCGCAATTGCATCGTGGGCAATGCTCACCCCACTCGTCTTCGGCAGCTCGCTGGTGCTGCTTGCGGTCCTCGGCGGATTTGCGGCGCGCACCGGCGGCGCGTCGATGCTCCCCGGCGCGCTGCGAGTGGCACTCTGGGGCGGCCTGGCGATGGCGATCACCGCCGCGGTGGGGCGGCTCTTTCATGCGGCGGGGTGACGGGCCGATGCCAACCCCTCTCTCCCGCTTCCGCCTCCCGCACCCGCTCGTCCTCCTCCTCGTCGCTGTCGGCATCGCCGCTGCACTCACCTGGATCCTTCCCGCCGGCGAGTACGAGCGGCGCGACGATCCGGCGACGCACCGCAGTGTCGTCGTTGCCGGCACGTATCACGCCGTCGCGGCGGCGCCGGTTGGCGCGTTCGCCGCGGTGGTCTCCATACCGCGCGGCATCGTCGAGGCCGCGGAGGTCATCGCGCTGATCCTGCTCGCCGGCGGTGCGTGGGTAGTCGTCGACCGGATCGGAGCGTTAGGGAGGCTCGTCGATGCGCTCGTCGGCCGGTTGCGCGATCGCGGGCTGATCGCGATCCCGATCATCGCCGTTTTTTTTGCCGCGATGGGTGCGCTCGAGAACATGCAGGAGGAGATCATCCCGCTCGTTCCGGTGCTGCTCGTCCTCGGCAGCGGATTGGGCATCGATGCGGTGAGCGTCGTCGCGATGAGCGCCGGTGCGGCGATGATCGGCAGTGCATTCGGACCGAGCAATCCCTTCCAGGCCGGGATCGCGCTGCAGCTCGTACAGCTCCCGGTGACCAGCGCCGGTGCGCTTCGCCTCGCGATGTTCGCGATCGCGGTCGCGCTCTGGATCGCCTGGACGATGCGCCACGCGGCGCGGATGCGGACGGCGATGCCGGCGGTCGTGCGCGGCGATCGCGCACCGATCTCGACGCGTGATGTGCTCGTCCTCCTGCTCGTCTCGGCGCCGGTGATCGTGTACGTCTACGGATCGCTCAAGCTCGGTTGGGGATTCAACGAGCTGAGTGCGTCGTTCCTTCTCGCCGGGATCGTGGCCGGCGCGGTGGGCGGGCTGGGCGTCGCCGGAACCACCGCGGCGTACATCGACGGGATGCAGAGCGTCGTCTCGGCGTGCGTGCTGATCGGCGTCGCCCGCAGCATCTCGCTGGTGCTCAGTGACGGCCACGTCATCGACACGATCCTCCAGTGGCTGGCCGCGTCGTTAGGCAGCGCGTCGCCGGCGGG
>JBKJQR010000147.1:0-6062 GCA_046593895.1 Gemmatimonadaceae bacterium | reverse complement strand
CCCTCGAGCCGATGCACATCTGGCTCGCGGGTCGTGACCTGCCGCACGACGAGGCAGATGCCGAGCGGGATGGCGACCTGCGAGACGAGCGAGATGTAGAGCGGGCTCCTCGTGTCGCCGGTGCCCTGCAGCCCGCCGGTGTAGGTCAGTGCCACGGCGACGAACAATCCCGACACGCTGAGCACGCGCAGTAGCTGCACGCCGATCGCCACCACGGTCCCTTCGTGCATGCCGAAGATGGCGAGCAGCTGCGCCGGCAGGAAGAAGAAGATCACGCCGATCACCGCCGCGCCCGCGAGCGCGTAGCGGGCCGCGATGTGCACTGCGTGTTTCGCTCGCTCGGGGTTCGACGCGCCGAGATTCTGGCCAGCCACCGCGGCTGCGGCGCCCATCAGGCCGACCGAGGTCCAGGTGATCAGCGAGAAGAGCTGCGAGTAGCCGACGGCGAACGCCGCCTGCGCCGCGGCACTCTGCGGCAGCGATCCGATGAACGACAGCATCAGCACGCCGCCGATGTTCATCGCGATCCCCTGTATCCCCGTCGGCAATCCGAAGCGGAAGAGCGAACGGATGATCGTCCAGTCGGGTGCGAGCGCCGCGCCACGCGGAAACTTCACCACCCACCCGCCGCGCCAGAGCTTGATCAGCGAGTACGTCCCAACCAGTCCCGTCGCCGTCGCCGTCCCCATCGCCGCCCCCTTGGTGCCAAACGCGGGAACCGGCCCCAGACCGCGGATCAGCACGAGGTTGAACGCGATGTTGAGCAGCGTCATCGCGATCCCGAGCACCATCGGCGTCCGCGCGTCGCCGGCCGACCGCAACGCGCCACTCAGCATGAAGAAGATCAGCATCCCGCTGCTGAAGCCGAACATGATGCGGAGGAATGGCAGTGCTTCGGCCTTCACCGCGGGCGCGGCGTTGACGAAGTCGAGCAGCCATGGCGAAGCGAAGTAGCCGATCGGCGCCATGATGCCTAACGACATGACGACCGCGGCGAGGAACGCCTGGTAGACCGTGCGGTTCGCCTTGTCCTCCTCACCGGCGCCGACGAATCGCGAGACGAGCACGCTCATCCCGATGAACATCGACGAGATGAAGACGATCACGATGATGAAGATCTGCGAGCTGACGCCGATCGCCGCGTTGCCGGTGTAGCCGACCAGGTTGCCGACGAGAACGTGGTCGATGATCCCCTGCAACCCGCCGAAGATATTGGTCAGCATCGTCGGCCACGCGATCTTCCAGACGGCACGGGCCAGCGGCCCCTCGATGATCGAGCGGTCGTAGCGCGAGGTCGTGGGTGCGGCGGGGGGAGCAGCAGTCACGGCGGCGTCGGGAGGACTGGGCAGCCACGCAGCGGCGTGACCGTCCCGGATTCTACGGGGTGACCATCGAAATCGCGAACAGCGGCGTGTTATGTGGCCGACAGGTGAATCGCCCTATGCTTCATCCGGGTACCAGTGCGCCGGCGGCGAACCGCTGACGCCGCGTTAGGCGTGGACCGCCCACGCCGCTTCCAGATCATCGCCGCGAGGCAGAACATGACGAGTTCCGACGTCCGCGCCACCCCCGCACTGTTCAACAAGGTGCCGGCGGTCACCCTGGTGTTCTGGATCATCAAGATCCTCGCGACCACCGTTGGCGAAACCGCCGCCGATGTGCTCTCGACGACGCTGAAGCTGGGGCTCGTCGTCACGTCCGTCGTCATGGGCGTGCTGCTCCTCGTCGCGCTCTTCGCGCAGATCCGCACGAAGCGCTACATCCCGACCATCTACTGGATCACGGTTGTCTTCATCAGCGTCGTTGGCACGCTGATCTCGGACAACCTCGTCGACAATCTCGGTGTCAGCCTGCTGACGACGACGATCATCTTCAGCACAGCGCTGATCGGCGTCTTCGTCTGGTGGTATCTCAGCGAGCACACGCTGTCGGTACACACCATCTACACGCGGCGGCGCGAGCTGTTCTACTGGGGAGCGATTCTCTTCACCTTCTCGCTTGGCACCTCTGGCGGCGACCTGCTCGCCGAGCGCCTCGGTGTCGGCTACGCGCTCTCGGCCGTGATCTTCGCGGGCGCGATCGCCGCGACGTTCGCGCTGTACAAGTTCGGCGCGGTGAATGGCGTGCTCGCCTTCTGGATCGCATACATCCTGACGCGGCCACTCGGTGCGTCGACTGGCGACCTGCTCACCCAGCCCGCGAGCGAAGGAGGACTTGGCATCGGCCGCGTCCTGACCAGCGTCGTCATCCTCGGCATCGCCGCGGCGCTCGTCGCGTACCTGTCGGCGGAGGAGCGGAAACACCCGCCGGTCGCGCGCGCCGCTGAAGCATCGACTCGATGACGCCGCGCGCGGCATGACGCCCAACGGACAATCGCACGTTGCTGTACGTTCTAAAGGTGGCCGGCGATACTTCCGCGCAGCGCGAATCCGGCCAGTGAGCAGAGACGCAGATCTTCTCGTCGAGGCCGTTCATGTTTTCGCTCGCCGCATTGCTGATCACCCTTGCCTGTCCACCGCTCGCCGCCTGCACCGTACCAAGTGACACGACGCCGCGCGCCACGCTGCCGATGGTCGCCGATACGGTGCACCGACGCGCGCGCGCGATCGAGGTGAGCGACGCGTACGCGCTGCGCCTGCGCATCCATCATCTGGCGTCGTACACCACGATCCCGCTCTTCGTCGCTCAAACGGTCGCTGGAAACCAGCTCTATCAGGCAGACAAGTCGGGTGCTCCGAAACCCGGCTGGGCGACGGGCACTCATGCTGCGGGCGCGGTTGGACTTGGCGTGCTGTTCACGGTGAACACGGTGACCGGTGCCTGGAACCTGTGGGACTCGAGGCACAACAAGGTCGGTCGCACCAAACGCCTCATCCACTCGGCGCTGATGCTCGCCTCCGATGCCGGGTTCGCCTACGCCGGGGCGAGCGGTGGCGGCGACGACACGCAGGGCTTGCAGTCGGCACGCGCTCAGCACCGCAACATTGCCTACGTCTCGATGGGCGTTGCGCTCGCGGGATACGGCGTCATGCTCGTCGGCAAACAGTAGCGCGACGATCCGGCGACGTCACGCATCGCGCCGCCTCTCACCACAAGAAACAATCCAATGTTCTTCGCGACACCTGAATCTCTGGCGCACCTCGCCGCGCCCTGGGCGAAATTTTACAGCCACTCGAAGACTGCCGCGACGATCGTCGTCTTTCTTCACGTCGCGCCGCTCGTCGTCGGCGGTGGGGTGGCGATTGCCCTCGACCGCGCGTCGCTCCGGCTGCGTCATGACGAACCCGGCGCGCGGGCACGGCATCTCGCCGAGCTCGGGTCGGTACACCCGCTGGTGCTGACCGCACTGACGCTCTCGCTGCTAAGCGGACTCGCGCTGCTCGCCACAGACCTCGACACCTTCCTTGGCTCATGGGTCTTCTGGCTCAAGATGGCGCTGGTCGCTGCGCTGCTCGCCAACGGCGCCGTCATGACGCGGCTCGAGCGCACGCTCATTGCGCCGGGCGCTGAACATTCGGATCAATGGAGCCGGCTGCGGGGTATCGCAATCACCAGCCTAACGCTGTGGCTGGCGATCACCCTGGCCGGCGTGACGCTGACGAACATCGCGTGAGGACTGTCGGCCGCGGCGCCGAAAGAACACTTGCAACTCAGCAGACCACGAAGATCATGCAGCCAGAATCGAATCCTCCAGCAGTAACGCAGCCGTGTACTGACTGCCCCGTGCTCGACGCACTCGCCGCTGGGGCGATCGAGCGCCGTCAGTTCTTCCGGATCGCCGCGATGGTGCTCGCGACCGCCGGCGCGCTCGGCATCGACGCGCGCGCCGCAGGGGCCATGCCGGTCCGCGCCGTGAAACGCCTAACGCGCGCCGGCGGCGACCGGCCAGCCGACAAGCGCTACCCGCTCCCGACGGCGGACGGGGTATCGATCGACAAGGACAACTCCGTCATCATTGCCCGGACCGGAGGAATGATCTACGCCTTCTCGCTCGGCTGCCCCCAGCAGAACACCGCGCTCCGCTGGGACGAGGACGACCACCAGTTCATGTGCCCCAAGCACAAGTCGCACTACAAAGAAGACGGCACCTTCATCGAGGGCCGGGCGACGCGCAATATGGACCGCCTGCCGATCCGACGCGACGGCAGCGACCTTGTGGTCGACGTCGATCGAGTATACCAGCAAGATGAAAACCCGGCCGAGTGGGCAGCGGCCGTTGTCCCCGCCTGACGCATCCCGAGCATCCTGATGATTCAGATGATTCAGATGATTCAGATGATTCTGGAAAACAGCGCAACACGGGCCGGCGTCGACGCGACACTGACGGTGTCGTAACTCGCACCTCCTGCGCGACCGGTCTATCGCGCCGCTGCTGCAGACGATACGATCCTCGCATGCGGCGCGTGCCGCGCTGCCTTCGTCTATTCCACGATGCGAGAACATCCCATGCGCACTACACGAAACATCGCTGCCGCATTCTTCGTCGGCGCTTCACTGATCGCCTGGCGCGGGGCGCTGATCCCCAGCGCCGACACGTCGCACGCCACCCCGCGCCAGACAGCCTTCGCGACCTTCGCCGACACCTACTTCGACTCGTTGTACGCGTTCACTCCATCCAGCGGCACCGCCGCCGGCTTTCATCAGTACGACAATCAGGTCGAGGATCTCTCCGAGGCGCGCATCACGGCGCGCGCGCGCACCCTGCACGCGCAACTCGCCGCCCTGACAAAGCTCCGCGCCGGCAAGCTTGCCACTGACGACTCGATCGATGCCGCGCTCATTGATGGCGCGATCCACTCCGAGCTGCAGGACATCGAGGTGATCCGGAGCTGGCGAAAGAATCCGATGGGGTACGTCGGCCTCGCCGGCAACGCGGTCGATCTGCTGATGAAGCGCAACTTCGCGCCCCCCGCCGAGCGGCTGCGCAGCGTCACGGCGCGCCTCCGTGGAATTCCCGCGGTGCTCGTCGCGATGCGGACGAACCTCGACCATCCGCCGAAGGAGTTCACCGATCTCGCCGTGCGCATCGCCGGCGGATCGGTTGGTTTCTTCCGCGGTGACGTGGCCGGCTGGGCGCGCGACGCGGCGGGCGCGGATTCCGCGGCATTCCGCGAGTTCAGTGCGGTGAACGATTCAGTAGTGACCGCAATGCAATCGGCCGCCGACTGGCTGAGGACCGACCTGCTTCCGCGCTCGCACGGCCACTTCGCGATCGGCGCGAAGGCGTTCGCCGACAAGTTGCGCTACGACGAGATGGTGGACATTCACCTCC
Organism: Gemmatimonadaceae bacterium; assembly: GCA_046593895.1. Taxonomy (GTDB): domain Bacteria; phylum Gemmatimonadota; class Gemmatimonadetes; order Gemmatimonadales; family Gemmatimonadaceae; genus JABFXC01. Next base: position 790 of record JBKJQR010000147.1, on the reverse strand, counting down.
CTCGCCTGCTCGCGTTAGGCGAGGCACAACTGGCCAAGGATCATCGCGCCTTCGTCGAAGTGGCCAAGCTCGTCGCGCCGGGGAAGACTCCCGCCGAAGCGATGGCAGCGCTCGAGACCGACCATCCCACCCCGGAGACGCTGATCTCCTCGGCGAACGCCACCGTCGAGGGTGCGCGCCAATTCCTGATCGATCACCAGATCGTCGACATTCCCTCGGAAGTTCGCCCGAAAGTGACGGAGACGCCGCCGTATGCGCGCAGCGGCTCGTTCGCCTCGATGGACACCCCGGGGGCGTACGAGAGCAAGGCGACCGAGGCGTTCTACTACGTAACCCCGCCAGAGAAGGAGTGGGACGCGCAGCACGTCGAGGAACACATGCGACTGTACAACCGCAGCGTGATGAACCTGATCACGGTGCACGAAGTTTTTCCCGGACACTTCCTCCAGTTCATCTACGCACCGCAATTCCCGACGAAGACTCGCAAGTTGCTCGCCGCGAGCAGCAACGCCGAAGGCTGGGCGCACTACTCGGAGCAGATGATGATCGAGGAGGGTTTTGGTCGGGGCGAGCCGAAGACGCGGCTCGCCCAGCTCTCCGAAGCGCTGTTGCGCGATTGTCGCTGGGTAGTCGGAATGCGCGAACACACCCGCGGCCTGTCGGTGGACGAGGGCGCCAAGCGGTACTTCGTCGACCAATGCTTCCAGCAACCGGCCAACGGCTACGAGGAAGCGCGGCGCGGCGCCTACAACCCGACGTACCTCTACTACACGTTAGGCAAGCTCGAGAT
>JBKJQR010000145.1:0-5722 GCA_046593895.1 Gemmatimonadaceae bacterium | reverse complement strand
CAATGACGTAGGCCATGACCGCCATCGTCGCGACGCAGAGCGCCATGTCATGCGGGTCGAGCTTGTCGATCGTGTCGGCGTCGGTGTGGTGATACCAGAAGTACCGTGACTCATCGACCTCGGGCGACATCCCGGGGACGCCCTGCTCCATGAGAGGCCCGATGTCGGAGCCGCCGCCACCAGCACTCACGGCGCCGGCACCGATGCGGTCGAGCAGCTTCGCGACCTGACGGATGACCGCGGTCGCACTGTCGGTCCCGGAGAGGGCGACGCCGCGCGGCTTGAAGACGCCGTTGTCCGATTCGATCGCCAGCACGTGCCTGTCGATGTCGGCGACATGCGCATCGTGGTAAGCGCGCCCTCCCGCAGTGCCATTCTCCTCGTTGGTCCAGAGCACGACACGCACGGTGCGGCGTGGCTTGAGGCCGAGCTGCTTGATTAGGCGGACCGCCTCCCACGCAGCGACAGCGCCGCCGCCGTCGTCCATCGCACCCTGGCCGACATCCCACGAGTCGTAGTGGCCGCTGATCAGCACCACCTCGTCCGGCTTCTCCGAGCCGCGCACCTCGGCGACGACGTTGCGTGACGGGGAGAGCGGGAGCATCTGCGCCGCCATCTTCAGCGTGACCTCCACCTTGTCGCCGCGGCCGAGCATGCGGCGGATCATCAGCGCATCCTCGACGGTGATCGCGGCGGTGGGGATCCGAGCGATGGTCGAGTCGTAGTGCATCACACCGGTGTGCGGTGTGCGGAACGACATCGGCGTCACCGACCGCACCAGCGCCGCAACCGCGCCGACCTTCGCCGCGGCGCTCGCCCCACCAACGCGATAGCGCACCGTCTGGCCGTACGTCGTGAACGGCACGTCGAAGAGGACGATCTTGCCCTTTGCCTGAGCGGCACGGGTGGTCAGCTCGTCAAAGCTGCCGACGACGATGACCGATGCGGTGATCCCCTTCTTCGGCGTGCCGATGCTGCCGCCCAACCCGAGCATCGGCAGCCGAGCACTGCGCGGAGAGATGAGGGTGAGTGACTCTTCGCCGCGCACCCAGTGCGGAACCATCGCCGGCTCGCCACGGACATTGTCCAGCCCATCGCGCTTCATCTCGCCTAACGCCCAGTCGATCGCGTCCTCGAGACTGCGTGACCCGCTGAGCCGGTTGCCGAATGTGTCGGTCAGCTTCGCCAGGCGATTCCAGGCGGCGCTGTCCTTGAGCGCGGCACTGATGAGGGAGTCGGCGGCGGCGCGATAAGTGGTTTCGATCGACGGCGACTGGGCGGCGAGTGGCGAGACAGCGAGGCCGAAGGCAGCACAGAGGGCGAGCAGGGTGAGCGAGCGAGGAGATGCGAAAGGGCTGCGCAAGATCGAGGGGATTGAGGGAACGCGTCACGAGGCAGCAACAAAGTTACAATCGGGGACGGCGATGCACGACAACTACGAAACGGCGATGCGACGACTACGAAACGGTGATGCATGGCGGTACTCGAAGCAGCGAAGCACGGGTCAACTTGATACGGCGATGCGTGATGCGTGATGAACGAAAAGGCACTGCAACGAGGGAGGCGATGCACGGGGCTGTTTCGAGAACGCCTGTGCATCGTGCGTCGCCTCCTCGCCTTCCGCTCATCGCTGTTTCGTGTACGTCGTGCATCCACCCCCCGGGCGCGGCCTCGATATGCCGGCGCGGATGCTCGCCGACATGTACGAAGCGCTGGTCGCCGACCGTCCCTACCGTGCCGGGATGACGCCGGAGGCAGCGTTAGGCATCCTCCACCGCGACATGGAAACCAAGCTCTGTCGCAACGCGGTCGGCGGGCTCGAAGCGCTGCTCGCGCTCTGAGCCGGCGCGGGCGTCACGCCGGCTCGAGGATCTCGCCGGCGTCGATGTTGTCGTAGATGGTCCCGAGCCACTTGAAGACAAACCAGAGCTCGACGGCAATCGCGCCGACGAAGGCGATCAGTGCGACGGCGATCGGGCCGTTCACCGCGGTCGGCAGCGCGGTGAGGACGGCGCTCATCGCGTAGAGCGCCCCGCCGGCGAGGGCGATCGGCACGATCAGCAGCAGCACGAGGAGAAGCATCGAGCCGGCGGTCCCGAGCAGGTTCTGGCCGATCACCTCGAACCCGCCGCCTTCCCCGCCGAGCTTCACCCAACCGGGAAAGAAGAGCGCGATCGCGTTGCGCACGGTGACACCGAGCACGTCGAGCGTCGCGAGGGCGAGCAGCAGCGCGAGGAAGATGATCACGCGGTCGCCGGCCGGCGGCACCTTGGGACCGGTCGGGAGGACCAGTGCGGCCGTCAGGCAGAGCAGCTGGAAGGCGAAGATCAGCACCGTCGACGAGACAATCTCGGCGCCGACCAGCGCGCCGCTGTCGAGCGGGAAAGTGCGGAGAAGCCGGAGATACGGCAGGTCGCTGCGAAAATCGTTGCGCGTGTAGAGTGGCCCGACGAGAATCCAGGCGATGGCGAGGAGGAGCCCGATGCCGGCCAGCGCGTTGCGCGCAAACATCTCACCCTCGGCGATACTTCCCGTCTGGCGATAGGTGGCATAGCCGACCAGGCCACCGATGAGCAGCGCACCTCCGCTGCCTAACGCGACGGTCGCCCAGCGCAACTGGCGAATTGTCGGGATGAAATTCTTCCAGGCGACAGCGACCCACGCCGGCCCGCTCGACGGCAGCGGCAACCAGGTCTTTCGCTCGACGAAAGTCTTCTTCCCCAGCGCCGCCCGGGCGGCGATCAACGCCCCGATGCCTCGGCCTCCACTCGCCCGCTGGGAGCGCATCGCGACACGCAGCGCTTCACGGCGCTCCCCGGCGGCGACCGCGGCCTCCTCGAACGGGGTCCGGTTGAGGAGGATCCACGGGATGTGCAGCAGCCAGATGGCGATCGCGACCGGAATCGCGCGGATCCACGCGTCCATGCTCTCCGCGCCTAACGGTGCGACGACGGCGCGGGCCGGCGCGATGACAAAGATCGCCGGCGCGCTGTAGAGCGCAGCGCGCACCCGATCGGCCCCATCGCTGACCGACGCCGCCCCGATCACCGACGGCCAGACGGGCATCAGGCTCGTTGCGATGGCGGCGACGATCACCGCGACCACGGCGCCGCCAATCATCCAGCCGCGACTCCCCAGCTTCGCGCCGACGGGCTTGCCTCCACTCCGCGTCAGCGTCGCACCGAGCTGGTGAAGCTGGAACGTCCCGAACATCACGAAGTAGGTGAACGCACGCAGGGGGAAGGGCAGCACACCGCTCGCCCGCCGGCTGACGACCGACAGGATGATGGCGCTGATCAGTGTCGCCAGGCTCGCGCGGACGAGCTTGAAGAGGATGAGCTGGTTGCGCGACAGTGGCGCCGGCAGGAGCAGCCGCGACTCGGCGCGCGAGAGCGCGACCGGCATCAGCTTGGAGCCGAACGTCCACCAGTAGATGGCAAGCAGCGTGAGGCCGAGGGCGGAGATCGCCAACATACTCGCCCCGAGCAGCGCGGTCGGCGCCGCGGTCATCCCATTCTGCGGTATTCTCAAGAGCCGATCGGGGCGGACGACCATGGCGAAGTACGCAACGAGAAAGAGCATGCCGAGCACGTAGCGCACGTTCTTCAGTCGGCGCAGCTGGACGCGGAACCGGTTGCGCGCCGAACGGATCACGAGAAACGACAACGCTCCGACGATGTCGGCGCGCGACCCGCCCGGTGTGCCCGGGAAGCCGTCGCGATCGGCGCTGCCGGTACTCACCGACCGGCGATTCCGGCGCCCGATGCGTCGGGGGTGTCCTGGCCGGTGATCGCGAGGAACAGTTCCTCGAGGCCGCGGCCCTCGAGATCAGGGCGGCTGGCCGCGATCTCGGCGATCGTGCCGAGCACCATGCACTGCCCGCCCTGGATGATGAGGATCCGCGTGCACAGCTCCTCGACGAGGTGGAGAAGGTGCGAGCTGAGGATCACTGCGGTGCCGGCGCGGGCACGGGAGAGGATCGCGGCCTTCATGCGGCGGATGCCTAACGGGTCGAGTCCGGTCAGCGGCTCGTCGAGGAGGAGGGCCGATGGCTGATGGAGAAAGGCGCAGGCGATGGCGAGCTTCTGGCGCATCCCGCGCGACAATTCGGCGGGGAGCGCGCTGCGCTTGTCAGCGAGATCCAGTTCCGTGAGCAGCGGCTCGATGCGCTGCGCGGCGTCGGCCACGCCGTAGAGACGGGCGACGAAGGTGAGGTGGTCGTCCACCGTCATGTACTCGAAGAGCTGCGGCTCGTCGGGGACGAAGGCGAGTGCGCGCTTCGCGGGGACGGGATCGGCAACGATGTCGTGGCCGGCGATCCGGATCTGGCCCGACGTCGGCCGCACGATGCCAGCCAGTGAGTGCAGGGTGCTGGTCTTGCCCGCACCGTTAGGCCCGACGAGTCCGAGCACCTCACCCGGGGCGACGGTGAACGAGAGGTCGCGGACCGCGACAAAATCACCATACTGCTTGACGAGCCTTCGTACATCGATCACGTCGGTAGGCATCGTGTAATTTCGCCTCGCGCCGCAAGGCGTCAACTACTGGATGCACGAAAGCGACGCGTTGACGCTCGACACCGAGCGTCAACGCGTCGCATCGTTCAGCGTGCGCCGCGACTAGCGCGGCGGCATCGACAGCTGCTGTCCGGGGTGAATATGGTCCGGATTCGGGATCGCCGCCTTGTTCGCTTCCCAGATCTCCTTCCAGCGCGATTCATCGCCATAGACATGTTTCGCGATCTTGCTCAGCGAGTCGCCGGACTGCACTTCGTAACCGAAGCCGAGGGCCGGTGATGGTCGTTCTGCATTGTCAGCCATGAGTTGCTCCACTCGTTAGAGGCAGGGACGGTAAATGCAATCGCGAGGCCGCACGTCCCGCCATCGCTGCGCAGCGAGCCGCTGACATCGATGTTTTCACCGCGTCGTCAGCGACGAACAGTGACGGTGTTCTCACCATCGCCCTCGGTCCCGCACCAGGCGCAACCGACGCCGCGAAGATTCCGCGCCCGACGAGCGCCCGATCACGAGACGATTCAGGTGGCGACATCGTGCTCTGATCGTCACCAGGCGAGTGCTGTCTGAACTACCCGAACTGATAGCCACATGCGTGCGCCCGCCGTCTTCTGCCTAACTTCAGCGCGCCGTTCAGCACGAGCGCAGGCGGGGCGTTCGATCAGCGCACGCGCTCCGCTGATTTCACCATCATCGCCGGCTCCTGACCGCGTAGCCACTGCCCGGCGTGCCAGCGATCGCCAGAGGTGACAGTGGGACGCCGACATTGGTCATCGCATTGAGGTCGTAGGCGGTCCTCAGAGCTTCACCCCGGATACACCGCGCGCCGTCCGGAGACTCCGGGCGGCGCGCGGCGGGACGACGGACGGGCGCGTCGTGCGCGCCCGCCGGCGAGGCACTCCTAGAACATGATACCGAATGTCACCGGCACGAAGTGGGTCGTACCACCCGACGTGTTGACGGTGATGTAGCGCGCTTCGACCATGGTCGCCAGCGTGCCGAGGCCGAAGTTGACGCCACCGCCGACGTTGTAGCCGAACTTGGTCTCGGTGCTGTTACCGAAGCCGGGAACGTCGAGCTTCATGCGATAGTCGCCGACCCCGCCGATCAGGTACGGCTTCGCGGCGATCATTCCGGGAACCTGGAGGACGATGTTCGCAGCCCCGCTCAGCGACGACGCCTTTACCCCACTGATGCCGAGCGACGAC
>JBKJQR010000101.1:0-6357 GCA_046593895.1 Gemmatimonadaceae bacterium | reverse complement strand
GAACGAGCGCGTGATCAGGGCGGAGGGTCGCCCGGCGCAGGGCCGGCCGCTGCTGCTCGGCATCACCAAGGCGTCGCTCTCGACCGACTCGTTCATCTCGGCGGCGTCGTTCCAGGAGACGACGCGCGTGCTGACCGAAGCGTCGATTTCCGGCAAGGTCGATCACCTGCGCGGCCTCAAGGAAAACGTCACGATGGGCCGGTTGATTCCGGCGGGCACCGGGTTCGAGTTCTACCGGCACGTGCGGATCCCGGCGGACGAGCCGCCGCCGCCGCCGGCGCTGCCGCAGCCGAGCGACGACGAGCTCGAGCTGGAACGCGACATGGAGTACTTCGTCGAGCCGGAAGAGGCCCTCGGGCCGCGGACGGGGGACCTCGGGGAATAGAACTCAGAACTCAGAACTCAGAAATCTGACCTCAGAAATCTGACATTCGATAGGGCGATGGTCGAAAGACTGTCGCCCTTTTTCTTTGTCCCGACGCTCAACGCAGAGCCCGCAGAACCGCACAGCCGCCGGATCGGTCGTAGCGCAGGCCTTCAGGCCTGCCAAGTGTCCAGTGTCCGGCTTCGGCCGGCTGAGCGCGCCGCGCACCTGGTGGGCCAGGGGAGGATCGTCCGAGGCGGCCCGGCCTTCATTGGGCGCGCGGGCCGTAGTGCGGCACGGGCTTGCCGAATTCGAGCGCACCCAAATCGGGCGCGCTGCCCGAGACGTCCGTCGTCACGTTCGGCAGAGCGACGCCTTTATCAATCGCTGCGCTGCCAGCCTTCAGTCGGAAGTCGAAGGCTTCGACCCGGTAGACCTTCTGAACGAGCGAGCGGTTCTGGGCGTCGAGTGCCGGGACGTTGACGAAGGTGTCGTAGTCGATCACAACGCTGTGCGCGTCGTTTCCCGTCGCCTTGGCGAACTCCGCGAGGGTCGAAAACTGTCGCGTCTCGAGCTTCGAGCGGCCGGGCGCCTGCAGAGCGCTGTAATCGGTCAGCACACCCTGCGGGGGGGAATTCCACGCAAACGAGTACGGCGCGCCGGGATTCGGACGAAAACCGTTGTAGTCCGACGAGCTGTAGGTGGTCAGCGTGTTGACGGTGAACACGGCAGGCGTGCTGTTCTCTCCCATGATCAGGTTGTTCCGCCAGTGCACGTTCGACGCGCTCACCGCCGTCGTCTCGGACAAGATCGTGTTGTTGTAGAAGAGCACTCCCGCCGACCCGCCCGTGAGACGCGTCGAGCCGCCGGGCATGTGATAGCCGATATTCCGAATCCAGTACGTCGGCCCGCCGATTGACGGCTGAGTACAGAACGCGTGCGACGCGGAATTGATCATCACGTTCCGCATCACCCGAACGTTGTGCATCCCTCCGTCAGCCTCGAAGGGATTGTCATGAAAATTCGTCATCACGTTGTTATAGAAGTCAATCGCCACCGGGCGCCGATCGCGGAATTCTTTCGGCGGATAGGCCGGCCCACCCTCGGCGGCGGATCCGTCCGGATTGCCGTAGGTTTCGATGTCGATGCCGTCGTGGAAGTTGGCCACATAGTTGTACGCGACGACGTGGCCTGGCCCGTAGACCTTGACGGCGACGTAGGAGGCCATCACCGGAGGAAACTTCTGCCCCTCCACACCGTTGAAGGGAAGCCAGAAATTCCCCGACCAGCCGATCAGGTGATCCGGATCGTCACGGCCGATGAAGGTATTGTCGGCGATATAGAAGTTGCTCGACCGTGAATCGTTCGTCCAGACGCCGGCACCGACGTCCTCGAACCGGCAGTGCTTCACGGTCAGCCCCTTTGCTCCGAGCAAAAACTGGGTGCCGGCCAGAATGCCGTAGTCCGAATTGCGGAACGTGATGCCTTCGAAGTACGTGTAGTCCGCCGCGCGCACATCGAACAGCGCGAAATTGCCGGCGCCGTCGAAAATCACTTCGCCGTCGCCCGCGGCCTTGATCGCAATCGGCCGCTCCGGCGTACCGTCGGCGGTGAGGTAGTAGGTGCCATCGAGCGGCACCGTGCGGTTTACCGACGGATCGTTGGTGTACTCCATCCGGTTGTATTTGTAGAGGCCGGCGTGCACCACGATCACGTCCCCAGGCTTGACGCGCGGCCGGCCAGCGGTGGCCCAGTCCGTTCCGGCACACGTCAGGTTGTAAGCACACATCAACCCTTCGAATGACGGCTCGGTTCTTTGTCCTTTGAATCCGTGGGGATAGACGTGATAGTCGCGACCACCGACGGCTGGCTGCGGCTCGGGGCGCGTTGTCACCCTGACTGATTTGCGCGACTCGCCTGAAACGCCGTCAGGATCTTTGAGGACGAATTGCGCTTCGTACTCAGTGTCAGGCTCCAGATCCAGGATGCTGCCGGCAAACATGTTCGGCACGGTGACGTCGATCTGCTGTCCCTGCTTGATCCGCTCGGCCTGCAGCCGGAGAAGAGGAAGCCCACTGCTCCAGCTGCTCTGCCCGGCTTTGCGATACGACACGTCCACGGTCGCGTTGCGGTTGTCGTCGCCGTCGATGTACCACTCGAATCCCAGATTGATGAGTGTGGCCGGTTCGACGACGAATTCTCCGCCGGCGACGCCTGCGGAACCGGCCCCATTCACCTGCACATGGCTCGCCAACGCCAGTGCGCAACCTAACGCGCCAGCCGCGTATCCACACGCCAACCACGTCTTGCGACCATTCATCGTTGACCTCGCGCGGAAGCGTTGAACGAGCACGAATCCCGAGGGAACCGCTACCCTACCAGCTCACTTTGGCGCCCAATTGGACCTGCCGCGGCGCATACGTGCTCGTGATGGTGCCGAACGTCGGCAGGCTGCGGTTCGCGTTCGGCGCCAGGAAGTTCACGCGATTGAGCAGGTTGTACGCCTCCACGCGTAGCTCGAGACGAGATCTTCCCCGAAGGGGCAGCTGCTTGACGCCCGCGAGATCGAACTGCCAGAAGCCGGGACCACGAACGCTGTTGCGTTCCGCGTTTCCGAACGGCTGGCTCGGATCGGTGGGCACGGACACGCAGGAGTTGTTGAACCAGTTGGTGATCGACTGTTGGCCCGCCGGCGCGTACGGGTCGCACGTGACGTTGGGCCGATAGTTGTTGGCGCCACGCCACGAATCGCGGATGCTCGAAACGCTGAATGCCGCCGAAGGCGTATAGGTAAAGTTGACCTGTTCGCCTGGCGTGACGGTGTTGACGCCAGACACTTGCCAGCCACCGAGCAGCAGATCCAGTGCGGGCCCCATCGAACTGCCCCATCGCTGCCCGCGACCGAACGGCAGCGTCCAGATGAAACTCGTCGTGTTGTTGTACGGCTGGTGATAGCTGCTGAGACCCCATTCCGAGTCGAGGTTGTTGATGTCCTGGGGGGCGGGCGATGCGCCCGACGCGAACTCCAGCGACTGCGAGCTGTTGTCCTTCGCCTGCGACAGGCTTAGCGAGTTCAGAACGCGCACCGAGGCGCCCATCCGCCACTCGTACTTCGTCTGCACGCCGTGGTATTGCGCGCGACCACCATTGAAGATGTAGGTGATATCGCCGTACTCGGGAATCGGGCGCTGCCGCTGGGCGAGCGGAATGGTACCCGCCGCGTTGTTCGGCACGGCCTGGTTGTAGTTGGCGATCATCGCGAGGTCGTTGCTGCTGTTGCCGACGTAGGCCACGTCAATCAACATGCCCGGTCCGAACTCGCGAGCGTACGACACGAACCAACTCTGAGTCCGCGCCGACCCGAAATCGCGGGGCTGGTAGAGCACGTTGGTTGTCCGCGGATTGAACTTCGACGAATCCGTGATGCCTGCCGGGAAACCGGCCTCGGCCGGGAGGAAGCCTGGATCCGACGGGGTCTGCGCGACGACCGCCACGATGGTCTGCGGCGGATTGTAGGTCAACACGTCCGCGGAACCGGTGCGGTTGAAATGCGTATAGCTGACGCCATAGCCGCCGCGAATCGCGGTCTTCGCGAAGGGCGTGTAGGCGAACCCGAGCCGCGGACCGAAATTATTGCGGTCGGGATCGACGAGGTAACGGTCGGCGTCGGACGCCCTGACCATCGATTTGGTCGCCGGGTCGAAATTCGAAGCGTTGTTGTCCTGTTCCCAGAACGCCGTCGCGTATTCGTAGCGGAGGCCGAGGTTCAGTGTCAGCTGATCGTTGACCCGAATGTCGTCCTGAACATACGGAAAGTGCAGATCCCGTCGCAGGTTGGCGATCACGACATTCGTGAGGTCGTACTGCGAGCGGAGACCGAACATGAAATCGCTGATGTTGTACAGATTGTTGGCACCAGCCCCGGGCGGACGCGTGAACTGACCCGCGTAGGTATTGCTGCCGTACAGCGGATTGATGTCCTGTACCTCCTGGGCCATGTGAATCAACTCGTAGCCGACCTTCAACGACTGGCGGCCGCGGAGCCACGTGTAGTTCACCTTCGGATTCCACGTCGACGGGAACTGCCACTGCGGGCTCGCGGTTCCACGTCCCCAGCTCGTGTAGCCGGCGATGATCTGGCTTGGCAGCCCGCCGGCTACTCGCGCGTCGTCGGGAAGCCCCGGGATCCCGTACGCCGACAGCGCGCTCGCAGTCCCGAGGTTCGCCTGCCCTGACCATCCGCGCAATCGCGACCAGCCAAAGCGAACCTCCAGAACGGACTGGGCGCTCGGCACGTACGTGGCACCAAGCGCGAGTTGCCTCGTGTTCGAGTAGGTGATGCCGGCACCAGGGCCGGTCGGGAGCGGCAACGCCGTCTCGCTGCGGCTGTCGGCGTTTCGCCAGCTGAAACGGCCAAACAGACGCAGGCGCTCGGTGGCCTGCAAATCGAGCTTGCCACCTGCCTTGTTCTGCGGGCTGTTCGCGAATCGCTGAACCGCGTAATTATTGGCTGTGCTGGCCACGGTCGGATCAGGAAGATCGCCGAGCACTCTCCGAGCAAACTGCGTCATCGGCAGCGCCGTGCCCGCGAGATACAGTGTTCCGGTCCGCGGATCGCGCACATCGATCGGAAACGTGCCCTGGCGCTGCTCCCTGGTCGGAATGGTCGCGAAGCTCACGCCGCCCGTCTCCTGCCGTAGCCCTTCATAGTCTCCGAAGAAGAACATGCGGTTGCGAAGAATGGGACCGCCAAGCACGCCGCCAAACTGGTTGTATTCGAGCGTCGCTTTCTGCCCGCCCGGCGGCGCGAAGTAGGTGCTCGAATTGAGCGCCGTGTTTCGAAAGAACTCCCAGGCGCCGCCATGCAGCTGATTGGTGCCGCTTCGGTACGCCACGTTCATCGTCGCGCCGGCGGAGTGCCCATACTCGGCGCTCTCGTTGTTGGTGATGATCTGCACTTCTGCGACGGCGTCCGGAGGCGGCTGCATGATCTGATTCGAGAATCCCTGGTTGCTGGTCGCGTAGGCGTTATTGTCGAGGCCATCCAGCAGGAAGTTGTTCATGGTGCTGCGAAGGCCGTTGACGTTGAACGACCCTTCACGTCCGGCGGCGATTGACGACCGGCGGACGCCGGTCGACAGCAGCGCCAGCGCCGAGTACGAGCGGCCATTCAGCGGGAGTTGCTGAATCTGCACCGTCGACAGCACCTGACTGCGCTGGCTGTTGTCGGTTTCGACGAGTTTCGCCTCGGCGGTGACCTTGATTTCCTCCGTCAGCGCGCCCACTTCGAGCTGCAGATCGGCGCGAACTCTGGCGCCGACTTGCACGCGGAGGTTGTCCAGCAGCGCCAGGGAGAACCCGTCCTTCTCCGCCGAGACCAGGTAGAGGCCCGCTCGCACGGACACGAACTCGTAATTGCCTTCCCCGTTCGAGGTTCGGCCGACCGACACACCGGTTTCGGTGTTCGTCAGCGTGACTTTGGCGTTCGGCACTGACGCGCCAGACTTGTCCTTCACGGTGCCGACGACGGTGGCCGTGTCAAACTGTGCCGACGCGCGGGGAACTCCTGCGACGAGCAGGAACATGAGAGTGAGTACAACGGCGCCGAATCGAGCTTTGTTCATCAGGACCTCCACCACGCGCGCCTGGCCGGGAGCGCGCCGCGATTCGACGGAAGAGTCAATCATGACAATGCCGTCGCCACCTGTCATCGTTGTCAATACCGCCAGACCACTCGATAGACTGAGAACGCATCGATGCGCGACTGCCATGCCACGGGGAGACGAGCACAGATCGTGTCGAAAGATAGGACACTTTAGCAGGGATTCTGTTTCGCTGCTGGCTAAGGAGCAAGCTGCGCGGCCTGAAGGAGAACGTGACGATGGGCCGGCTGATTCCGGCCGGCACCGGGTTCGAGTTCTACCGGCACGTGCGGATCCCGGCGGACGAGCCGCCGCCGCCGCCGCCGCAGCCGAGCGACGACGAGCTCGAGC
>JBKJQR010000084.1:0-10671 GCA_046593895.1 Gemmatimonadaceae bacterium | reverse complement strand
CACGAATGCGCCAAAGCTCGTGAGGTTGCGCACCTTGCCGTTGATGCGCGTGCCGACCGGGTACTTGAGCGGCAGGATGACCCACGGATCCTGCTCGGTCTGCTTCATGCCGAGTGAGATCTTCTCCTCGCTCTCGTCGACCTTGAGCACCACCGCCTCGATCGCTTCTCCGATCGATACGATCTTGCTCGGATGGCGGACGTTGCGCGTCCAGCTCATCTCGCTGATGTGCACCAGGCCTTCGATGCCCGGCTCGAGCTCGATGAACGCGCCGTAGTTCGTGATCGACACGACCTTGCCGTTGACGCGCGTACCGACCGGGTACTTCGCGGCGACGTCCTTCCACGGGTAGTTCTGCAGCTGCTTGAGACCGAGGGAGATGCGCTCGCGCTCCCAATCGATGTCGAGCACCTTGATCTCGAGCTCCATGCCGATCTGCACCATCTCGCTCGGATGCGAGATGCGGCCCCACGACATGTCGGTGATGTGGAGCAGGCCGTCCACGCCACCGAGGTCGATGAAGGCGCCGAAGTCCGTGATGTTCTTGACCACGCCCTTCCGCACCTGGTCCTTCTGGAGCTCCTTCATCAGCTTCTCGCGCTTCCCTGCCCGCTCTGCCTCGAGAATCACGCGGCGCGACACGACGATGTTGCGGCGACGCTTGTTGAGCTTGATGATCTTGAACTCGTACTTCTGCCCGAGCAGTTCGTCGATGTTCGGCACGCGACGCAATGCGATCTGCGAGCCGGGGAGGAATGCGTCGACGCCCATCAGGTCGACGACGACACCACCCTTGATCTTCTTGACGAGCGTTCCCTCGACTGGCTGATCGCTCTCGTAGGCGACACGGATGCGCTCCCACACGCGCATGAAGTCCGCTTTCTTCTTCGAGAGGACGACCGATCCTTCCTGATCCTCGAGATGCTCGAGCAGCACTTCGACCTCGTCACCAATCTTGAGGTCGGGGTGATCCTTGAATTCTTCGAGGGGAATCGTCCCTTCGGACTTGAAGCCGATGTCGAGCACGACCATGTTGTCGCGAATGTCGAGCACTCGCGATTTGACGATCTCGCCCTCGTCGATCGACGCGAGCGTGCCGTTGTACAGCTCCATCATCCGGTCGTATTCGTCGGATGAGTAGTCGTCCTCGTCGTAGAGCTCGGGGCGGCGATTGATCAATGGGCGGAGCTGCGCGCGCTGCGCGTCACGCTTCTCGCGCTGCAGGTCGCGCTTCTCCTGCGTGATCGTCCCGCCGGTTGAAGTGGTGTCGAGTTCGGGCATACCGATCAAAAAGCTCCTGATACGCGGAGGTAACCTCGCCGCGTCGAGGCAGAAAATGAGGGAAGGGCCGCGCGCGGGTGCGGGCGGCTAGAACCATTGAAAGTAGATGCTTCGGCGGCGGGACGCAAGTTGAGGGGCGAGCGCACGTTAGAGATCAACGGTGCGGGCTGGAGATAGAGAGACTGCCGGGCCACGCGGCATGCAGCAGGGGCAGGAGACATGAGGCACGAGACAGGGTACCTGCGTGGCCATGAGGCATGCGGCAGGGGCAGGAGGCATGAGGCAGGAGACAGGGGCGCAACGCTGACGCTACCGACTTGCGTGCCTTTTCGCACTCGGCGCGCGACTTCGATTACGGCGGCCCCGAGCGCGCGGACTACACTCCGCCCATGGACCTCGAAGAATGGATCGCGACGGCTCCGAGTGCACTGCGCAGCGAGGCAGTCTGGAAGGTGCGCGCATTCCAGATTGGCGCGTACATCGCAACGGTCGCAGCGCGCGACGCGCTCTTGGCGATACGGGACGCGCGGTTCACACACGTCGCGCCCCAACTGGTGCGCGCAGCGGGATCGATCTCCGCCAACATCGCCGAAGGCTACTCGCGCCAGTCACGGCGCGACCGAATCAGGTACTACGAGTACGCGCTCGGTTCGGCGAATGAGGCAAAGAGCTGGTATACAACGGCAGCCGATGTCTTTGACGCTACGATCATCGAAGACCGCCTGACCTATCTCTCCCGCGTCAGGCAGCTCCTCCTGCGCATGATCCAGAACGAGCGCAAAGGCGTTGCACTGAACGTGACCAAGCGGATCGTCTAGCCCGCCCCCTCGCCACCTGCCGCGTGCCTCCTGCCGCATGCCTCCTGCCCCGTGCATCCTGTATTTCGTCTCCCGCCGACTGCCCCTGCCTAACGTCTCCTGCCTCCTGCCCCTGCAACATGCCTCATGGCAGTTCTGTTCCCCCGTCCCCCGCCTCGTGGCTGGTTCTATCCCTCTTCCCGACCCCCTTCGCCAGCGCCACGATCCGCTCGACCTGATCCGCCTGCGTCAGGTACGTGGTATCGATCAGGATCGCGTCGCGAGCCTGTATCGTCTGCATCGAATCGCGCGCGTCGCGCTGGACGAGACGCTCCGTCTCTTCGGCGATCTCGGCGTCGGTCGGCCTCCGCGACAGCCGCTGCACGAGCCGCCGCGTGGCGCGCTCCCACGGATCGGCGACCAGGAAGATCTTCAGCTGCGCTTCGGGGAACACGACGGTGCCGATGTCGCGTCCGTCGACCACGACATCGTGGCCAGTGGCTACCCGGCGCACCTCGCCGTTGACCCAGTCGCGCACGGTGAGCATCCGGGCGGTGCGCGACACTTCGCGCGTCACTTCGCCGCCACGGATCTCGCCGTCGGCGGGCTCGCCGCGAATGAGCGGGACGAATCCGCGCTCCGTCGGCCGCAACGACACCTGGCGCGCGACCGCGAGGACCGACGCCTCCGACCATTCATCCGGCGACCCGCCCGCGCGAAGGCGTGCCGCTGTCACCGCGCGGTAGAGCGAGCCGCTGTCCACATGACGGAAGCCGAGTTTCTCGGCGACCCATTGCGCCGTCGATGATTTGCCCGACGCGGCCGGTCCGTCGATCGCGACCACGATCGTGCGCTGGGCATCCTGCCCTGCCGCGGCCGCCCCGGAAGTCAACTCGTGCATGCGCCGAATCTACGCCGCGGGCGCCTGATTGCGGTGCGGGCGCTCACCACCGGTGACCGCGGCGAGCTGGCTCCAGAAGCCCGGAAACGAGACGATCGCGCAATCGGGGTCATCGATCGTGATTTCATTGCCCGGCAGCGTGGCCAGGATGCCGAATGCCATCGCCAGCCGGTGATCACCATGGGTGATCACCCGCCCGCGGAGCGGCTTATCGCTACCGGTCACGCGCATCCCATCCGGCAGCTCCTCGGCGTCCCCGCCTAACGCGCGGAGGTTGGCGACGACGGCGGCGATCCGGTCGCTCTCCTTGACGCGCAGCTCGGCAGCACCGGTAATCTCTGTCGTACCCTCCGACCGGGAGGCGACGCAGGCGAGCATCGGCAGTTCGTCGATCATCGTCGGGATCTCGTTGCCGCCGACTGCCACCCCCGCCAGCACGCCGCCACTCGCCGCCGCGACGATCGTGCCCACCGGCTCACCGCCCTCGTCGCGCACGTCGTCGAAGCGCACGCTCGCGCCCATTCGCTGCAGTGCGCGAAAGAAACCAATCCGTGTCGGATTGAGCCCGACACCGGGAAGGCGAAGCTCGCCGCGGCCGGACAGCACCGCGAGCGCGGCGAAGAACGCGGCTGACGACGGATCGCCCGGCACGGCGACGTCGAGCGGGGCGATTGCCGTGGACGGGTGGATCGTGACGGCGACGCCGCGGGTCTCGACCACCACGCCTAACGCGCGGAGCATGCGCTCGCTGTGGTCGCGCGACGCTTCCGGCTCGTGCACCGTCGCCTCGACGCCGCCAACCAGCGCGGCGAGCAGGATCGCGCTCTTGATCTGGGCGCTCGACTTCTCGCTGCGCCAGTCGACCGCGCGCAGCGCGCCGCCGCGTATCGTCATCGGCAGCCCGTCGCCAGCGAGTTCGACGCTGGCACCCATCGCTTCGAGCGGCCGCGCGACGCGCCGCATTGGGCGGCGCGACAGGCTCGCATCACCGATGAAGCGCGACGTGAAGGCGTGGCCCGCGCAGATGCCAGCCATCAGCCGCGTCGTCGTGCCGCTGTTCCCGCAGTCGAGCGCTGACGTTGCCTCGCGCAGCCCACGCAGTCCGCGGCCGCTGACCGTGATGTCGCTGCTCAACGCCGGGACGTTCGCCCCTAACGCTCGCAGTACCGCGGCCGTCGACTCGACGTCGGCGCTGCGGAGGATGCCTCGGACGCGCGACTGTCCGCTGCCTAACGTGGCAAGCATCAGCGCACGGTGGGAGATCGACTTGTCTCCCGGTACCCGGACTTCACCGGCGATACTCAGCGCAGCCATTGCTCCAACGCCGTGGCGACGTCGGTCTTGTCGTCACGATACTTGACGATGACGGGCGTCTGCAGTGAAAGCCCTTCCGCGCTCTCCCATTCCGCGTTGATCCGACGAGCCCCCGGAACGACGACGGCGTTTTCGGGAATCTCGAGCGGATGTGCGGCGCCCCCCCGGTACACGACCTGCCGGACGAGATCGTAGACCGGAGTTCCCCGCGTGAGAATCACACCCGCGCCGAGCACCGCACCCTGCCTGACGACGGTCCCTTCGTAGACGCCGCAATTCCCGCCGACCATCACTCCGTCCTCGATGACCACTGGCGCGGCGTTCACCGGCTCGAGCACTCCCCCGATCTGCGCAGCGGCCGAGAGATGCACGCGCGCCCCGATCTGCGCGCACGATCCGACGAGGGCGTGCGAATCGATCATCGTACCAGCCCCCACCCACGCCCCGACGTTCACGTACATCGGCGGCATGCAGACAACACCGGCCGCGAGGTGCGCGCCGCGCCTGACGGCCGACCCGCCGGGAACGAGCCGCACTCCGTCCTCCGGCCGAAACGCCCGCGGCGGCATCGATCGCTTGTCGGTGAAGCCAAATGCGGTGTCCATCGGCAGCGAGACGACGGGCGACGTACGGAAAGCGAGGAGAATCGCCCGCTTCACCCACGGCACCGCACTCCACGCACCGGCCGAATCGCGCCGCGCCGCGCGCAATTCGCCAGTCTCGAGCGCATCCAGTACCGCGTCGATCACGTCGTTCGCGCTTGCCGGGATATCCTGCCCGGTGGGCGTGGCAGCCCAGCGGTCGATCTCCCGCTCGAGCTGCGCGTGGGAGGGACTCATGCGAGCGCGCCCGCGGCCTGCAGCGCGCGTCGCAGCGCGGGCAGATGCTTGTCATCGAGCGGTACGAGTGGCAAACGTGTCACGCTTTCCATCTTGCCCATCATCGACAACGCAGCCTTGGCCGGAATCGGATTCGACTCGACGAAGGCCGCATTCATCAACGGCGCCAGCGCGTAGTGCTCGGCGCGCGCTGCGTTGAAGTCACCCGCCGCGCAGAGCTCCGTCAGGCGCGCCATGCGCTTCGGCGCCATGTTCGAAACGACCGAGATGATTCCTGTCCCGCCAGCCGACATCACGGCAAGCGTGAGCGCGTCGTCCCCGGACAGCACCTGAAACCCTGTCGGCGCGCCATGAATCACGTCGCCGATCTGCCTCAGATCTCCGCTCGCCTCCTTCACCGCGACGATGCGCGAATGCGCGGCAAGCGCGAGCGTCGTCGCTGCCTCGATGTTGCTCCCCGTCCGGCCGGGAACGTTGTAAATGATCACCGGCAGATCCACTGCGTCAGCGATCGCCCGGAAGTGCGCCACGATTCCGCGTTGCGGCGGCTTGTTGTACATCGGCGAGACGTGCAGCAGCATGTCCGCGCCCGCTGCCTTCATTTCGCGCGACAGCTCGATGGCCTTCTGCGTGTCGTTCGAACCGGCGCCGGCAACGACCGGAACGCGATGGGCTGCCTGCTCGACGACGATCTCGACCACCCGTCGATGCTCGACGATGGTCATCGTCGCCGCCTCGCCCGTCGATCCGCAGGGCACGAGGAAATGGATCCCCTCGTCGATCTGCCAGTCGACGAGGTCGCGCAGGGCGCGTTCGTCGATCGCGCCTCCGCTGCGAAACGGCGTGACCAGCGCGGTGCCACAGCCGAGCCAGGCGTTAGGCATCATGGGATGAGCGAGTCCAGAAGGTCGTCCATGTCGAAGACGCCGGTGCGTCCGATCAACCAGCGGGCGGCGAGCAGCGCGCCGTCAGCGAAGACCCGCCGGTCGCGCGCCTCGTGTGTCAGCCGGATCTGCTCAAACGGTGCATCGAATACCAACTCGTGCGTGCCCGGAACACTCCCGGTGCGGACGCTCGTCACTGCGACGTCGCGGCCGAGTTTCGTCGCGATCACGTCGCGCAGCATCGCGCCGGTTCCCGACGGTGCGTCCTTCTTCGCGCTGTGGTGCGTCTCGATGACGTGTGCGTCGAATGCGGCGAGTGGCGCGAGCGCGACGGCCGCTCGCTCAGCGATCCGCGCAAACACGGCAACGCCGACCGAGAAATTTGGCGCGGCGAACAGCGCGCCGCCGAGTTCCGTAGTCAGCGCCCGGAGGCGCGGCAACTGATCGTACCATCCCGTCGTCCCGCACACGATCGGGACGCCGGCGCGAAGCGCCGCTTCGACGTTCGCGGCCGCCGCGGCCGGCTCGGTGAACTCGATCGCGATCTGTGCGCCATTCAATCCGCCCGGCGTGATACCGCGGCCGCCGTCGTTGTGACGTGCCGCAACCAGGGCGCAGACCGTGAACCCGCGCTCCGGCGCGAGCTGCACGATCGTGCGGCCCATCTTGCCGTCGCCGACAATCGCCAGCCGCGGAGCGGTCGCTGCGGTCGTCATGACAGTGTCACCTCGCCGCCAAAGAACGCATCGTGGAGGCGGCACATCGCCGGGGCCGTCTCGGATTCATCGACGACGACGCTGAGGTTGATCCCGGCCGCACTCAGCGAGACGAGGTGCACACGAATCCCCGCCAAGGCGCCTAACGCCTTGCCCATCGCTTCACCACCGTCACCGATCCCCGCGCCAACGACCGCCAGCACTCCCTTCCCCCGGGCGATCGTGACGTCGCCCAGCTCGCGCAGTCCGACGAGCAGCTCGTCGAGCTCCTCGCTCTCGTCGATCGTTACCGACACCGACACTTCCGACGTCGCGACGACGTCAACCGACACGCCATGGCGTTCGAACACGTCGAAGAACCGGCGCAGAAAGCCAGCCGCGTGGAGCATCCGCGCCGTCCGCACCTGGAGGAGCACGATACCGCCCCGCGAGGCGATCGCGCTGACGGCGCGCCGTGGCGCTTCGTGCGTGATGCGCGTGCCGCGGCCGTCCGGGTTGCGCGAGTTGAAGATCCAGACCGGGATACCCCGCTCCACTGCCGGGACGATCGTGCTCGGGTGCAGCACCTTTGCGCCGAACGAGGCCAGCTCCGATGCCTCGTCGAACCGGATCTGCTCGATCAGGCGAACCCCCGTGACGACACGGGGGTCCGCGGTCAGCATCCCGTCAACGTCGGTCCAGATCTCGATCGCGTCCGCGCCTAACGCTGCGCCGAATAGTGCCGCGCTGTAGTCTGAGCCTCCGCGACCGAGCGTCGTCGTGATGCCGAGCCGAGTCGCGCCGATGAAGCCACCGAGCACGGGCACGCGCCCTTGGCGCACGAGCGGCAACAGGCGGCCGCGCGCTTCGTCCGCAATGATGTCCGTCAGCGGTTCCGCGCGGCAGAACGTTGCGTCGGTGATCATCACCTCGCGCGCGTCGACATGGTCGGCCGGCAATCCGGCGCGACGCATCGCGGCGACGACGAGTTGCGACGAGAGCCGCTCGCCGATTGCTGCAATCGCGTCCTTGCTGCGCGGCGTGAGATCGCCAAGCACCGACAGTGCCTCGGCGAGATGCGCCAGTTCGTCGAACATCGCGCCGAGGTCGGCGTACAGCTCGTCGGCGTCGGGTGCCTCGCCGGCGAGCAACGCCGCCTGTGACAGGTGCCGCTCGCGCAGCGCTTCGACCGCGCGCAGCGCACCGATCAGCTGGCCGCGCGCCGCCTGTTCAGCGAGGGCGAGCAGCGTGTTGGTCGTCCCCGACAGCGCGGATACAACGACGATCGGCTCACGATCGAGACGGCCGCGAACGATCTCCGTCGCCCGCTCGATGGCCGCTGCGTCGGCGACTGACGTTCCGCCGAACTTGACGATGATCACGCGGGACCGAGTCGCCCCGTTGCGACGAGCAATTCGGCGTTCTGGACGGCGGCGCCCGCCGCGCCGCGAATCACGTTGTGCGCCATCGCGACGAGCCGCAACCCGAGCACCGGATCCGCGCGCACCCGACCGACAACGGTCGACATTCCGCCACCCGCACCGACGTCGCGCCGCGGCTGCGGCCTGTCGGCCTCGTCGCGCAGGATGACCGGCCGCTCGGGGGACGTCGGCAGTCCGCGCGCCTCGTCGGCGCCACGCCATGCGCGCAGCGCAGCGCGCGCCTCCTCGGGCGTTGCTTTCTGTTCGAGCTCGAGCGAGACGCAAACGGTGTGACCGTTCTCCACCGGGACGCGGTTCGTCTGCGCTGCCACCACGGTCGCTGCCGACCGAACTTCTGTCCCGACGAGCGAACCGAGGAACTTGGCCGTCTCCTCCTCGATCTTTTCTTCCTCGTCGCGAATGAAGGGGATGACGTTGCCTAACGCGTCGAGCGAGGGAACGCCGGGATACCCGGCGCCCGACAGCGCCTGCATCGTCACGACGACCATCCGCCGGATCCCGAACGCGCGGTGCAGTGGCGCGACCGCCGAAACGAGGGTGATCGTCGAGCAGTTCCCGTTCGTGACGATCGCGCCGGGCCAGCCACGTCGTGCGCGCTGCACGTCGATCAGCGCCAGATGGTCCGGATTGACTTCGGCAATCACCAGTGGAACGTCGGGATCCATCCGATGATTCTTTGCATTGCTCACGACGGTACGGCCGGCGCGCGCGAACGCGACCTCGGCGTCTCCGGCGACGCTCGAGTCGAGCGCCGAGAAAACAATCTCTGCGGACACAGCTGACGGGTCGCAGGCGAGCACCGGCATCCCGGCAACACCTTCCGGGAGTTCGCCGCCGAGCCAGCGGGCCGCCTCGCCATAACGTTTGCCGACCGATCGCTCCGATGCCGCGAGCTCGGCCAGCTCGAACCACGGATGTCCGTCGAGCAATCGGATGAACGCCTGGCCGACGGCACCGGTCGCCCCGAGTACGGCGACCCTTCGTCGCCTCGTCACGTCGCGAGCAGTGTTCGGGTAATGCGCTCGTAGGCGTCCACCGCCGCGCGCAGCTCGATCACCGAGATGTGCTCGTCCGGGGTATGCGCGACGTGAATCGAGCCCGGCCCGAACAGCAGCGGCGTCCCCCACCGGCCGAGCAGGGGGATGTCCGAGGTGTACGCGACCGGCGCGATGTCGAATCCCGGAATCGTGTGGAATTTCTGCATCGGGATGTGCGACCCATATTCCAGTTCCGCCTTCCCCTTCGCCCATTTTGCGAGCGCGGTTCGCAGCGGCGCGACGTCACTGACGAGGCGGAACATCAGCTCCGCTTCGGCATGCTCGGGAATGATGTTCGCTTCGCTCCCCGCGCGGATCACGCCGATGTTGACCGTGGTCTCGCCGAGCAGCGGATCGTTAGGCATGGGCAGCGACTTGACGGTCGGCAGGAGAGCGAGCATCGGCTCGATCGCCGATTCGCCGAGGTGCGGATAGGCCGAATGCGCCGGCTTGCCGCGCGTCCGGACCATCACGCGCTGCGAGCCCTTCGCGCCGCTGGCCAGCTTGCTCTCGGTCGGCTCGCCATTGACGAGGTAGCGACTGGTCGCCGGCAGGCGGTTGGCTGCGCGCGCCCCGTCCGAGCCCTTTTCCTCGCCGACCACCATCAGCAGGTCCACGCGCTCTTCGCCCGATTGTACGAGGCGGTCGGCCGCGGCCATCATCGCGGCGGCGATTCCCTTCGCGTCGCACGCACCGCGGCCATAGAGCAGGTCTCCGTCCAGCCGCGGCGCAACGTAAGGCGGAACCGTGTCGAGGTGCGTCGAAAGTGTAACACCGCCGCCGCTGCGCGACGCCCAGACGTTGGAGCGGCCCTTCGAGACCTCTTGTACGTGCACGTTCCATCCGCGCGTGACCAGCCAGCGCGCTACGAAATCGACCGCACCGCGCTCTTCGCCGGTGGTCGATGCGATCGCGAGAAGCTCCGCGGCGAGAGAGACGACGTCGGTCATGCGTCCAAGTTAGTCGCCGATTCTTGTCTTCGGCAATTCGACATTTCGATCGCCATCGTCGATGCGCGGGGGTGGACAAATGTAAAATGGGCGGAAAGCGATTGCTTTCCGCCCATCGAGCTTCGCCTGCCGTGCGTTCAGCTTCCGCGTCCGCGTCCGCCACTGCGCGGATTCTTTCCGCCCGCGCGCGGCGACGGCGATCGCGGCGCATTCCGCGCCTCATCGCGACCCGAGCAATCGATCTGCCGTGCCGCCGGCCGCCTTGCCGCGCCCTGAGAGGCGGGTCGCTCTTCCCGCCCCTCGCGCATCGGCGCGGACGCATCGTTCGCCCGTATGGGCTGACGTTCGCCGACTATCTTGCCGTCGTTCTCAGCGGCGGGCTTCATGCGCGTTTTCGGCGCAGGAAATGTACCATCGCCCGACCGCTCCACCTAATGCCCGATGGTCGGTTCGGCGGTCCCGGTCTTCAAGCGAGCGTCGGCTTCAGCGCCGCGTGCGTGCTCCACGAACAGCTGCTGAATCAGTCGATTG